>DASTYI010000038.1:0-2397 GCA_035765045.1 Iamia sp. | reverse complement strand
GTTGTTGGCGTTGATGTTGATGGTGCGGCCGTTGAGCTCGACGATGTGGAGGTCGGTGGCGTCCTCGGCCAGGAAGACCTCGCCCTGGCCCTTGCAGATCATCATCGACAGGCCCTGGCCGGTCATCTTGTTCTCGAGCATCTTCTTGAGGCCGCCCGAGCCCTTGTGGTCGAACTCGATGGCGCCCTGGTAGGCGACCATCGAGCCCTTGCGGGTGACGACCTCGGGCCCGAGGGTGACCTTCACCATCTTCGAGCTCTGCTGCGTGTAGCGGCCGGTGGTGGGCTTCTCCTTGTACTTCTCCAGGCTGACCATGGCCCCGGGCGGGGTCGGCTGGTACTGCGTGGGGGTGTCGCCGTAGCCCGTGGCCGGCACGCCGGGCCCGCCCATGGCCGGGGCGCCCATCGGGGCGGCGGCCGCCGGCTGCTGCGGGGCCGGGCCCGCCGGTGGGGCGCCGAAGCCGGGCTGCGGCTGCGGGGGCGGCGCCTGCGCCGGGGCGGGCGCCGGGGCCGGGCCCCCGGGAGGGGGTGCGAAGCCGGTGTTGGCCGGCGGCGCCGGGGCCGGACCGCCGGGAGGGGGGGCGAAGCCGGTGTTGGCGGGGGCGGGGGCCGGGCCGCCGGGGGGCGGGGCGAAGCCGGTGGTGGCCGGGGGCGCCGGCTCCTCGTCGGCCACCTCGCCGCCGTAGGAGCGGATCAGGTCGGCCAGGCCGCCGTTGAAGCCCTGGCCCACGGCGGCGACCCGCCAGACGCCCTTCATGTAGACGTCGCCGATGATGACGGCCCGCTCGCCGGCGAAGTCGGAGCCCGAGAAGGTGAACTTCACGACCTCCTCGCCGCCCACGACGATGCGGAACCAGCCGCTGGTGATCTGGCCGGCGGTGGCGTCCTCGCTCGCCGCGCAGATCGAGAGCTTGCGGATCTTGTCCGGCACCTTGTCGAGGGTCAGGCGGAACGACTCGGTGTCGCCGGACTGGGCGCCGAGGAGCTGGATCGACTCCTCGGGCGACTTCGGCTGGTTGAAGAAGACGAAGTAGCTGTCGTCGGAGAGCGTGTCGGCCTCGTCGAGCCCGAAGCAGGAGATGTCCCAGGTGCCCGGGCCCTCGATCTTCACGCCGACGTAGAGGTCGGTGCCCTGGGTCAGGTTCGAGAGCGGGCTCTTCTGCCCCCGCGAGAACTCGGTGGCCATCTGCCCCCACTCCTGTCGTCGGCGGAGCCCGCAACCTAGCGCGAGGTCCGGACGTCTCGTGCCGGCCGGTGCCGGGGGTCGGGTCCCCGCTCGGCGTCTAGATGTCGTCCTCGGGGACCCACAGGCCGTGGAACCCGAACGGCACCTTGACCGGGAGGTGGATGCGGGCCACCGGGCCGGCGACCACGTCCTGGGCGTCGAGGATGGCGAGGGCCGAGGTGTCGGTCGTGCGGTCGTAGGCGAAGGTGAGCAGCCAGCCCTCGCCCTCCCCCTCGCCGGCGGCGACGAAGAAGACCTCGCCGGCCCGCTCGTGGGGGCCCGGGTCCCACACCTGCTCGCGCCCGGTGCGCAGGTCGCGGTGGAGGGTGCCGGCGAACTCGAAGCCCCAGTCGCCGGTGTCGTCGGTGGTGACGTACCAGGCGTGGCGGTTGTCGCGACCGGTGTGCCGCCGGTCGATCGACGGCAGGTCCATGTCGACGTCGTTGAGCTGCTCCTCGTGCAGCGTGAGGTCGGTGCCGCCGGTGCCGATCCGCCACTCGGTGAGGCGGGACGGCACGAGGTCGCCGGCCGGGCCGAAGGCCGAGTCGAGCTTGTTGACCCGGAGCACGACGTCGTCGCCGTCGCGGTGGGCGTTGGTGCCGTGGAAGACGAAGCTCGGCTCCATGTCGACCCAGCGCATGTCGGCGCCGTCGCCGTCGAGCGGCATGACGCCGACCCGGGTCGGGCCGCCGTCGGGGTCCCAGCCGTAGGGGAAGCCGGGCACCGACCCCTCGACCCCGAACAGGATCGGCCCGATCCAGAAGACGACGTCGGTCTCGGTGATGGCGAAGTCGTGGATCATCGTCGCCACCGGGATGTCGACCGCCGTGCTGTGGACCAGCCGGCCGTCGGCGTCGGCCACGTGGTAGGTCAGCAGCGGGTCGGCGAAGCCGTAGCCGAAGAAGTGCATCTTCCCGGTGGCCGGGTCGATCTTCGGGTGGGCCGTCATCCACGTGTCGAGCCGGCCGTCGAAGTCGTAGGGGCCGACGGTGGAGAGGTCCTTCGTCAGCAGCTCGTAGGGGAAGCCGACCTCGCCGAGGGTCAGGAGGCGGCCGGCGTGGCGGACGACGGCCACGTTGCTCTGGCTGATGTCGCCCCCGGGCACGCCGGCGTCGGCGAACTCGATGCCCCGCTCGTAGAGCGTGGTGCGGACGTAGCGGTTGCGGTACCAGC
>DASTYI010000037.1:0-5386 GCA_035765045.1 Iamia sp. | reverse complement strand
CCGGGACGACATCGACAGCGCCATGAAGGGCGGCTGCAACTTCCCGATGGGCCCGCTGGCCCTCCTCGACCTGGTCGGCCTCGACACCTCGCTGTCGATCCTCGAGGCCCTGTACGCCGAGTTCGCCGACCCGAACTACAGCCCCGCCCCGGCCCTCCGCCGCCTGGTCGCCGCCGGCCACCTCGGCCGCAAGTCCGGCCAGGGCTTCTACGACTACCGCAAGTAGACCCTCCCTCCCCCTGGCCTTCGCCCTGGCCCCGATTCCTGGCCCCCGGCCCCTGGCCACTTCCGCGACCTGAGCCCACAAGAACCCGTTCTTGTGGGCCAGGGGTCGCGATCCCCGGGTCGAGCGGAGGACTTGTGGGCCTGGGGTCGCGTTTCCGCGACACCAGCGCACAGGAACCCGGCCCGCGACCCAGGCCGACAAGAACCCGTTCTTGTGGGCTGGGGGTCGCGAGGGCGGAGCGGGCGGTCGGGGGCGGCATGATGCGGGCGTGGAGCCGGCCCGTGATCCGTCGACCGACGCCGAGCTGGCGCAGGCGGTGGGGGAGGCGACGGGCGGCGGGGAGCGGCTGAGCGCGTCGCAGGCGAAGCGGATCGCCGGGCTGGCCGCCCGCTCGGCCCGGGCCGCCGGGGCCAAGGCGGTGGCGTCGGGGCGCTGGCTCGCCGACATCACCGTCGACGTCCCGGCCCACATCCCCCTGCGCGACCTCGCCACGCTGCGGGCCCACCACGACGGGCTGTCGGGCGCGTACCTGGCCAAGGGCCTGATCCGCAACGCCAGCCTGGCCAGCGGGGCGGTCGGGGCGACGACCGGGGCGCTGGCGGCGGCCTCGGAGGCCAACCCGGCCACCTGGGCGACGCTGCCGCTCGAGCTGGCGGTCGAGACGCTGATCGTCGTCGGCATCGAGATGAAGCTGGCCGGCGAGCTCCACGAGGCCGCCGGGTACCGCGTCGCCCACGACCTGCGGGCCCACGGCCCCCTCCTCGCCCGGGCCTGGTCCGAGACCCGGGGCATCGACCCGGCCGAGCTGGCCCGGCTGGCCCGCCCCGGCGCCCACGGGATGGTGGCCCAGACGGCCGCCGAGATCATGGGCCGGTCGGCCCGCGACCAGCTGACGCTCCAGATCCGGCGCCGGCTGATGCGTCGGGCCGGGCGCAACACCGTGACCTTCGTGCCCCTGATGGCCGGCGCCGTCGCCGGGGGTGCCCTCAACCGCCGGGCCACCCGCCGCTTCGGCCTGTCGATGGCCCGCACCCTCGGCATCCCGCCGCCCTGATCGTGGCCCGCCCGCCCACCCGACCCGTCGACCCCGGCCCCTCGGGGTGGGCCTTCGCCTCGCCCGTCGACGCCGACCCCGAGGGCCCGGTGGCCATCGGCGCCGACCTCGAACCGGCGACGCTGCTCGCCGCCTACCGGGCCGGCGTCTTCCCCATGCCCGTCCACCAGGGCCGCACCGTGGCCTGGTGGTCGCCCGACCCCCGGGGGGTGATCCCGCTCGACGGACTCAAGGTCAGCCGCTCGCTGGCCAAGGCCGTCCGGCGCCACCACACCACCGTCGACGCCGCCTTCGACGTGGTGCTGGCCAGCTGCGCCGACCCCCGCCGCCCCGGCGGCTGGATCACCCGGCGGGTCCGCAAGGCCTACACCCGGCTCCACGCCCTCGGGTGGGCGCACAGCGTCGAGGCCTGGACCGAGGACGGCCGGCTGGCCGGCGGGCTCTACGGCGTGGCGATCGGCGGCCTGTTCGCCGGCGAGTCGATGTTCCACCGGGAGACCGACGGGTCGAAGGTCGCCCTCGTCGGGCTGGTCGAGCGGTTGCGGGCGGGCGGCGCCGAGCTCCTCGACGTCCAGTGGACGACGCCCCACCTGGAGAGCCTGGGGGCGATCGGCATCCCCCGGGCCCGCTACCTGGAGCAGCTGGCCGCCGCCGTCGAGCGCCCCCTGGTCACCACCCTGGCCCACCCCGACCCGGCCCCGCCCCGCCGGACGACGTGAGCCAGGTGGGTGTCACACCCCGACTTGCGTACTCACCACTCATGACCCGGGACGCCCACCTGCGTACCGTCGTCCTCGCTGACCTGATCAGTGCGGTCGATCCGTCCGGTGTCTCGTGCGGGAGACGCCGGACGGCTCCGCCACCGGGGTCGGCCCGGCTCGGGGGGAAGCGCTCCGGGGCCGGCGCGGGATGGCAAGATCTGGACCTCGCCGACCCACGGCGGACCCGGGAGAGCCATGACCATGACCACCGAGAACCTCGTCTCCGACCCCGCGACGGGCCTGTTCAGCGAGGCGATGCTGCGGGCGTTGCTGCCGTCCCGGGTCGCCACGGCGCGCCGCACGCTGCGGCAGCTGGGTCTGGTGCTGGTGGCCGTCACCGACGGGCCCGGGCCCGACCAGCTGGCCGAGGAGGTCCGGCGGGCCATCCGTGATTCGGACATGGCGGCCCGGCTCGACGACGGCACCATCGCCATCATCCTGGAGTTCACCCCCAGCGAGGGCTGCCTGGTCGTGGTCGAGCGCCTCCAGCGGCGGATCACCGACGACCACCCCGGGGCCCACGTGCGCTCGGGGGTCGCCTGCTACCCGGCCCACGCCATCTCGGCCGAGGAGCTGGTCGACGTGGCCCAGCAGGCCCTGGCCCGGGCCCACGACGGCGGGGCCGCCATCGCCCCCGTCCCGGACTGAGCCGGTCGCTGCCCCTTCAGATCGGGGGAACGCGGCCGATCCTCTCCGGGTGACCCATCGTGCCGCCCCGGGCGTGATCTTCGGTTGCCTCGGACTCGTCCTGGCCGTGCTGGCCATGACCACCGAGCAGCCCTGGCTGGCCGGCGCCGCCGGCGTCGCCGCCCTGGCCGCCGGGCTGTTCACCCTGGGCCTGGCCGACCGGCTCCGCCGGGCCCGGGCCGAGGCCGACGAGGCGACCCACGTGGCCGAGGCGGCCCGGGCCGAGAGCGACGGCATGGCCGCCCGCGCCGCCCGCTTCGAGGCCGAGGCCCGCCAGGCCCGCGCCCAGGTCCCCGTCGACCTCACGAGCGGCGGTGGCGGCTCGGGTCCCGCCCGCCCGGGGCCCTCGGCCGCCGACCTCACCCGGGTCACCGACGGCGAGACCGGGTTGTTCAACACCGCCTTCTTCGCCGTCACCCTCGACAAGCGGGTGGCCGCCGCCCGACGCGGCCTTCGCCCCCTCGCCCTGGCCCTGCTCGAGCCGGTCACCGGCGTGGCCGAGGACGCCCCGGCCCCGGCGATCGGCCGCTCGGTGGCCGACAGCCTGGTCGAGACGCTCCGCGACTCCGACATCGCCTGCCGGCTCGACGCCGGGCTGGTCGCCCTCATCTTGGAGGACACCCCCGAGAACGGGGCGGTGTGGACCGTCGAGCGGGTCCGCCGCCGGCTCGCCGCCAGCGCCGGCGACGTGACCCTCCGGGCCGGGATCGCCTGCTACCCGGCCCACGCCTTCGACGCCGACCAGCTGCTGGTGGCGGCGCAGTCCGCCCTCGGCTCGGCCCGCGACTGGCGCCAGGACCGCATCGAGGTCGCCGCCCTCCCCGACGACTGAGGTCGCGTCAGCGGTCGGGAGCCGTCCGCCAACGGCGACGCCCCCGCCGCCTGCGCCGGGCGGGCAGAGCGCGGACCGCGACGCCGACCTCCGACCGGCTAGCCCCCGCCCACCTGGGCCACGGCTGCCCCGATCCCGGCGGCAAGCCCCATGCCGGCGATCATCGCGCCCACCATCCACATGGCCATCTGGCGGAAGAGGTCGTGGACCTCGGCCCGAAACCCGGCGATGTCCTGGTGGACCTCGGCCCTCAACCCAGAGATGTCCAGGTGGACCTCGGCCTTGAAGTCGGCGATGTCCTGGTGGATCTCGGACTTGAAGTCGGCGAAGTCCTGGTGGACCTCGGCCCTGAAGTCGGCGAAGTCCTGGTGGACCTCGGCCTTGAAGTCGGCGAAGTCCTGGTGGATGTCGCTGCGCAGGAGGGCGAGGTCGGTGGTGGTGGCGGGGTCGTCACGAGGGCTGGCGGGGAACTCGGACATCAGGGCGTCGGTCTCCTCCTCGCCGAGGATGGGCGTGAGGGACGAGTGGATCGAGCGGCGATGGGCCTGGGACAGCACGGCGGGGCTTCTCCGGATGCGAAGGCGGGCAGATCAGGGGAAGTCGGTGCAGCCGCTGCCGACCATATCAATCGGCTATCCCGGTGACAAGGGGTCGGTGAGCTCGTCGCGGACGGCGGCGGTGTCGGCGCCGAGGGGGCGACCGGCCCAGCGGAGCCGGCCCGGGGTGGCCGAGAGCCGGGCGATCAGGCCCTGCATGGGGACCCCGTCGAGGACGGGGAGGGCGTCGCGGGCGGCCAGGTGGGGGTCGGCCAGGATGTCGCCCATCGTGTGGACCGGGGCGGCGGCGGCGTGGGCCTCCTCGAAGGCGGCGAGCACGTCGTCGGCGTCGCGCGCCGCAACCCAGGCCGAGAGGGTGTCGTCGACCAGCGCTCGGTTCTCCACCCGGGCCGAGAAGGAGGCGACCCGGGGATCGCCGCCGAGCCCGATCAGGGCCATCACCCGCTGGGCCACCGACTCGGCCGAGGTGGAGATGGCGACCCAGCGCCCGTCGCGGGCCCGGTAGGTGCCGCGCGGGACCGAGTAGGGGATGCCCGAGCCGAGGCGGGGCTGGTCGTAGTCGAGCAGCGCCTTGGCCCCGGGCAGCGGGCCCATCATCTGGAGCAGCGACTCGTAGAGGTTGACGTCGACCACCTGGCCGACCCCGCTGTGGACGGCGGCGAGCGTGGCGAAGGCGGCGGCGACGGCGGTGATCTCGTCGGTCAGGGCGATCGGGGGGAGCAGCGGGCCGCCGTCGGGCTCGCCGTTGACCCCGGCGAAGCCGCTCATGGCCTCGGCGATGGTGGCGAACCCGGGGCGACCGGCGTAGGGGCCGTCCTGCCCGAACCCGGTGACCCGGGTGATCACCAGGCGCGGGTTGGCCGCCAGGAGCGTTGCGGGGGCGAGGCCGAGCCGCTCGAGGGTGCCGGGGCGGAAGTTCTCGACCAACACGTCGGCGGTGGCGAGCAGCCGGCGCATCAGGTCGAGGTCGTCGGGGTCCTTGAGGTCGAGCACGACCGACCGCTTGTTGCGGCCCTCGTACTTCCACCAGAGGGTCACGTCGTCGGCCGGGTCGCGCCAGCCCATGGCCCGGGTGGTGTCGCCCCCGTCGGGGCGCTCGACCTTGACCACGTCGGCCCCGAAGTCGCCGAGGTAGCGGGCGCAGCCGGGTCCGGCCACGACGGTCGAGCAGTCGACCACCCGCATCCCGGTCAGGGGCCCGTCGGCGAAGCGCTCGTCCACGCCCCGATGTTCGCCGCTGGCGCCCCTCCCGGCGAACTGGCGATCAGA
>DASTYI010000036.1:0-14714 GCA_035765045.1 Iamia sp. | reverse complement strand
CACGCTGATCTGCGGGGTGACGCCCGAGGCCTTGACGTTGCGGTAGAAGATCCCGCCGTAGGAGGCCAGGCTGACCGGGCCCTCCTGGATGCGGGCGCCGGCGCCGTCGTTGAGGCCGATGACCGGGGCGCCGACCTTGAGGGCGAGGTCCATCACCTTGTGGATCTTCTCGGCGAAGACCTCGCCGAGGGCGCCGCCGAAGAGCGTGAAGTCCTGGCTGAAGACGAAGACCTTGCGGCCGTCGACAGTGCCCCACCCGGTGATCACGCCGTCGGTGAGCGGGCGCTCGGGGATCGCCGGGTTGCGGTGGCGGGCCAGCATGTCGAGCTCGTGGAACGAGCCGTCGTCGAGGAAGTACTCGATGCGCTCCCGGGCCAGCATCTTGCCCCGGTCGTGCTGGCGCTGGACGGAGCGCTCGGACCCGGGCTGGCGGGCCTCCTCCTTGAGCTTCGCCAGGTCGGCGATCTGCTCGCTGAGCGGGTGCACGGTCATGCGCTGGACCCTACGCCCGCCCGGGAGCGCCCACGAAACGCCTGGGCAGGATGACGGCGGTCGGTGTCCGGACCCCCGTCGTAGGTTGTGGCCGTGGATCCCGCCGAGCACCGTGCCGCCATCGTCCGGGAGGGCGCCGCCCTCGCCGCCGTCCCCGCCTCCGGGCTGGGGGCGGACGTGCCGTCGTGCCCGGGGTGGACGGTCGAGCGGCTGATCGGCCACACCGGTCGCGTCCACCGCTGGGCCACGTCCTTCCTCGCCCTCGGACCCGACGGGGGCGAGGCCGACGCCGGGCCGCGGCCGCCGCAGGGCGAGGCGATCCTCCCCTGGTACGCCGAGGCGGTCGACGGCCTGGTCGCCGAGCTCGACCGCCACGACCCGTCCGAGCCGGCGGCGACCTTCGCCGGCCCCGCCGACGTCGCCTTCTGGTTCCGCCGCCAGGCCCACGAGATCGTCGTCCACCGCTGGGACGCCGAGGACGCCATCACCCCGGGCGCCGCCACCCCGATCCCCGCCGACCTGGCCGCCGACGGGATCGACGAGTGGTTCGCCCTGTGGGTCCACCGCTCGACCATGGTCCGGGGCGACGGGGTGCCGGCGGCGCTGGTCGGGGCCTCGCTCCACGTGCACTGCACCGACGTCGCCGGCGAGTGGATCGTGCGGCTGGCGGCCGAGGGCCCCGAGGTCGAGCGGGCCCACGCCAAGGGCGATGCCGCCCTGCGGGGCCCGGCCGGCGACCTCCTCCTGGCGCTGTGGCACCGGGTCCCGCTGGCGACGGTCGACGTCGTCGGTGACGGGGACCGGGCCGAGGCGGTGCTCGACCTGGTCCACGTCACCTGACGGTCCCCGCCGGGCCTCAGGGTCGTGGGCAGTAGGCGTAGGCCAGGTGGGGGGGCACCGGGGGGACCTGGCCGGCGCCGCTCCGGTCGTTGCCGGAGCCGCTGCTGCACCCGCCGGGCCGGGCCGCCGACGTCTCCCGGACCGACGTCGCCAGGTCGGCCATCTCGGCCGGGACGGCGTCGGCGGGGACGGGCCGGCCGATGGTCGACACGGTCACCAGGCGGCCGTCGGGCGCGAACCAGCCGGCCGGTGAGCTGATCTCGTCGGGGGCCTCGGGGCCCGTCTGCGGCTCCGAGGTCGACGCCACCTCGTACACGTAGCCGTCGGTCGGGTCGACGACGATCGAGTACTCGCCGAACATCGCCTCGGCCAGGGCGTAGCGGGTGCCGACGTCGCCCAGGGCGGTGGTGACGCCCTCGGTGACCTCCAGGCCCTCGGTCGACCGCAGGGCCCGGAGCAGCTCGGACCGCACGACCGGGCTCGACGCCGGGTCCATCAGGCCGCCGATGATCACCTCGAACCGCGACAGCGGGTGGTCCGAGTCGAACAGGGCCTCGACGGCGGCCCGGACCTCGGCGACGGTGCCGTCGCGGGGCCGGTCGCCCAGGTTCAGCATCAGCGAGGTGGCGTCGCAGCCCTCGCAGGCGGTGTGGTCGGCGATCACCGTCTCGTCGTCGAGGCGGTGGAGCGTGATGCGGCCCTCGACGCGGCGGGGCGCGCTCCCCCCGGTGCTCTCGCCGGCGACGGCGACCTCGACGGTGAACGGCGGCGCCGGATAGGGGACGGCGGGCAGCTCCTCCCGCTCGGGGGTGGTGACCGGCGTGCCGTCGGGCTCACCGCCGGAGCGGGCCATGACGACGGCGACGACCACGATGGCGGCCGCGGCGGCGGCGACGAGGGCCCGGGCCAGCCGGCGGCGGGTAGGCCGGGGCGGGGCCCCGAGGTCGACGAGGAGGCGGTCGGGGGCGACGGGCGCCCCGGCCGGGTCGGCCCCGCTGACGTGGCCCATGACCCGGGCCCGGATGGCGTCGCGCTCGGCGGCGGTCGGCGGGGCCGGGTCGGGCCGGTGGCGGGTCAGGACGGCGAGCTCATCCATGATCGGGCTCCTGGGGATCGGGGGTGCGGGCCAGCCCGGCGCGCAGCTGGCGGCGGGCCCGGTTGAGGCGGGAGCGGACGGTGCCGACGGGGACGTCGGTGGCCTCGGCGATCTCGGCGTAGGACAGGTCGTCCCAGGCGAGGAGCAGCAGCGCCTCGCGGTCGATCTCGGCCAGGCGGTCGAGGGCGGCGGCCACCGCCGGCCACGAGGCGGCGGCGTCGACGGCGTCGACCACGGCGGCCTCGCCCCCCTCGGCGTCGTCGGGCGGGGCGGCCAGGCGGAGGTGGGCGGCCTGGTGGCGGCGGGCGCCCCGCAGGTGGTGGCGGAGCACGTTGGTGGCGATGCCGTAGAGCCAGGGCCGGGCCCGGACCCGCTCGGCGTCGAACCGGGCCCGGGTGTCGAAGGCGAGGCGGAAGGTCTCGGCCACCAGGTCGGGCACCTCGGAGCGGGGCACCCGGCGGGCGAAGAAGCCGAAGACGGCGTCGGCGTGGCGGTCGAAGACCTCGCCGAACACCGCCGGCTCGGTCCGCGACCGGACGATCACCTCGGCATCGGACGGGTTCACCGCCCCGTCGGTCCGCTCGGTCATCCACCCATGGCGCTGTCCCACGCCCGGTGTTGCCCGCTCCCGCCGAACCGGTTCACGGCGCCACTGTCGCACCCACCACGTACGACGTCCTCCGACCCCGCCCACCGCCCTGAGCGTGTCGGCTCCGCCGACGCCGTACGGTCGCGTAGGTGGATCTCCCGCTCGACCTGCCGATCACGCCGATGCTGGCCAAGGCCAGCAAGGAGCTGCCGCCGGGGGAGCCGGGCGAGTGGTGGTTCGAGCCCAAGTGGGACGGCTTCCGGGTGCTCGTGCTGCGCGACGGCGACGAGATCGAGCTGGCGTCGCGCAACGGCCGGCCCCTCACCCGCTACTTCCCCGAGATCCTCGACCCGCTGCGCGCCGCCCTGCCCGAGCGGGCGGTCGTCGACGGCGAGATCGTGGTGCCCACCGCCGACGGGCTCGACTTCGACCTGCTGGGCCAGCGGATCCACCCGGCCGAGAGCCGGGTGCGGATGCTGGCGGAGCAGACCCCGTCGGAGGTGGTGGCCTTCGACGTCCTCGCCGTGGGCGACGCCAGCCTCCTCGACCTGCCCTTCACCGAGCGCCGGCCCCGGCTGGAGGAGGCGGTCACGCCGGGCCCGCAGGTCCACCTCAACCAGGGCACCTACGACCGCGAGACCGCCCACGACTGGTTCGTCCGCTTCGAGGGCGCCGGGCTCGACGGGGTGATCGGCAAGCCGGTCGACGGTGCCTACACGCCGGGCAAGCGGGGCTGGGTGAAGATCAAGCACCGCCGCACGGCCGACGTGGTGGTGGCCGGCTACCGGCTCCACAAGGACGGCGAGGGGGTGGGCTCGCTGCTGCTCGGCATCCACGACGACGACGGCCGGCTCCACAGCGTCGGCGTCGCCGCCTCGTTCAAGGCCGCCGACCGCCGGGCCCTCCTCGCCGAGCTGGCCCCGCTGGTGATCGACCCCGACGACCACGAGGCGTTCGCCCGCCACCCCTGGGGCGAGTGGATGGACCCCGCCGCCCACGCCGACGGCCGCATGCCCGGCAGCCCGTCGCGGTGGAACGGCAAGAAGGACCTCTCCTTCGTCCCGCTGCGCTGCGAGCGGGTGGCCGAGGTGTCCTACGAGCGGGTCGACCACGGTCGCTTCCGGGCCACCAGCACCTTCGTCCGCTGGCGCCCCGACCGCGACCCCGAGTCGTGCCGCTACGACCAGCTCGAGGTCGTCCCCCCGGTGGAGCTGGCCGAGGTCCTGGGGCGGGCGTGATGCCGCGGGGGAGGAGGGGTGCGGCGGTGGTGGTCCTCGTCGCCCTGGCGACGGGCATCGGGCTCTTCGTCGCCGTGTGGGCCCTGGGCGACGGCGGGTCGGACGACGCCGGCGCCGAGGAGGCCGATCCCGAGACGAGCACGACGACGGCGCCGGCCCCGACGGTGGTCGACTCGGTCGACGCCCTGCTGATCGCCCTCGGCTGCGACGGCTCGGTCGACCAGGCCTTCGACGGCGCCCTCCCGCTGCCCGGCATCGAGGGGTCGGCGCTCTGCGGGCGCGACGGGCGGGCCGTCGCCGGCATCCACGTCGCGGCCGACGACGAGGCCATGGCCGGGTTGCTGGCCTACTTCGACGACCTCTCCGGCGGGTGGACGCCCAACGGCTGCCCGGGCGAGACCGAGGAGGAGGCGCTCGCCCGCGCCCGCTACGCCCTCGTCGCCGGCGAGCGCTGGGTCGTCACCACGTCCTTCGCCGCCGTGCGCGAGGCGGCGCTGGCGGCCGGGGGCGAGGAGGTCGCCTTCAGCCCCGAGGTGGTGGTCCCGGCCAGCTACCCGATCGCCTGGGTGCCGTGCAGCCAGGCGCCCGAGATCCCGCCCCGCTGATCCCGCCGGCCCGCCCGCCATCCCCGAACCGCTCGGCTGCCGCTGGTGGCTCAGCCGTTCCGGCGCGCCCAGGTCGCGCCTACGCGACCTCATCCGACGAGAACCGGTTCCTGTGTGGGAGCGGCCACCGCCTCAAGGTGCCTGGCACCTTGAGGCGGCTCAGCTCGGGGTGATGCGGATGATGCGGTCCTGGCTGCCGTTCGAGGTGCCGATGTAGAGGTTGCCGTCGGGGCCCTGGCGGACGGCCCGGATGCGGCCGTAGGTGCCTTGGTAGAGGGTCGAGACCAGGGTGATCCGGCCGTCGCTCTCGGGGCGGAACAGCAGGAGCCGCTGGCCCTTGAGGGTGGCGACGACGAGGTGGTCGTCCCACGTGCCCCACCGCTCGCCGTCGAGCCAGGTGATCCCGGCGGTGGCGACCGTGGGCGAGCCCGACGACCAGCGGGCCCGCTTGGCGTCGGGGAACTCGGCCGTGTCGGTCATCGGGACGCCCTCGTCGTACCCGGGCACCGGGTTCCAGCCGAAGTTGCCGGCGACGGCCCGGTTGACCTCGTCGTCGCGGTCGGGCCCGTGCTCGGCCGACCAGAGGGTGCCGTTGGCGGGCCGGATGGCGAGGCCCTGGACGTTGCGGTGGCCGTAGCTCCAGATCCGCCGGGTGTTGGCGTTGCTGCTGTCGGCGAAGGGGTTGCCGGCCGTGCCCGCCCCGGTGTCGGGGTCGACCCGCAGGATCTTGCCGCCGAGGCTGGTGAGGTCCTGGGGCGTGGTGCCGATGGCGGCGTCGCCGGTGCCGACGTAGAGCCGGCGGCTGGCGTCGAACAGCAGCCGGCAGCCGCCGTGGCGCCCGCTGGTGGCGGGCAGCCCGGTGACGATCGGGGCCCGCCGGGTCAGCGCTGTGCCCGCCTCGTTGAACACCCAGGGGACGACCCGCACGTCGGTGGTGCCCCCGCTCGCGTACCCCATGCAGGTGTAGATGCGCTTGTTCGTGCGGAACGAGGGGTCGACGGCCAGGCCCATCAGCCCGGTCTCGCCTGCCACCCGCAGCCCCGAGAGGTCGGCGCTCACCGGGGACACGGCGCCCGCCGTGGTGCGCTTCATGATCCGGCCGCCCCGCTCGGTCCAGAGCATCGTCCCGGCCGGGGTGAAGGCGATCTCCCAGACGTCGGCGCGCCCGCTGACGACGGTCCGGGCGGCGAGCGTGGGGGGCTCGCAGCCGGCCAGGGCGGTGGCGGCCAGCGCGGCGGCCACCACGGCGACGGCGACACGCCGCCGGGGGCGGCGGGGAGCGGGGGACGTGGCCATGGGGACCCTCCTCGGGGCGGAGCGCAAACCAGCGTCGCGCACCACGTGCCCTGACGCTCACCGTGTGTGTCCGTGGCCGCTCCCACACGATGCGTGGTGCAAACTGTCAATTTCCGGTGCGATCCGTACGGGCGATCGCACGTTGCGTCGAGAAACCCCTGGTGGGCGGAGCGCCGGGGTGGGGACGACGGCGGAGAAAATGGTGACTAGTTCAGAAACCACCCGATCGAGCCATGGGCTTGGCGGCGAAGTTCTTGCACAGTGTGCGACAGCAGTTGGGTGTGACGCAGCGCACGCGATGTAGACACCGCCCACGGTCATCTTGGTTCGGGGGATCCGAGACGGTCGATCGGTGGTGGAGGCAACTCCACCACCGAGCTGCACTTCCGGGGGGAAGCAGGGGGAGACGTCCGAGGAGACCCTGGACGTCGGGGGTACACCGCGAAGGTGGTGGCGTGGAGCGCGGGAGGGGCGCCCCACGCCACCGCTTCCGGTCGCTGCGGTCCGGGCGACGACCTCTGGCGGGGGGTCGCCCGGATCTCGTCGCGCCCGCCCGGCGTCAGGCCCGCGAGCGGGCCTCGGCCAGGGCGTCGGCCCGCTCGGCCAGGGCGGGGGCGTCGATGGCGGCGGCGAGGTCGGCGAAGCCGTCGGCCGGGCCCGTCCAGCGCAGCGCCTCGACCTCGTCGGGGACGGGGGCGTCGAGCTCGAGGGTGGCGATCCGCTTGAACAGCAGGGCCTCGGCCTTGTGCTCGGCCAGCGTCGCCGCCAGGGCCGCCGCCCCCCGCACGTTGATGTGCCACGTCGCCGGGTCGGCCGGGATGTCCTCGATCCGGCCGAAGGCCCGCAGCACGGCGGCCGCCGACTTGGCGCCCCACCCGGGCAGCCCGGGGAAGCCGTCGGCCGAGTCGCCGACCAGGCCCAGCCAGTCGGGGATCGACGCCGGCGGCACGCCGTACTTCTCCTCGACCCCGGCGGCGTCGATGGTGACGCCCTTGCGCCGGTCCATCTGCACGACCTTGCCCCCGACGACCTGGGCCAGGTCCTTGTCCGGCGTGCAGATCACCACCCGCTCGACGGCGTCGTCGGCGGCGGCCCGCACGGCCATGGCCCCGAGGGCGTCGTCGGCTTCGACCTCGACCATCGCCATCGTGCAGATGCCGGCCCCCTCCAGGACCTCCTCCAGCAGCGGGAACTGCTGCTTCAGGTCCGGGTCGACGCCGGAGCCGTCCTTGTAGCCGGGCCACAGGTCGTTGCGGAACGACTCGATGACGTGGTCGGTCGCCACCCCGACGTGGGTCGCCCCCTCCTCCAGCATCCGCAGGATCGAGCCGACCGTCGCCCGGGTGGCGCCCACCTCGCGCCCGCCGTCGGTGACGTGTCCCGGCCCCGGGGCGTAGAAGTACCGGAACAGCTCGTAGGTCCCGTCGACCAGGTGGATCTCCATCAGCTCTCCTCGGGGGTGGGTGGGGCGACCTCGAGGCGGATCTCGGTGATGGCGTAGCCGTCGACCCGGGCCACCCGGAACGTCGAGCCGTCGACGACCAGCTCGTCGCCGAGCACCGGGACCCGGTCGAGGGCGGCGATCACGAACCCGGCGACCGTGTCCCAGTCGCCGTCGGGCAGGACGACGCCGGTCTCCTCGGCCAGCTCGTCGGGACGGAGCCCGCCGTCGAGCCGGAACACCCGGTCGCCGACCGGACGGCAGCGGCGGCCCCGGCGGTCGGTCTCGTCCTCGAAGTCGCCGATCAGCTCCTCGAGCACGTCCTCCAGCGTCACGATCCCGACCACCACGCCGTGCTCGTCGACCACGACGGTGAGCATCTGGTGGGCCGAGCGCATCTCGACCAGCAGGTCCTCCAGCCGGTGGTGCTCGTGGGTGGCGGGCACCGGGCGGGACAGCTCGCCGGCGGTGACCTTCATCCGGTCGACCGGGTCGACGAGGAGGATGTCCTTGGCGTGGACGGCGCCGACGACGTGGTCGAGGTCGCCGCCGTGGACGAGGATCCGCGACCGCCCCGAGGTCCGGGCCAGGGCGGCGACGTCGGCGGCCTTGGCCCACTCCTCGACGGCGACGATGTCGCGCCGGGGCGTCATCGCCGCGCTGGCGTCGAGGCCCGACAGCTCGAGCGAGCGGCTGAGGAGGCGGTGCTCCTCGGCGGCGATCGAGCCGTGGCCGGCCGACTCGTCGAGCAGGAGCAGGAGGTCCGAGGGGGCGTGGGCCATCGCCAGCTCGGGCTGGGGCTCGACGCCGACCAGCTTCACCAGCGAGTTGGCGAGGAGGTTGAGCACGGCGATCACCGGCCGGAAGACGAGGGCGAAGGCGCGGAACGGGCGGGCCAGGGCGAGGGCCGAGGACTCCGGGTGGGCGATCGCCCACGACTTGGGCGCCATCTCGCCCACCACCATGTGGAGGAACACGACGAGGGTCAGGGCGATGGCGAAGGCGATGCCGTGGCTGACCGCCTCGTGGAGGTCGAGCGGGTGGAGGGCGTCCTCGATCAGGTGGGCCACGGCGGGCTCGGCCACGGCGCCGAGCAGCAGCGAGCAGATCGTGATGCCGAGCTGGGCGCCGGCCAGCATCAGCGACAGCTCCTTGATCCCCCGGAGGGCGTGGTGGGCCCGCTTGTCGCCCTCGGAGGCCAGCTGCTCGATGCGCGACCGGCGGGCGGCCAGCAGGGCGAACTCGGCGGCCACGAAGAACCCGTTCGCGGCCAGCAGCACGATCGCCGCCGCCAACGCCAACGGCGTGCTCATCGCCGCCCTCCCCCGTTCTGAGGCGTGAGGTTGATGCCGGCGTGTCGTCCGCGCCTCAGAACCGGTCGTCCGCCGTTCTGAGGCGTGGGGAGGACGTCGGCGTGTCGCCCGCGCCTCAGAACCGGTCGCCCGCCGTTCTGAGGCGTGGGGAGGATGCCGGCGTGTCGCCCGCGCCTCAGAAGGGGGGTGGGGCGGAGGGTGCTCACCGGCTCACCCGCCCGTCGGGGGTGGTGGCGCCGTGGGCGGAGCCGCCGCGGGTGGGGGCGGGGCCCTCGACCTCGTCGACCAGGGGGGTGAGGCGGACCGACGTGATCGCCCAGCCGTCGAGGGCCAGGACCTCGATCGCCACCCCGGCGACCTCGACCCGGTCGCCCACCGCCCCGAGCCGCTGGAGCTGCGACATCACCAGCCCGGCCACGGTGTCGTAGGCCTCGCCGTCGGGCAGCTCGATCCCGGTCGAGCGGGCGATCTCGTCGAGGCGGAGCCGGCCGGGCACGGTCCAGCTCCCGTCCTCGGCCGCCTCGGCCTCGGGCAGCGTCGGGTCGTACTCGTCGCTGATGTCGCCCACCAGCTCCTCGACGATGTCCTCCAGCGTGACCACCCCGGCCGGGGCGCCGTGCTCGTCGGCCACGATCGCCATCTCGGTGCCCTCCCGGCGCAGCTCGGCCAGGACGGTGCGCAGGGTGGCGACCTCGGGGACGACGAGCGGGGGCCGGGTCAGGGCGGCCACCGGCGTGGTGTCGAGGGCGTCGTCCTCGACGTCGAGGAGGTCCTTGGCGTGGACCACGCCGAAGACGCCGCCGTCCTCGTCGAGCACCGGGAACCGGGAGTGGGCCTCGGCCACCCGGCGGCGCAGCGCCTCGCAGGTGTCGGTCGAGGCGATGGTGCTGACCCGGTTCCAGGGCACCATCGCCGCCGAGGCCAGCAGCGTCCCGAAGTCGATGGCCCGCTCGAGGAGGGCGGCCTGGCGGACGGTCAGCTTCCCCGACTCGGCCGACTCCTCGACGATCAGGTCGAGCTCCTCGACCGACACGCCGCCGGCGAGCTCCTCGACCGGCTCGATGCCGACGGCCCGGAGCAGCCGGTTCGACGCCCCGTCGGAGACCGTGATCAGCGGGCCGGCGATCCGCAGGAAGAGGAGGGTCGGCCCGGCCAACACCCGGGCGGTGCTCTCCGGGCGGGCGATGGCCAGGTTCTTGGGGGCCAGCTCGCCGACGACCATCTGGGCGATGGTGGCGATGAACAGGCCGAGGCCGACGGCCACCCCGATGCGGGCGCCCTCCGGCACCCCGGCGGCGCCGACGACCGGTTCGAGCGCTCGGCCCAGGGTGGGCTCGGCGATGAAGCCGACCACCAGCGAGGTGATCGTGATGCCGAGCTGCGCCCCCGACAGCATGAAGCTGAGTCGCTTGTGGACGGCCACGGCCCGGCGGGCCCGGCGGTCGCCCTCCTCGGCCCGCTCCTCCAGCCGCCCTCGCCGCACGGCGACGAAGGCGAACTCGGCGGCCACGAAGTAGCCGGTGCCGAGGGTCAGGAGGACGACGGCGAGGAGGCCGAGGGCGGTCCACACGGCGCGCTACCTCGGACCGGCGAGGGGGTGGGGACTGGGAGGCTCGTCACCCGCGGCCTCGGCCGCCGTCCGGTGCATCCCCCGCGACGCTACTGCTCCGCCGACGGACACCCGGCCAAGGCCCTCCCCCCGAACCGGCGATCGGATCCGACGGCTTCCCGTCGGATCTGATCGCCAGTACGGGGTCAGGCGGTGGCGACGGCGGCGCCGATGACGGAGCGGACGTCGGCGGCCCCGGCCCGGATGCCGTCCTCGCCCACCTCGATCACGTGGGCGTGGCCGAACCCGGCGGGGTCGAGGGCGGCCCGCTCGACCCGGTGGCCCCGGTCCGCCAGCCCCCCGTCCCACCCCTCGGGGGCGTGGGCCTCGACCCGGACGACCTGGTCGGGCGCCGTCCACGTGTCGAAGCCCTGGCCGGTGCCCGAGGCGAGGACGAACCGGGGCGCCTCCAGGGCGGTGCCGGGCGCCTCGCCCCCGGCCAGCGTGCGGGCCAGGAGCTGGAGGACGACGTGGGGCTGCGAGTCGCCGCCCATGGTGCCGATCACCTGGCGCAGGCTCCCGTCGGCCCGGGTCACGAGCGCCGGCGAGAGGGTGTGGGGCGGCTTGCGGCCGGGGGCGTAGGCGGCCGGGTGGCCCTCCTCGAGGGTGAAGCCGATCCCCCGGTTGTGGAGGAGGATCCCGGTGCCGGGCACGGCGACGTGGCAGCCGTAGCCCGAGGCGTTCGACTGGATGAGGCTGACCCCGCGGCCCTCGTCGTCGACGGCGCAGAGGTAGATCGTCCCGCCGCCGGCGGCCGGGGCGGCGACGTCGGCGCGGGCGCCGGCCGAGAAGGCGGCGGCCCGGGCCCGCACCACGTCGTCGGCCACCAGGGCGGCCCCGTCGGCCCCGTCGTGGAGCACGGCGGGGCGGTCGTGGGACGCCAGCCGGGTGGCCTCGACCAGCAGGTGGGCCCACTCGGGCGTGTCCGGGTCGGGGAGGTCGTCGCCCACCAGCGCCTCGACCACGG
Source organism: Iamia sp. (assembly GCA_035765045.1). GTDB lineage: Bacteria > Actinomycetota > Acidimicrobiia > Acidimicrobiales > Iamiaceae > Iamia. Next base: position 3,228 of record DASTYI010000036.1, on the reverse strand, counting down.
CGGCGGCCAGCACGGTGAGGTAGCCCTGCGAGACCGGGGGCACGGTCCAGACGTCGTGGCCCCAGACGCGCCGCCCGACGGGGTCGACCCAGGTGGCGCCGGGGGTGGCCAGGTCGGCGGCGTCGTACTCGCCCTGCCCGACCGCCAGCAGCGCCCGCCCGAAGGCGCCCTCGTAGAAGGCCTCGCGCCCGCCCTCGGCCACCGCGGCCAGGGTGGCCGCCAGCTCGGGGCGGACGACCCGCTGGCCCACGCCGGGGCGGATCGCCGTCAGCTCGTCGCAGCCCTCGACCCCGGCCAACCGGTCGAGGGTGAACACGAGCAGCGGCGAGGCGGGGAAGCCGGCCTCGGCCAGCCGCATGGCCGGGGCCAGGACGTCGGCCAGGGGCACCCGGCCGTGGCGCTCGTGGAGGGCCACCCAGCCGTCGACGCACCCGGGCACGGTGGCCGACCGGACGTCGCCGGTGAACGGCATGACCGTGTGGCCCTCGGCCCGGAGCCGGGCGGCGTCGGCGCCCGAGCCGGCCCGGCCGGCGGCGTCGAGCACGTCGGGCGGCCCGGCCCGGTGGTGGACCAGGGCGAAGAGGTCGCCCCCCATCCCGCACATGTGCGGCGTGGTGACGGTGAGGACGGCGCTCGCCGCGATGGCGGCGTCGGCCGCGGTGCCGCCCTGGTCGAGGATCTGGACGCCGGCCGAGGAGGCGAGGTGGTCGACCGAGCACACCATCCCCCCGGGTCCGTAGGTCGTGGGCCAGCGGCGGGTCGAGGGGGGTGTCGCCATGGGCCCGACGCTACCGACGCCCCCTCCCGGCGCGGTCGGAGGACGGGGCGGACGGTGATCGCTAACCTGAGTCGATGGCGAGCGGCTCTGCTCCTGAGGAACCTGGCAGTCCCCAGCCGGATCGTCGTCCCCCCGACGACGGCCGGCGCCCCTCCGCCCGGGAGCCGATCTCCCGTGGCTGACGTCCTCCCCGAGCTCGTGCTGGTCCTCGTGCTCGTCGTGCTCAACGCCGTCTTCGCCGGCAGCGAGATGGCGCTCGTCTCGCTGCGCGAGTCACAGCTCCAGCGGCTCGAGGCCCAGGGTCGCCGGGGTCGGGCCCTCGCCAAGCTGGCCCGCGACCCCAACCGCTTCCTCGCCACCATCCAGATCGGCATCACCCTCGCCGGCTTCCTGGCCTCGGCCGCCGCCGCCGTCTCGCTGGCCGAGCCGCTCGAGGACCCGCTCGGCTTCCTCGGCAGCGGCGCCCGCCCGGTCTCGATCGTGGTCGTGACCCTGCTGCTGTCGTACGTCACCCTCGTGTTCGGCGAGCTGGCGCCCAAGCGGATCGCCATGCAGCGGGCCGAGGGGTGGGGGCTGCTGGCGGCCCGGCCCCTCAGCCTCGTGGCCCAGCTGACCCGGCCGGCGGTGTGGCTCCTCAGCCGCTCGACCGACGTCGCTGTCCGCCTGCTCGGGGGTGACCCCGACCGCCACGGCGAGGAGGTCACCGAGGACGAGCTGCGCGACATGGTCGCCGCCCAGCCCGGGTTCACCGAGCAGCACCGGACGATCCTCACGGGCGCCTTCGAGATCGCCGGGCGTGCGCTCCACGAGATCGTCCAGCCCCGTCGCGACGTCTTCGTCCTCCCGCCCGAGATGCCGTGCGGTGAGGGCCTGCTGGCGCTGGCCGGGTCGAACCACACGCGCGCCCCCGTCGCCCTCGACTCCAACCTCGACGAGTTCGTCGGCGTCGTCCACCTGCGCGACCTGGTCGACGCCGAGGTCGCCACCGTGGGCGAGGTCACCCAGCCGGCGCCGGCCTTCCCGGAGACGGCCAAGGTCCTCGACGCCCTGCGGACGATGCAGGCCGGCCACCACCAGATGGCCATCGTGATCAACGAGCACGGCGGCACCGAGGGCATCGTCACCGTCGAGGACCTGCTGGAGGAACTGGTCGGCGAGATCTACGACGAGACCGACCAGGACATCCTCAGCGTCCGGCGCGAGCCCGACGGCGCCATGGTCCTGCCCGGCCGCTTCCCCGTCCACGACCTCAAGGACATCGAGGTCGTGCTGCCCGAGGGGCCGTACTCGACGGTGGCCGGGCTGGTGCTCGACCGCCTCGGGTTCATCCCCGAGCAGCCGGGCGACACGGTGACGCTCGACGGCTGGCTGATCGAGGTCATGGCCGTCGAGGGCCGGGCGATCGGCGAGGTCCGCCTCCGCCGCGACCCCGACGCGGCCGAGACGTCCGACGACGGCGCCTACGCCAACGGCCACTCGTAGGTCACGCCGGTCAGCTCCTCGGAGACCTCCCACAGCCGGGCGGCGTCCTCCCGCGAGTGCGAGCGCTTGGTGCTCTCGACCCGGATCGGCGCGCCCCGCATCCCGAACAGCCGGGTGGGGCCGAAGTACTCGCCGCCGCGGACGTCGGCCATCGAGGCGGCGTAGAGCTGGGGGAGGGCGCCGTCGGCGGCGGGCTGGGCGGCGATGCGGTTGGCGATGTCCATGACCCGGACGCCGACCTTGCTGCCGCTCATCTCCGGACCGGCGGCCTGGAGGTGGGTCGAGGCGTAGCCGGGGTGGGCGGCGACCGAGGCGAGGGCGGTCTTGGCGGCGCGGGCCCGGCGGTCGAGCTCGTAGGCGAAGAGCAGGTTGGCCAGCTTCGACTGGGCGTAGGCCAGCCAGCGCTGGTAGCGGCGCTCGCCCTGGAGGTCGTCCCACCGCATCCGGCCCGGGGTGTGGGCGCTCGACGAGGTGGTGACGACCCGCCCGGCGTCGGCCGCCAGCAGGCTCGGCAGGAGCAGGCCGGTGAGGGCGAAGTGGCCGAGGTGGTTGGTGCCGAGCTGCATCTCGAAGCCGTCGGCGGTGGTCGCCCGGGGGAGGGCCATCACCCCCGCGTTGTTCATCAGGACGTCGAGCCGGGGCGCCCGCTCGGCGATGGCGGCGGCGGCGTCACGGACCGAGGCCAGGTCGGCCAGGTCGAGGGCGACGACCTCGGGCTCGGGGCCGGTGGCCACGGCGGCGACGTCGGCCCGCGCCCGCTCGGCCTTCTCGGGGTTCCGCCCCGCCATCAGCACCCGGGCCCCGGCCCGGGCCAGGGCGAGGGCCGACTCCAGCCCCAGCCCGCTGGTGGCCCCGGTGACCACGATCGTCCGCCCCTCCTGCGCCGGGATGTCCTCGGCTGTCCACTGCGTGCCCATGGCCCGTCAGCCTCCCACGCCCCCGAACCGGCGATCGGATCCGACGGCTTC
>DASTYI010000035.1:0-54219 GCA_035765045.1 Iamia sp. | reverse complement strand
CGGCCCCGGCCCCGTCGGGTGGCTCCTCGGAGGGTGACACCGAGGGCCTGGTGCTCTCGCCGGTCGTCCGCCGCCTGATCAACGAGCACGGGCTCGACCCGACCTCGATCGAGGGCACCGGCGCCGGTGGGCGGATCACCCGCAACGACGTCCTCGCCGCCGTCGAGGGCGGGGGCGGCGGTGGCGCCGCCCAGGCCCCGGCCACCCCGTCGGCCCCGGCCCCGGCTGCCGCCGCTCCGGCCCCCGCAGCCCCCGCCGCTGCCCCGGCGCCGGCGGCCAAGGCCGCCCCGACGCCGCCCAAGGTCACCCCGGCCACGCCGGGCGAGGCCGACACGGCGGTGCCGTTCAACAACATCCGCAAGCGCACCGGCGAGCACATGGTGCGCTCGAAGGCCACCTCGCCCCACGTGTTCACGGTGATGGAGGTCGACCTCGAGGGCGTGGAGAAGGTCCGTCGGGCCCACAAGGAGCGGTTCAAGGCCGAGGCCGGGATCAGCCTCACCTACCTGCCGTTCATCGCCCGGGCCCTGGTCGACGCCATCGACGAGTTCCCGCACATGAACGCCAGCGTGGGCGACGGCGAGCTGGTCGTGCACCACAAGGTCGGTCTCGGCATCGCCGTCGACCTCGACTACGAGGGCCTGATCGTCCCCGTCATCCACGACGCCCAGGACCTGCGGCTGCCGGCCATCGCCCGCTCGGTCGCCGACCTGGCCGGCAAGGCGCGGACCCGCAAGCTCTCGGCCGACGACATCAGCGGCGGCACCTTCACCATCACCAACGCCGGGGCCTCGGGCACCCTGGTCCAGCTGCCGATCATCAACCAGCCGCAGGTCGCCATCCTCTCGACCGAGGGCGTCACCCGGCGGCCCGTCGTGGTCACCGACGCCGCCGGCAACGAGGCCATCGCCATCCGCTCGATCGGCAACCTGTCGCTGGCCTGGGACCACCGGGCCTTCGACGGCGCCTACGCCGCCGCCTTCCTGCGCCGGGTCGTCGACATCCTCGAGCAGCGCGACTGGGAAGCCGAGCTGTAGTGGAGCGGGAGCGTCCGCCCCTCCACATCCGGTGGCTGGGGCGGGTCCGCTACCGGGACGCCCTCGCCCTCCAGAACGGCCTCCACGCCACCCCGGGCCACGACCACCTGCTCCTGCTGGAGCACCCGAAGGTCTTCACCCTCGGCATCCGGGCCGACATGGAGCACGTGCTGGTACCCCCGGCATCGGTCGGCGCCGAGCTGGAGAAGGCCGACCGGGGCGGTGACGTCACCTACCACGGCCCCGGCCAGCTGGTCGGCTACCCGATCCTGACGGCGGCGCGCGGTGGCGCCCTGCCCGACACCAGGGCCTTCGTCACCTCGGTCGAGCAGCTGGTGATCGACACGCTGGCCGAGCTCGGCCTCCCCGCCGGCCGGCTGCCCGAGTACCCGGGCGTGTGGGTCGGCCTCGACTCGCCGGAGCCCCGCAAGATCGCCGCCATCGGCGTGCGCCTCACCCGGGGCCGGTCCAAGCACGGCTTCGCCCTCAACGTCGACCCCGCCATGGAGATGTTCCGGGCCATCGTCCCATGCGGCATCGCCGACCGACCGGTCACCTCGCTGCGGGCCGAGGGCGTCGATGCCTCGATGCAGCAGGTCACCGACGTCGTCGCCCGGCTCGCCGCCGAGCGGTGGGGGAGCGGCGGGGTCGACCGGGCCGACGTCGTCTGGCGCACCTCCGCCGCCGACCTGGCCCCGTTCTCCCGGGGCGAGGGCCCGGGCGAGACGGTCGTCGAGGCCCCTCGGCCCCCGCAGGCGCCGGTCGGTCTGGAGGCCGCCGCCGCCGAGGGCACCTCGGTCCGGCTGCTGGGTCGGCTGGCCGAGGCCGGCGTGACCCAGGGTGTCGCCATCGCCGAGCGCAAGCCGGAGTGGATGAAGGCCCGGTTCAAGATCACCGACGACTACGTCCGGCTCAAGCGCACGTTGCGCGACCTCGACCTGGTCACCGTGTGCGAGGAGGCGGGCTGCCCCAACATCTTCGAGTGCTGGGCCGACGGCACGGCCACGTTCATGATCAACGGCGAGCGCTGCACCCGGGCCTGCGGGTTCTGCCTGGTCGACACCCGTCACCCCGAGCCCCTCGACCCCGGTGAGCCGGCCCGGGTGGCCGAGGCCGTCGAGCGGATGGGCCTGGCCCACGCCGTGGTCACCGCCGTTGCGCGGGACGACCTGGACGACGGGGGCGCCGCCGCCTTCGCCGCCACCGTCCGGGCCATCAAGGCGCGGCGCCCGGGCACCGCCGTCGAGGTCTTGATCCCCGACTGCAAGGGCGACCCCGACGCCCTCCAGGTGATCTTCGACGCCCGCCCCGACGTGCTCAACCACAACCTGGAGACCGTCGCCCGGCTCCAGCGGGCGGTCCGGCCGTCGGCGTCCTACGCCCGCAGCCTGAGCGTGCTGGCCCGGGCCAAGGCCGACGGCCTGACCACCAAGGCCAGCCTGATCGTCGGGCTGGGCGAGACGGTCGACGAGCTGGTCGAGGCGCTGGCCGACCTGGCCGCCATCGGCACCGACATCGTCACCATCGGCCAGTACCTCCGGCCCACCACCCACCACCTCCCGGTGGCCCGCTGGTGGACCCCCGACGAGCTGGCCGAGGTCGCCGCCCGGGGCGAGGCCCTGGGCATCGGCCACGTCGAGGCCAGCCCGCTGACCCGCAGCAGCTACCACGCGAGGCAGGCCGCCGAAGCCGTCACCGAGACCCCCGTCGCCCTCGGCTGAGCGCACGCGGCGGGTTGTCGGTGGTCGTGGTCGGGAGGTGGGTGGTCGCGGGCCGGTCGTCGGGTGAAGTGGATGGCGTGCTTGTGGAGGTGTTCGCCGGTGGGGCCGTCGTAGGCGGCCACCGAGGGCATCTGCGCCGGTGGGGTGGGCCGACCTGACGGGGGCAGGACCTGGCCGGTGGCGGTGGTGAAGACCACCCCGTCGGGGGCGTCGGCGTCGCCCGTGATGCCGAGGAGGCCCTGGTGGTGCATGCGGTGGTGGTGGCCGCAGAGGCAGACGAGGTTCCTGGTGTCGGTGTCGCCCCCGTCCTCCCAGTGGACGATGTGGTGCACCTGCACCCACAGGGTCGAGTCGCAGCCGGGGACGCGGCAGCCGCGATCGCGGTGCTCGACGAGTCGACGGGTGCGTCGGGACACGATCCGCTGGGTCCGCCCGACCTGCACCGGGTGCCCCTCGGTGTGCCAGACCGTGGCGATGTCGCCGTCGCAGGTGAGGTAGCGCCGCAGCGCGGCGGGCAGGCCGGGGCCCATGTGCAGCTCGGCCCGCCACCCCTCCGCATCACCAGCGTCCGGGGCTGCGAGGTGGACCAGCACCCCGGGCCGAGCGGGCACCGAGGCGCCGTCGGCCCCGATGGCGAGGGCGCTGTGGGCCACCCCGACCAGGGCATCGGCCCACGACACCCGGGGCACCCCGAGCTCGGCATCGGTCCCCCCGATCGGGCGCCCCTCAGCGGCGGCCCGGTCGGTGGCGGCGGCCCGCCCGGCGGCGTGGAGCCGATCCCGCGACGCCCGCAGCGCCGCCTCCACGACCTGGCCCTCGTCGACCGGGAGACGGATCGAGGCCCGCCACTGATCGCCCTCGTCGGTCCCGAACGACATCGACCGCTCCGGTCCCCGGCGGGGCGAGGCGTCCCGCTCGGCGACGTCGGCATCGAAGCCGTAGCGGCGGGTGGCGGTGACGATCTGGGTCACCGTGGCGTTCACGGCCAGCTCGCACACCGACGCCTCGTAGGCTGCCGGGGTGTAGCGGGCCACCGTGGCCGCCTGGTCGAGCGACAGGCCGCCGGCGCGGAACGTCGCCATCACCGTCGGCAGCTCGTCAGCCCGGCGGGCCACCCGCAGCACCTGCCCGGCGGTGTGACGTGACAGCCCCGCCCGCCACATCAGCCACTGCACAGGCGAGTGCACCTTCCACCCCTCCCAGAACCGCTCGGCCAGAGCCCGCACCACGAGGTCGACCAGAGCGGCGTCGGCCACGTTGCGCACACCGGCCGCCGAGGCGACCGCGGCCTCGAAGGCATCCCGTCCTCTCTCGATCTCAGCGCTCTCGTCGGCTGTCATGCGAACAGGTGTTCCCTCGTGGTCTCGTGGGCAAACCACAGGGATCAGCGAGCAGGATGAGGCCATGGTCGGGATGGAGGTGATCACGGCGACGGCGCCGGTGCGGGTGGGGGACGTGGGCGGGTGGACCGACACGTGGTTCGCAGCGGAGGGGGCGGTGGCGAACGTGGCCGTGGGGCCCGGGGCGCGGGTCGCGGTGCGGCGGCGGGACGACGGGGCGGTGGCGATCACGGCCCCGCAGGTGGCCGACACCGGGCTGCTGCGCCACGCCGTCGACCACGCCGGCGTCATGGGAGTCGACGTCCACGTCTCGGCCGCGGTGCCACCGGGGTCGTCGCTCGGGACGTCGGCCGCCGTCCTCGTCGCCCTGGTGGCCGCCCTCGCCGCCGTCGACGGGGAGACGCTGGCGCCGGACGAGGCGGCCCGCCGGGCCCACCACGTCGAGACGGCGGTGGCCGGGCGGGAGAGCGGCGTGCAGGACCACGTGGCCGCCGCCCACGGCGGGGTGTCGTGGATCGAGGTCGGCCCCTTCCCCGCCTGGCGGCGGAGGCCGATCGCCGCCCCGCCGGGCTTGGCCGAGCGGCTGGTCACCGTCCACCTGGGCGGCGCCCACGACAGCTCGGCCCTCCACCGGGCCGTGATCGAGCGGGCCGAGGCCGGCGACGGCCACGTCCACCGGGTGCTGGGCGAGCTGGTCGCCCTGGCCGGGGTGGCCGCCGACCGGCTCCGGGCCGGTGACCTCGACGGCTGGGGCGCCACCCTGACGGCGGCCACCGAGGCCCAGGCCCGGCTGCACCCCGCCCTGGTGGGCGAGGGCGCCCGGGCGGTCGGTGCGGCCGCCATGGCCCACGGCGCCGTCGGGTGGAAGGTCAACGGCGCCGGTGGCCCCGGCGGCAGCGTGACCCTCGTGGCCCCCGAGGACCCGGCCGCCCGGGCGGCCCTGCTCGCCGCCCTCCCGCCGACGGCGACGGTCCTCGCCCTGACCCCCTCACCCGGCCTGGCCGTCACCGCCGGCTGAGGAGGTCACCACGTCCCGGACGCGACACGACCCGGTGCCGAGGCACCGGGTCGTGGTCGGGAGTCCGTGGGGATCAGGCGGAGGCGTGGCGCCGCTTGGTGGCCAGCAGGGTGGCCGCCGCACCGGCGACCAGCAGGCCGCCGCCGATCTTCCAGAGGCCGTCGATCCCGTTGCTGCCCGTGCGGGCCAGCGGGCCGCCGCCCGAGGGGGGCGTCGGGGTGACGCCGGCCGCGGTGACGGTGATCTCGATCGAGAGCACGTCGTCGCCGCAGGTGGCCTCGAGGGTGTAGGTGCCCGGGGGGGTGTCGGCCGGGATGGTGACCGGGCCCCCGAAGGTGCCGTCCTCGGCGACCGGAAGCTGGGCGATCAGCTCGCCCTCGAGCGTCACGTCGACGATGTCGTCGGGGTCGTCGAAGCAGTCCTGGCCCGAGATGTTGATCGTGCCGCCGGCGAGGACGCCGGTGGCGTCGACGCTGGCGCTGGGGCCCTCCGGGTACTGCGCCGAGGCCGGACCCCCGAAGAAGGCGAGCACGCCGACCACGAGGCTGGCGGCCAACAGGAGCTTCTTGGTCATGCGGGGGTGCCCTTCCGGAGCCGTCGGGAGATGCTCGGATTCGGCGCCAGTCTGGCCGTTCGCTGCACGCTGTGTCCAGCACCCTGGGCGCCGCTCCCTGATCTGTCGGCCGTCGATCACGAACGTGTAGGCCGGATGACCAGCCGATCGCGGCCGATGACGGCGATCGGGCCCTCCTCCTGGGCCACGCCCGAGCCGGGGTCGAGGGTGACGGTCAGCTCGTCGGAGGTGACCGTGGGCTGCGGGGCCAGGTCGAGGACGTAGCCCTCCGGCCCCGGGGTCAAGGTGCCGCGGAGGTCGAGGGTGAGGGTGACGCTCCCGCCCGGCGGGACGACGATCTCGGCGGTGTAGACCCGGAAGCCGCCCTCGGACTGGGACTGGACGGCGACCGGGGTCCCGTCGACCGCTGCGTCCGCCAGCCGGTGGGGGGTGTGGACCGACAGGAGCATCCGGTTGGTGCCGATCGGGTCACCGTCGGCGTTCCCGACGACGTACTCGGGGACCGAGCCGTCGGTCGGCGCGTCGTTGCGGACGGTGACCGTCGCCGTCGCCTCCAGCTCCCCGTCGTCGCCGACGGCCACGTCGTAGTCGATGGTCCGGCTCTGGAAGACGTCGATCTTGTTGTTGCCCGAGTTCTGGCTCGACACGGCGAGGAGGTCGTGGTCCGGGCGGGGGTCGGGGAACGCCCCGCTGGCCCCGATCCGCCGGATGAGCGCCTCCTCGGCCGGGTCGGGCGACCACATCCGGAGGCGGCCCTCCTGGGTGGCGGGGGAGAGGACGTCGGCGATGGTGCCCGGCCCCGGCAGGTCGCCGGTGGTCAGCTCGTCGAAGGTGGTCTCGATCAGCCCGGCCAGCGCGTCGTTCTGCGTCTCGCTGTCGGGGAACAGCGTGTAGTTGTCGCGGAGCAGGAAGTCGGCGGCGTTGCCGCTGTCGAGCGGCCGGTCGAACCCGGCGACCTGGACGGGACCGGTGAAGCGGAGGAGGGCGGCCAGGGCGATCGGGTCGATGCTGATCACCCCGTCGACCGGGACCCCGCCGACCTGGGGGTAGGTCTGGGCCATCACCGAGGCGGCGTCGGGGAAGTGGGCGGCGTAGCCGAAGTCGCCGATCGACTGCCGGTCGTCGAGGAAGGGGCCGAAGCGGGTGATGTAGTCCTCGGGGCCGTCGAGGACGACGCCGCCGGGCGGGAACCCCGGGTACAGCTCGCGGACCGGGCCCGACCGGGTCAGACGGAGCTGGCCGGCATCGGCGGTGATCTCGGCCCAGCTGCCCATGAAGCCCCCCGAGCCCCGCAGCTCGGCCGGCGTCACGAAGGCGACGAAGTAGGTGCGAGGACCCTCGGCGCCGAGCATCCGGGGCGCCACCTCGAGGGCGTGGCGGGCCAGGTCGCCCTCGTCCTGGGCGTCGGCCAGCTCGCCGTCGAGCTCGTCGAGGGCATCGGCCAGCGGCCCGAGCAGCCAGGGGGAGTCGTCGCGGGCGAGCGAGACCCGGGCCCGGCCGAGCGAGGTGAGCGTGCGCCCCAGGGGCTCCTCGACCGAGGCGATGCGGGCCAGGTCGAAGCGGCCGCTGGCGTAGCGGAGGTTCTGGTAGTCGGCGGCGACGAGGGTCTCCTCGGCCGTCGCCGCCAGCTGGCGGCCCTCGGACGAGGCGCCGCCCAGGGCGCGGGCGTGCTGGGCGAGCACGGGCACGGCGCGGGCCGGCGCCGCCCACCAGGCGTTGAGCAGCGCATCGGCCTCCTCGAAGCCGGCGGCCGAGCGGCGGAAGGCGGCCCGGGCGTCGTCGGTCTCGCCCTCGCGGGTGGCCGAGAGGCCGCGACGAGCGTCGGAGGTGGCCTGGTCGACGTCGGCGGCGACGAAGGCGACGAGGGCGCCGTAGCCCAGGCCGATCAGGGCGGTGGCCCCGACCAGCCCGTAGGCGACCCGGCGGATGCGGGTCCGGTCCCGGCGGCGCGACATCCGGTAGGCCGACACCAGCACGGGGGCGACGGCCACGCCCACGACGATCGACGGCAGCCCGTGGAACCCGACGTCGCCGGCCCGCAGCAGTGCCTGGAGGGCGAGGGCGGCGGTGGCCGCGCCCCAGTGGCGCTCGCGCCGCGTGCGGGCCCCGCCGACGATGGGGACGGCCGCCGAGGCCAGCGCCGGGACCAGCACCCACCCGCTGGCCAGGGCGACGGCGGCGGCCGGGAGGGCGAGCACCGGCCAGCGCCGGGCCTTCCCGGCGGCCAGCGTCACGAGGGCGGCGAAGGCCCCGGTGAGCAGGGGGTCGACGACCGCCGTGCCCGTCGGCTCGGCCCCGGCCACGGCGGCCCCGACGGCGGCCAGGACGGCGATCCCCCGGGCGATGGCGCGCTGGCGCCGACGCCGCGCCCGGCTCCGCTCCCGAGGCCCCTGCTCGTCGGTGACCTCGACCTCGGGTGTGCTCATGCAGGGCCCTCACGACCAGCATCGGGGGATGGCCGGCGCGCGCTCGGCCGCGCCCGTTCTAGCCGTCGGCGCTCCGTCAGCCCCGGACACCAGGCACCACCAGCGCCCGATGCGTCGGGGGCCTCGCGCTCCGCCCTACAGTCGACGAAGGGCCTGGGGTGACGGGAGGACTGCTTCGGTGACGGGAACGGGCGCACGGCGCCAGGTCGGACGGGCACGACGCCTGTTGGCGAGCTCGAAGGTCGAGCGCGACGAGCCGCTCCTGCCGCTGGTCCGCTCGGTCACCGGCCCGGTCCGGGGCTCGGTCGCCGTCATCACCCTGACCTCGCTGCTCGTCGGCTTCGCCGAGAGCGGCGTCCTCGTCCTCGTCGCCCACGCCGGTGTGGCCCTGTCCGGTGCCGACGACGCGGCCGACATCGCCGTCGGGCCCTTCGACGCCGGCGCCTGGTCGGTGGGGACCCTGATCATCCTCGCCCTGATCCTGGCCCTGGTCCGCTTCGGGGCCCAGGTGGCCAACGTCTGGTTCACCACCCGGCTGGTCACCGAGGTCCTCGGTCGGCTGCGACGCGAGACCCTGACCGACTTCCTGGCCAGCTCGTGGGGGGTCCAGAGCGAGGAGCGCCGGGGCCACCTCCAGGACCTGATGACCTCGTTCGTCACGAACATCGCCGCGGCGCTGATCTCCTGTGCCGGGGCCGTGAGCGCGGCGCTCACCTTCGCCGTGATGGTGGTGACGGCCGTGGTGGTCGATCCGCTGGCGGCGCTCGCCGTCGCCGTGACGGTGGGGATCCTCTTCGCCGGCCTGCGGCCGCTCTCGCGGTTGGCGCGGTCCTTCTCCCGTCGCCGGGCCAAGGCGGGGCTGGCCTACGCCAACAGCGTCAACGAGCTGGCCGAGGCCACGCAGGACATGCGGGTGTTCGGGGTGGAGGGCGCAGCCCAGAGCCGGGTGACGGCGCGGTCCGACGCCTTCGAGCGGCTGTTCCACAACGCCCGCATCCTCCAAGGCCTGGTCCCGGCCACCTACCAGGGCGTGGCCATGGTCGTGGTCGTCGGCGGGCTGGGCGTCCTGTACTGGTCAGGCGCCAGCGAGATCGCCTCGCTCTCGGCCCTGGTGCTGCTGTTCGTGCGTGCCGCGACCTACGGCCAGCAGCTCCAGACGTACCTGCAACAGGTCAACACGACCTCGCCCTACATCGAGCTGCTGCGTGACGCCCGGTCCCGGTTCCGTGAGGGGGTCGAGCCGACCGGCGACGCCGAGCTGGCTCGTGTCGACTCGCTGGAGCTGCGCACCGTCTCCTTCGGCTACGACGCCGAGCGGCGGGTGCTCGACGAGGTGAGCCTGTCCATCGGCCGCGGCGAGGTCATCGGCGTGGTCGGGCCGTCGGGGGCGGGCAAGTCGACCCTCGTGCAGGTCCTCCTCGGCCTTCGCCGGCCCACCGAGGGCGAGTACCTCGTCAACGGCCGGCCCGCCGCCGACCACAGCCGGGAGAGCTGGGCCCGCCGGTTCACCTTCGTGCCCCAGGAGCCGCACCTGATGGCGATGTCGATCGCCGCCAACATCGCCTTCTTCCGTCCCGACGTGGACGAGGGCGCGGTGCTGCGGGCCGCCCGGCGGGCGCACATCCACGACGACGTCGCCGCCATGCCCGACGGCTACGCCACCTGGGTCGGCGACGACGGTCGCAACCTGTCGGGCGGGCAGCGCCAGCGAGTGGCGATCGCCCGGGCCCTGGCCGGCGACCCCGACGTCATCGTGCTCGACGAGCCCACCAGCGCCCTCGACATGCGGTCCGAGAGCCTGGTGCAACAGACGTTGGCCGAGCTGAAGGGTGAGGTGACCCTCGTGATCGTCGCCCACCGCCTCTCGACCCTGGCCGGTTGCGACCGGATCCTGGTCCTCGGCGACGGGCGGGTCCAGGCCTTCGACACGGCCGAGAACCTGATGGAGACCAACGCCTTCTATCGCCAGGCCGTCGCCCTGTCGGATCTGTCACGGTGAGTCGGCCGGGTCCGCGAGGGGGCCCCGGGGGGGTGACTACGATCGTGGCGGCCATGGAGACCTCAGCGCCCCCCGAGCTCGACCTCCGCCGCTACATCGACATCGTCCGCCGCCGCAAGGTGGCGATCGCCGTCGTCGTGATCGTGACCGTCGGCCTCGCCGTGCTCCTCTCGGCCCGCCAGACCCCCGTCTACGAGGCGAAGGCGCGCATCCTCCTGGACTCCACCGCTGCCGACGAGCTCCTCGGCGCCACCGGGTCGTCCCGCTCGGGGTCGGTGGTGGCCACCGAGATCCAGGTGATGGACTCCGAGGCGGTGCGGGAGGCGGTCCGAGCCGAGCTCGGTCGGGCGCCCAAGGTGAGCTTCGAGGCCGTGGGCGACACCAGCGTGGTGGCGATCACCGCCTCGTCGTCGACGGCGGAGCGGGCTGCCGAGGACGCCAACGCTTACGCCGAGGGCTACATCGGCTGGCGCCGGGACTCCACCACGACCGAGCTCGAGGGCAAGGCCGAGAGCCTCCGCGAGGACGCCCGCTCGCTGAGCGACCAGTTGGCCTTCGTCGAGGCCCCGCTCCAGCAGCTCGAGGACCAGATCGCCGCGCTCCCGCCTCAGCTCCCCGGCGAGCCGGTCTCGCCCGAGCGGGCGCAGCTGACGGAGTCCCGCGATGCCTTGGCCGCCGAGATCTCCGAGGACCGCAACTCGTTGCAGGCCCGGATCCTCACCAACCAGCAGGAGATCGACCGGGTCGAACAGGCGCTCAGCCTCCTCTCCTCCGGTGGGAGCGAGGTCTTGACACCGGCCCGGGCACCGGGCAGCCCGGTCAGCCCCCAGCCGGTCCGCAACGCAGCTCTGGCGCTCGTGATCGGCTTGGTCCTGGGCATCGGCCTGGCCCTGGTCCTCGAGGTGCTCGACGACCGCATCCGTCGCAAGGAGGACCTGTCGGCGGCGGCGGGCGGGCGGAGCGTGCTGGGGTTGATCCCGTTGGTCGGCAAGCGCCGTCGTCGGGCTCGGCGCCGGAGCGAGGGCGGGTCCGTGGTGTCGATCGACGCTCCCACGTCCCCGGCGGCGGAGGCCTATCGCACGCTGCGGACGTCGTTGCAGTTCCTCTCTGTCGACGCGCCCGTGCGCATCATCCAGGTGACCAGCCCCAGCGCCGCCGAGGGCAAGTCGACCACCGTCGCCAACCTCGGGGTGGCCCTGGCGCGGGCTGGCCAGCGGGTGGCGGTGGTGTGCTGCGACCTCCGGCGCCCCCGCATCCACGAGTACTTCGGCCTCGACAACGCCGTGGGGTTCACCTCGGTGCTCCTGAGCGACGCCACCATCGACGAGGCGTTGCAGGAGGTGCCGGGCGAGAGCCGCCTCCACCTGCTGGCCTCGGGACCGCCGCCGCCGAACCCGGCCGAGCTGCTCTCCGCCCGTCGGACCCGTGACGTCCTCGACCACCTCTCCCGTCAGTTCGACGTCGTCCTCGTCGACACGCCGCCGGTCCTGCCGGTCACCGATGCCCTCCTGCTGTCGAGCGTCGTCGACGTGACGATCCTGGTGGGCCAGGCGGGGAGCACCACGAAGCGGGCGGCACGCCGAGCCGTCGAGCTGCTCGAGCAGGTCGACGCCGACCTCGTCGGCTGCGTCCTCAACGGCGTCGCCCTCGGTGGCGGCTACGGCTACGGCGGTTATGGCTACGGGTACGGCTACGGGGCCAACACCTACGAGAGCGTCCAGAGCCGTGGTCGCACCGGCCGGGGCAAGACCGGACGTCGTCCCTCCGACGTGCCGCTCGAACGCGTCGGCTGAGCCGGACGATCGTCGTGGGAGAGGGGGCCCGCCGCACCGCGACCTGGTGTGCGCTGTCCGCGTTCGGCATCTGTTGGGCCCTCGTGGTCGCCGTCCTCCTCCAGACCTCCTACGACACCGCCATGGGCGTCGCCCTCTTCCACCTCGTCGGGGGCGTGGGCGCCGTCGTCACCTGGTCGGTCGCCCGCCGCACCGAGACGCCCACGATCGTCCGGATCATCGTCGCCGGCTGGTTCGCCAAGCTGATCGGCACGCTCGCCCGCTTCTACGTCCTCCAGGTCGTCTACGACGGCACCGGCGACGCCAACCGCTACAGCAGGGTCGGTGCTCAGGTCGCGACCATGTTGCGGACTGGCGAGCTGACGTGGCACCGCCCGGGGAGCGCGGTGGTGGGTACCCACTTCGTCGAGTACGTGACCGGGAGCATTTTCACCGTCACCGGACCCACGACCCTGGGGGGGTTCGTCGTATTCTCGGCCGCGAGCTTCGTCGGCATCTACCTGGTCTTCCGTGCCGTGCGGGTCCTGATACCGGGCGTAGACGAGCGCCGGTACGCCCTGCTGCTGTTCTTCCTGCCCTCCATGGTCTTCTGGCCGAGCTCGATCGGCAAAGAGGCCCTGATGATCTTGGCCATCGGCCTTTTCGCACTCGGCGCCGCGAGGCTGTTCCTCCACGTCCGAGGCGGCGTCGTGCTGCTGGCCGCCGGATGCCTGCTGTCGGCGGCCATCCGGCCCCACATCACCCTCATCCTCGTCGCCGCCCTTCTGCTCGCCACGGTGATCGCGTCCCCGACGACCCCGGCGACGGAGCTGCCGATCGGCAAGCTCTTCCGGGTCGGCCTCGCGGCGGCGGTGCTCGTCTGGGCGGCCGCCTCGGCTGGCTCATTCCTCGAGGTCGAGCCGCTCGACCGGGGCGCCGTTAGTGCTGCCCTCGAGTCGACCGCCGACCGAACCGACACCGGCGGGTCGGCCTTCACCAACGTGAACCCTGTTCTCTTCCCGGTGGCCGCGGTGACGGTGCTGTTCCGACCCTTCCCGTTCGAGGCCGGGAATGTACCGGGTCTCATCGCCTCAGCAGAGGGGATGCTCCTCCTCACCATCACGTTCCGCCACCGTCGCACCATCCTGGTCGCCCTCAAGAGCCTGCGCACCAGCCCCCTGCTGGCGATGTCGTTCTGTTACATCGTCCTCTTCGTCTACGCCTATACGGGGTTCAACAACTTCGGCCTGCTATCCCGCCAACGCTGCCAGGTCTATCCCTTCGTGCTCCTCGTCCTCTGCTGCCCGCCCCGGCTCCTGGCTCGGGGTGAACGGCAGCCCCGGCCCGACGCGCACGCCATCCCGGCCGGAAGCCCATGAGAACGCTCCTCGTCGTGGCCACCTCACCGCACAACCGCGGCCCGTCGCACTCGATCCTGGGGCTCATGGACAGCCAGGCAGGCCGGCGCGACATCGTCTGTTTCACCCCACCCGGGTATCTGGCGGACCGCCTAGGCACCAGGTCCGACGTGACGGTCGAGCTGCTGTCTGCGAACGATCGGCCCGGGACGGCCTGGGTCGACGCGTGGAGGATCGGCCGCGGCCTGCGGAGGCTGCGTCGGCGGCCGGGCGGGCGGCCGCCGGAGGCGGTCCTGGTGGCGAACAGTGTTGGCGCGGCACTGCGGTGCATCCCTGTCACCCGACGCACCTCGACCCCGCTCCTGCTCGTCCTGCGCTCGGAGCACATGCCATTGCGGGACGTCCTTAAGTGCTGGGCGCTCGTCCTGCTGGTGGACGACCTGAGGTTCTTCGCCGTGTCCCCCTACGTCCAAGGGTTGGCCTACGGTGCTCGGGCTACGGGGTCGCTCGCCGTCCGGGTCCTCCCGAACCTGGTGGACGCCAGCGCGTTCGCCGATGATCGGACGGTCGGTCGGCCGGATCGACCGCTCCGGCTCGCCTACGTCGGCAGCTGTAGCCGGCGCAAGGGCCTAGACGTGCTGGCCGAGGTGCTGAGCGATCGGCTGGACGAAGGGGTGGAAGTGACCCTCGTCGGTGTGTCCCAGGACTGGATCGACGCGGATCCCAGCTCGACAGCGACCGAGCTGCGACGCCTCCAGGCGGTCATGTCGATCCAGGCGCTGGGGCGCGTGTCCTCGGCCACGGAGGCCCTGGCGCACGCCGACGTGGCCTTCCTCCCCGCCCCGATCGAGAGTTTCGGCCGTGCGGTCCTTGAGGCAATGGCGGCGGGCTGCGCGGTCGTCTGTAGCGACAACCCAGGGCACATGAGCGTCGCCGACGGCGACACGGCATTCCTGTTCGAGGCCGGCAACGTGCGATCGGCTCGGGATGCCCTCGACCGGGCTCTGGCAGATCGCGAAGAGTTGGCCCGGGTCGCCCGTCGAGGGCGCCGGCGGGCTATGCGGTTCTCAGTGGACGCCTACGCCATGCCGATCGCTCGGATCCTCGACGAGCCGGTGCCCGACGCCGCCGTCCGTCTCCGGTGGCTGTCCGGAAATCGGCAGCCCGACGCCTCGCAACGCGAGAGGTTGCTTGCCTGGCGGTCCGGGCCGCTCAGGCGAGGGTCACGATGGCGTAGTCCCGGGAAGCCGACGGCGCCTCGGTGACGGACGCGCCCAGGGCCTCCCAGCGGCGCAGCACCTCTCGCTCCGTGGCGCGGGCGGCGTCGTCGAGGAGGATGGTGGCAGCGTCGTCGAGGCGGTCGCGCAACACCGGCCAGAGCCCGAACCGGACCGGGGTGGTCGATCGGTGTGAGATGGGTCCATCGCAGACGACGAGCGAATAGCGCCTGCTCGCCACTTCCGGGGGCACCGTGTACCAGGAGAGCTCGCCGTAGGACCTCAAGGGCGCGAAGTGCACGTAGACGCCGTCGATGCCGTACCAGCGCAGGGCGGCGCGCATCCGCCGAGCCCATCGGTCTGACTCCTCCAAGGCGTGCACTTCGGCATCGGAGTAGATGCCGGCGAGGAGGGTCGTCAGCCCGCTGCCGCATTCGAGGATCGGAGTGGAGGCCTCGGTAGCCCGTCGGCACACCTCGAGCAGGTAGTCGACCTCGGCGACAGCGGCGCCACCCCACGCGGCACGGAGGCGAGAGACCACGTCGGGGGTCGGCAACTGGTCGGGGTCGGACCTCAGCTGCCGCAGAAGACGGCTGCGCTCCCACGCCCGACCGGGGTGCTGGGCGATGCGGGCGGCTCGCTCCAGCGGGGGCGGTAGCGCCCCGAGGACCTTGTGGGGGCTGAGCCAGACCGCCATCGCGACGAATGTAGTCGGCTCACGTCAGCCAACCGTCGAGCACCGGTCCGGTCGCCACGTCGTCATCGGACCGCAACCGCGTCGCCGTCGCAATGGCGGCCTCGTCACCGGTCGCAGCGCACCAGCGGAGCGACGTAGCCTCGATGGCGTCGGCCATCGGCAGCGCGCCGAGGGCGGCGACCACGTCCGTGGCGGTCCTGACCTCGCAAGCGAGTTCGCGGAGGTACAGGTAGGGCATCGACCGGCCCGGGGCGCAGAGCTCCAGAACCGGCACTCCCCGCATCGCCGCCTCTAGGCCCATCCCGCTGCGATGCTGGACCACGGCCGCGAGCGGTTCGACGGCGAGGCGGGTGCCGGTCGAGGGGTACCGGTTCCAGCACCAGGTCGCGGGGCAGATGCGCTCGAGCAGGCCGCGATCGGCGCGGGGGTGTGGCGCCACCTCGATCATCAACCCCGTCTCGTCGAGCAGGGCGACGATGGCGCGCAGGGTTGTCTCCGGCTGGGGCGACGTCGCCCACACCAGGGGGGCGGCGGCGTGGACCGTGGCCCGGTCGAGAGGGTGGGTAATGCTCGGGTCACCGACCACGGCGAGGTGCTGGCTCGAGGCCCCGAGGCCGGTGTAGAAGTCGACCTCGCCCTGACCCCGGAGCAACGCCGCATCCGTCGGGATGTCGCGGTACCACGGGGTGTCAGCGGCGGGGGCGTGGGGGACGTAGGTGCTCGGGATGCCGCGGTCCCGAGCCTCCCGGACGGCGGCCCGCACGGTGGTGTTGTGCTGGGTGGCCACTACCAGCCGTCGCGGCTCGGTGCGGTCGAGCCACTCGGCCAGTCGGGCGCGAACGAGGGCGGCGGCGAACACCTCGGAGCTGATGTCGATCGGGGCGGTGCCGGCGGTGCGGGACCAATCGTCGAGCACCGGCGTCAGGCGCCGCCGGGTGACGTGCGCGGAGCGGAGGGCAGATGGCCGGACGGGAGGGAGCCGGGCCGGAACCGCCTCGTGTTCGTCGGCCAGTGCTGTCAGCACCGGCGCCAGCGCCCGGGCTTGCCCGCTGCTGGCGGTGATGATGGCGATCCCGTCGACGACCGTGATCATCGGTCCGGGGCGCCAGCGGGCCCGGGCGGCGGTGGTCACCAGGGCGCCGAACCCCGCCGACCTGGATACGGTGTCGACGCCGGTGCCGGCGATGGCGAGCTTCGGCGCCACGATGCCGAGGAGCGGGTCGCCCTCGGCCCGGACCAAGGCGCGCAATGCGGCCCATGCCTGCTCCTCGCGGGCGACGATCGCCGCCTCGTCAGGCAGAGTCAAGGTCGTCCTCGCCCTCGAACGGCGAAGATGCCAGCAGTCGGGCCAGATGCAGATCGAAGGGGCGGTCGATGTCGACCGAACGTGCCCGGGGCATCATCACGGCAGCGGTGTGCTCGCCGACGAGGTCTCCGCCGGCCCGTATGTGGCTGGCGCGAGCGGTGTAGACGGCGCCGTTCAGACGGACTTCGGGGCCGGCAGGCGGCATTCGGCAGTCGGCAGGTACGGCGGGCAGGAGTCGACCTTCCTCCGACACGATCCTGGTCCAGGCCGACGGATGGTCGGTCCTCGTCACCGTGGCCGCCGTGGGATGGTAGGCCAGCGCATCTAGGCAAGCGACGACATCGGCTGGGGTGCGCAACGGCGATGTCGGCTGGAGCAGCACGAGGACGTCGACGTCGGAGCGGCGCGCGAGGAGCTCATCGATCACGTCCCGGCTCTCGGTGTCAGGTCGGGCGAGGGCTGCGCTGCGGTGATCGACCGTCGCACCAGCGCTACGGCCCTCGGCGAGGATCTCGGGAGCATCCGAGGACACGATGACCTCGTCGATCTGGGCGACGGCCAGCCCGATGTCGACGGCCAGGCGGACGAGACTGCGACCTCCGATCGTCTTGAGGTTCTTCCCCGGGATCCGGGCCGAGCCGCCTCGGGCGGGGACCAGGGCCAGGACCCGCTGGCCGTCGAGGCTCACCGCACCCCGAAGTGGTGAAAGCGCTTCTCGACGAGGCGCGAGGGGTCCGTGCTCTCCAAGACGGCGACGATGGCGTCGGCGGCCGACACACCACGGTCGTACGGTGAGGTCTCGTCCTGGTCCGTCGCAGGGGCGAGTGCGGCCTCGATAGCCGCAGTGATCTCGTCCACCGTCGTGCCGGTGTCGATGACGCGAGCTGCCCTTGGTCGCCCGTCCTGGCGTTTGCCGACGAGCACCGAGGGCACTCCCAGCGCCGGCGCCTCGATGATGCCGCTCGACGAATTGCCGATGACCACCGCCGCCATGCCCATCAGGGAGAGGTACGCCTCGTGGCCAATCGACGGCATGAGTCGGACGCGCCCGTCAGCGGCGGCAGCGGCCTCGATGGCGGCGTGGACACCGGCGTAGCGGGGGTCGGCGTTGGGCCCGCTGGTGACGATCGTGCCGAACGGGTTGCGCCGGACAGCTTCCAGGAGGTTGGTCGTCACCTCGGCCGGGTTCTCCCCGGGGATCGTGGCCGGGTGGTAGGCCACCAGCGCCACCGGGGGATCCAGGGGGTGACCGAGGAGCTCTTCGAGCTCCTCCTTGCTCCTTCGACGCAGCGAGCGCAAGGTGTCCAGCCCCGGAGCGCCGACGACGTGCACACGCTCGGGCGGCTCGCCCATCTGGACGATGCGCCGAGCGAACTCCTCGGCGGCCGGGAAGTGGAGGTGCGACATCTTGGTCACGGCGTGGCGCACGGCGTCGTCGAACGCGCCCTCGGTCAGCTCCCCACCGTGAACGTGGGCGATGGGGATGTTCATCAGCAAGGCGGCGGAGGCCAGGGCGAGCAGCTCGTACCGATCGCCGAGGACGACGAGGACGTCGGGTCGGAGCCGGTCGAGTTGCACCGCCAGGTCGAGCAGCGCAACGCCGACCGATTTGGCGGCCGCTACCGGGGTATCGCTGGCGAAGAGCATCTCGATCTCGGCATCGACGGTGAACCCGTCCTCGCGCACCTGATCGATCGTGTGGCCGTGCAGCTGGGACAGGTGCGAACCAGCGGCGATCAGTTGCAGGTCGAGAACCTCGGACTGCTGGATCCGGCGCAGGATCGGAACCAGCAGCCCGTACTCAGCGCGGGATCCGGTGAAGACGCAAATACGGCGTGGGGCCTTCGCGGCCTCGATGTGGGCGAGTTCGACATCGTCGACGTCGATCGACCCACCCTCGGCGATCGGGCGACGGGTGGTGGCACCGAGCAGGTCGACGTCGGGTCGGAGGCCGGTCTCGGGGCGCAGGGCGATGACGTCGTCCCGGACGAGGACAGCGCCTGCCGGCACGTCGCGTGTCGTGTACCAGCTCCGGCGGGCTGCTCGACGGTTGGGCAGCTCTGCGGGCTGGGTCTGCTTCTCGCCAGTTCCGAGGGCGGCGTGGGCTACCCGGGCGGCACGGATGTAGTCGGCTAGCTCCTCGGGAGTGGAGCTGGCGGCGTGGTCGGGACCTGGCCGATGGTGGTCAAGCGTGAGGTGACGCTCTAGGACCACCGCACCCAGACCGACGGCTACCACTGCGGTCTCGGTCCCGGGACAATGGTCCGACCAGCCCACGGGGTCGCCGAAGCGACGGGCCAGGTTCGGGATGGCCAGGAGGTTGGCCTGTTCCGCGGGCGCCGGGTAGGCACTGAGGCAGTGGAGCAGGACGGTGCTGGGTGCCGACGCGAGTGCATTGCGCGCCGCCTCGACCTCCTCCCAGGTGGCCATCCCGGTTGACAGCAAGACCCCGCGTCCGAGCTGAGCGACCGCCCGCAGGTACGGCAAGTTCGTGACCTCTCCTGACGGGATCTTGTGGAGGACAGGTTCGAGTTCCTCGACGAGAGTGAGGCTGTCGGGGTCGAAGGCGGTGGCGAACCAGGCGAGACCATGCTCGTCGGCTCGCTGGCGCGTCGCTGCCAGCTCCTCACGTCGCAGGGTCAGGCGGTCGAGCATCTCGCGCTGGGAGTCGGCGGTGGTGCCCCCTACCTGATAGGGCGCGAGCTCCGCGGTCGACGCGGCAACCTGGGCCGGATCGAAGACCTGAAGCTTCACCGCGTCGGCCCCGGCGGCCGCGGCGGCGTCGATCAGCTCGATGGCGGTTGGAAGATGGCCGTCGTGGTTGACCCCGATCTCGGCGATGATCCAGACGCCGTCGAGGGTGCCGAAGTCCGGGGCTGCGACCGGCTCACCCATCGGAGTTCCTCAGAACTGATCGGGTCACGCTTCGGGCTCGACCGATTGGGTCCTCGGCGACGAACCACCAGACCTTGCACGAGAGACGCAAGCCGGGTACGCCCCCGGAGCGCCAGGACAGCTGGGCCAGGCGGCTCGGGATGCCGGGCCAGGCCTCTGCCGCCGCATCGAGGTGTTCTGCGACCTCCGCTACCTGGCGGGAGCCCGCCAGCGCTCGGGCGAGGGCAAGGTGGTGCGCGCCGCGTGCCGGGCCGTCCTGTGCGAGCTCTCGAGCGTGGAGCTCGAGGAGGAGGCGGCGCGCCGCGATCTCATTCTCGGTCGTGAACACCCTTCCGGCCGCGCCTGAGTGCTTCGTGACCAGCACCTCGTCGACGTGGGAGAATCGGGCCGCGTCCGTGGCCCGGATGGCGAAGTCCAAATCCTGGAGAGCAGGCAGCCGCTCGTCGAACCGGGTGCTGGCCACGGGCGTTCGCCGATCGACCATCAAGCATGACGTGGTGATCGGCCCGCCCCTGAGGGCCAGTAGTCGTCGGTGCGGGGTGCGGCCCCGGAAGCAGCCCGGGGCCGCCCGTCTCCTCGTCGACCCGGTGCGGACCTCGAACCCACAGGCGAGGAGGCCGGCGTCGGGGGCCTGTGGGACCTGACGGGCCAGTCGGCCTGGTTGCCACTCGTCGTCGGAGTCGAGGAAGCCGAGCACGTCCCCGTCGGCGGTGTCGATGCCAGTGTTCCGGGCCGCCGAGGCGCCGCGCCGCTGCCGGTGCCGGATCAGCCGCACCCTCCGGTCATCGATGGCCTCGACCGCGGCGACGGTGTCGTCGGCCGAGGCGTCGTCGATGACGATCACCTCGTCGGGTGGAAGGGTCTGGGCCAGGGCGCTGCGCACCGCGCGCGCCACCACCTCGGCGCGGTCCCGCACAGGGATGATGACGCTGATGGATGGGTACACCGGCAGCCCTTATCTCGCGGTCTCGGCCCTGGCATCGTACGCAGGAGCAGCTGGCCCTCAGGTCGATCTCGGCGTCATCGAGGAGGGGGTCGGCGTCGGAGACGGGGCGGGGTCCGACTTGGGGACCAGCGATCCCGGTAGGGTGCCGCCTGAACACAGGGTGTCCCCTAGGGAAACGTCCGGCGAATGATCTTCGACAAGGGAGGGGAACGGTGAACTCCGGCCCGAGCCCCGACCACTACTACGGGTCGACTGTCAGGGACTACGAGCGTATCCGCCGCACCGACCCGATCTGGACGGAGGAGCAGAACCTCGTCGGGGCCTTCCTGTCGGGGCTGCGTCGCCGCTCCACGGTGCTTGACGTCCCCCTCGGCACCGGTCGCTACTTGGGCCACTACGACGAGGGCGGCCATCGCATCATCGGGGCAGACCTGTCCCGGGAGATGCTCGCCGCCGCATCGGCGGCGGCGGGCGAGACCGTCCCCGGTGGGCTCCACCCGGTACGTGCCAGTGTCTTCGCCCTCCCACTGGCAGCGGAGGCCGTCGACGCCGTGGTGTGCACCCGACTGCTGACGTGGTTCGGTCGCCGCCACGTCCGAGAGGCCCTGCGTGAGATCCGTCGGGTCAGCGCCGGTCCCGTGATCGTCTCCCTGCACCTGTGGCGGTCGGTTGGCGATGCCTCGCTGACGCCGCGGCGGCGCCTGAGCCTCCTCGCAGCCATGGTGCTCCGTGGGCGCACCCCGGCTCGTACGCCCCGAACCCGTTTCAACCGGGAGTCGGCGATGGTGCGAGAGGTCGAGCGCGCCGGCTTCGCCATCGACGAGCGCACCGAGATCGGCGGAGGGCCCCACAGCCGTTACGTGATGTGGGCGCTGCGGCCCGACCGCTGAGCCGGGCCACGATGGGGACCCGCCTCCGCGCCCGGGGATCACTTCGCTGGCGGATGAGTGCCCGGGACCTCGCCAACCGGCTGCGCTACGGGGGCCACGCCCCCCAGTCCGCTGAGCTGGCGTGGATCCACACCGCTGACTGCGAGCTCGCTCTTGGTACCGCCATCCCCCGGAGCTGGACCGGGCGCGTGCTCGACGGAGACTGGGACGTCGACGTCCAGCCGTTAGGCGCGGTGGCAAAGATCCGCTTCTGCGAGGACCACTGGACGGCGGGCACGCCCTGGTCCGAGACGGGGGCGATCGAACACATGCACCGCCTCATCGAGGCGCGCGGCCGGGCCGTCGACGGGTGCCAGGATCGGTCGGACATCGTGGCGCGCTACCGGCGGCTCGACCGGATCTTCCAGCAAGTCGAGGGCGACAGACGGTTGATGGCGCATTGCGAGCGTGCCCCCGGCGCCTTTCGCGAGGTGGACGGGATATACATGCACTTTGATCGCCGAGGACGACCGATCTTCGGGCTGGGTGGGTGCCACCGGCTGGCGATCGCTCGCATCGTCGGTCTGGAGGAGATCCCCGTGCAGGTGGGTGTGGTTCACCGGCAGGCCATCGACCGGTGGGAGGCCACCGCCCGACGGGGCTCCCGCTCCATCGGGCGCCGGGAGTGGGCGTGATCCAACTGTCGCGTCGAAGGGTGAAGCAGGCCCTAGGGGCGGTGGGCGCCCGGAGCCGAGCCAGGGGGTGCACGGTGCTGATCTACCACCGGGTGGGGGGTGGGACGCCGGATGAGCGGGACGTCACGACCGAGGACTTCGCGGCGCAGATGGGGGTGTTGGCGGAGGGGCACGAGGTGGTGAGCCTCGACGCCGCCCTGGACGCCCTCGATGCCGGCGACGACCGGCCGACCGTCGTGCTCACGTTCGACGACGGGTTCGCCGACGTGCGGGACCCGGCCCTGCCGATCCTGGTCGAGCACGGGCTGCCGTTCACCGTGTACCTGGCCACCGGCTACCTCGGGGGCGAGATGCACTGGGACGGCTCAACGGCGAAGGCACCGGGCCCGGCGCTGTCGTGGGACGATGTCGAGGCGCTGGTGGCCACCGGGCTGTGCACGATCGGCAACCACACCCACGGCCACGTCCGGCCCGAGGTCGTCACCGAGGCAGACATCGACGAGTGCACCGAGGCCATCTCCGAGCGCCTCGGCATCGTCGCCCGCCACTACGCCTACCCGTGGGGGATCCCGGTGCCGGCGCTGGAGCCGGCGCTGCGGGCCCGGTTCCGCTCGGCGGTCACCGGCGAGCTGGGTCGCAACCTGCCCGGCGTCGACCCGCTGCGGCTCCGGCGGGTGCCGGTGCGGGGCAGCGATCCCCTCGAGTTCTTCGCGGCCAAGCTGACGGGCCGGCTCGGTCCCGAGCGCGCCTACGGTGCCATCGTGACCGTGGCCAAGAAGCTGGGCGCCTCGGCGTGAACGGCCCGCCCCGGCGGCTGCGACTGGCCCACCTCACCACGTCCGACATCAGCCATGCCCTGCTGCTCGCCACCGAGCTGGAGGTCGACGTGGCCGCCGGCTACGAGACCTTCGCCATCTCGGCCGACGGCCCCTACGTCGACCGCCTCCCGGACGGCGTCACCCACGTGCCCATCCGGTCGCTCACCCGGGCGTGGGACGTCCGCAGCGACGGGCGGGCGGCGCGGGAGCTGTTCGGCGTGCTGCGCGACCTCCGCCTCGACGTGCTCCACACCCACAACCCCAAGACCGGGGTGATGGGCCGGCTGCTGGGCCGGGCGGCCCGGATCCCGGTGGTCGTCAACACCTGCCACGGGCTCTGGGTGCGCCCCGACGACGGCCTCGGGCGGAAGGGCTTCGTCCTCGGTGCCGAGGCGCTGGCCGGGCTGGCCTCCGACGCCGAGCTGTACCAGAACGACCTCGACCGCCGGACCCTGGCCCGGGCCGTGCCGCAGGCCCGGGCGTGGACGGTGGGCAACGGCATCGACCTGACCCGGTTCCGGCGCGACCCCGAGGCCGGGGCCCGGCTGCGCGCCGCCCTCGGCATCGCCCCCGACGCCCTGGTGGTGGGGGGCGTGGGTCGGCGGGTGGAGGAGAAGGGGATCGGTGAGCTGGCCGAGGCGGCCCGCGGCCTGGACCGCGACGTCGAGGTGATCTGGGTGGGGCCGGCCGACGCCGCCAAGGCCGACCAGGTCACCGGTGACCTCGCCGGGCTCCGCTTCGTCGACGAGCAGACCGACATGGTCGCCGTGTACTCGGCCCTCGACGTCTTCGTCCTCCCCAGCCACCGCGAGGGCTTCTCCCGCTCGGCCATGGAGGCCGCGGCCTGCGGGTGCGCCATGGTCCTCTCCGACATCCGGGGCTGCCGCGAGATCGGCACCGACGGCGAGCACCTGCTCCTCGTCCCGCCCCGCGACCCGGCAGCGCTGGCCGCCGCCATCGGGCGCCTGGTCGACGACGCCAACCTGCGTCACCGGCTCGCCGAGGCCGCCGCCGCCCGGGCCCGGCGGGCCTTCGACCAACGGGCCGTGGCCGCCATGTCGATCGAGACCTACCGCCGCATCGCCCTCCGCAAGGGCCTGCCATGGGCGGTCGCCGCACCCCGCGCCCCCGGGGCCACCGGTGGGTGACCGGCGGGTCCTCTGGCTGATGAAGGGGCTGGGCCTGGGCGGGGCCGAGCGCATCCTGGCCATGGCGGTGCCGGCGCTGCGCACCGCCGGGTGGGACACCGAGGTGGCCTACGTCCTGCCCCACAAGGACGCCTGGGTGCCGAGCCTGCGTGACGCCGGGGTGCCGGTGCACTGCCTCGGGGCCCCCGGCTCGGTGCGCCGCTGGCCCCTGCGGCTCCAGCGGCTGCTCGCCGGCGGCGGCTTCGACGTGGTCCACAGCCACAGCCCGGTGGCCGCGGCGGCGGCCCGCGTGGCGCCGGGAGGGCGGGGGGCGGTCCACGTCCACACCGAGCACAACGTCTGGAGCCGCTTCCGGGCCCCGACCCGGGTCGCCAACGCCGCCACCCTCGGCCGGGTCGACCACGTCTTCGCCGTGTCCGACGGTGTCGCCGCGTCGATCCGGCGGCCCCGCTGGGCGCCGTGGGTGCACGTGCCCCCCTGCGAGGTGCTGTACCACGGCATCGACGAGACCGAGGTGCGCTCGGGGCCCGAGGCCCGGGCCGCGGCGCGCGCCGAGCTGGGCCTGCCGGCCGACGTCCCGGTCGTGGGCACCGTCGGCAACCTGGTGCCGAAGAAGGACCACCGCAGCCTGATCGACGCCTTCGCCGCCGTCGCCGCGAGCCGGCCCGACGCTCGCCTGGTGATCGTCGGCGGGGGGCCGCTCGAGGCCGAGCTGCGGGAGCGGGCGGGCGAGCGCGGCCTCGGCGACCGGGTGCTCCTCACCGGCCAGCGCCCGGGGGTGGCCGGCCTGCTGCCCGCCTTCGACACCTTCGTGCTCAGCTCGCGCCACGAGGGGCTGCCGCTCGCCCTCCTCGAGGCCATGGCCTCGGGCCTGCCCGCGATCGCCACCCGGGTCGGGGGCATCCCCGAGGTGCTCACCGACGGCGTCGACGGCCGCCTGGTGCCGCCGGGCGACGTCGCCGCCCTCACCGCCGCCATCGCCGGCGTCCTCGACGACCCCGACGGGGCGGCCAGGCTGGCCACCGCCGGGCGGGAGACGGCCGGCGGGTTCTCGATCACCCGGGCGGTCGAGCGCATGGCCGCGGTCTACGGGGAGCTGCTGGCCCGATGAGCGACGACCTGGTGGTCCGGCGCTACGCCGACGCCGACGAGGAGGCCGTGCTGGCGCTGCTCCAGCTGTCGCTCGGCGGCGGGCCGATCGGGCAGCGGACCGCCGACTTCTTCCGGTGGAAGCACCGGGACAACCCCTTCGGCCGGTCGCCCGCCTTCGTCGCCGAGGACGCCGGCAGGCTCGTCGGCTTCCGCACCTTCATGCGGTGGCGGTGGCGGGCCGGCGCCCGCCGCTGGGAGGCGGTGCGCGCCGTCGACACCGCCACGCACCCCGACCACCAGGGCAAGGGCATCTTCACCCGGCTCACCGACGGGGCCGTCGACGGCATCCGCGGCGAGATCGACCTCATCTTCAACACCCCCAACGACAAGAGCCGCCCCGGCTACCTCAAGATGGGCTGGACGCAGGTGGGCGCGGTGCCGGTGGCGCTGCGGCCCCGGCGGCCGCTGCGGTTCGCCCGCGGGGTGCGCTCGGCCCGCGCCGGGGCGAGCGACGCGCCGATCGCCTGCCGCCTCGCTCCCGCCGCCGACGCCTTCGGGTCGCCCGAGGCGGTGGCCGGGCTGCTGGAGCGGGTGGCCGACGGCGACGGCCGCCTCGCCACCGACCGGAGCGTCGCCTACCTGCGCTGGCGCTACGCCGAGGCCCCCGGTCTCGACTACCGCCACGTCGCCGTCCACCGCGGCGGTGAGCTGGTCGGCCTCGTCTTCGCCCGACCCCGGCGCCGGGGGCCCCTGGCCGAGCTGACGGTCTCAGAGGTCCTGGTGGCCCGGGGCGACCGGGCCACGACCCGCGCCCTGCTGCGGGAGGCGGGGCGGGGGAGCGGCTGCGACCACCTGGCCACGGTCACCGGGCTGGACCCGGACCTCGGCGGGGCGTTCACCCGGGCCGGCTTCGTCCGCCTGCCGAGTCAGGGCATCGTCCTCACCACCCGCCCGCTGGCCGACGTCGCCCCCGACCCGACCGCCCTCGGCTCGTGGGCCTTCAGCCTGGGCGACCTCGAGGTCTTCTGAGCCCGGCCACGGCGGCGAGGACGACCAGCCCGAGCAGCGAGCCGATCAGCGGGCGGGCCGTGCCCGCGGTGAGCCCGGCGTGCCGGGCGACGAGCACGCCGACGGCACCGGCGACGACCACGCGGGCGAGCACCTCCGGTCGTGTCGCCCGGGGGAGGGCGATGGCGAGGACGGCGGCCGGCCCGACCACGACCGGGGCGAGCAGGATCGTCCCGGGCCGGCCTCGGGCCCCGTCGACCAGGGCCAGGGCGACGGCGAGACCGACCACAGTGGCGGCGATCGTCCCACCCCGGTGGCGTTCGCCGTCGGTGGGGGCGAGCAGCCAGGGGAGCCAGAGGGCGGCGACGGCGAGGAGGACCTCGACGTCGGGGAGGGCGGCGGCGGCCGCGCCGACGCCGGCCCCGAGGAGGGCCACCGCCTCGGGGCCGCGGCCGGCGTCGAGCAGGCGGGCGACCGCCAACGCCCCGACCGCCCCGGCGGCGAGGGCGGCCAGCGTGAACCAGGCGGGCCCGTCGGCCCCGGCGTCGAGGGCGTCGGGCACACGCGCCCGGACGACGAGCAGCCCGAGCACCGTCGACCCGCCGATGGCCAGCGCCGGGCCCCGCGGGCGGAGGCGGGGCGACCCGGCAAGGGCGACGGCGACCAGGCCGATGACCAGGGTGAGCACGGCGTCGTCCACCCGGTCGGCCGTGGCGGCGAGCACCGGCCCACCGTAGGACAGGGGACCGGGACCGGTCCGCTACGGTCGCCGGGGTGAAGGTCGTGGTGACGGGAGGGGCGGGGTTCATCGGCGCGAACCTGTGCCGGCGCTTGGCGGTCACGGACGGGGTCGACGAGGTGGTCGCCTACGACGACCTGAGCACCGGCTTCCGGTCAAACCTCGACGGGGTCGAGGGGGTCGAGCTGGTCGTCGGCGACATCGTCGCCACCGACCCGCTGGCCGAGGTGCTCGCCGGGGCCGACTCGGTGGTGCACCTGGCGGCCCGGCCGTCGGTGCCCAAGTCGATCCAGGACCCGATGGCCTCGCACGTGGCCAACGCCACCGGCACGCTCTCGGTGCTGGAGGCGATGCGGCGGGCCGAGGTGAGCCACGTCGTGGTGGCCTCGTCGTCGTCGGTGTACGGCGCCAACCCGGTGCTGCCCAAGGTCGAGACGCTCAAGCCCTCGCCGGTCAGCCCCTACGCCGCCAGCAAGCTGGCGACCGAGGCCTACGCCCTGGCCTACGGGCCGTCGTTCGGCTTCGACGCCCTGGCCTTCCGCTTCTTCAACGTCTTCGGCCCGCTCCAGCCGGCCGGGCACGCCTACGCCGCCGTGGTGCCCGCCTTCGTCTCGGCCGCCCTGGAGGGCAAGCCCCTCCCGGTCCACGGCGACGGCACCCAGACCCGCGACTTCACCTTCGTCGACAGCGTCACCGCCGTGCTCGCCAAGGTGGCGCTCGGTCGCATCGCCCACCCCGAGCCGGTCAACCTGGCCTTCGGGTCGCGGACCTCGCTCAACGAGCTGATCGGCGTGATCGAGGACGTCCTCGGGCACCCGGTCGAGCGCGAGGACCTGCCGACCCGGGCCGGCGACGTGCGCGACTCGCAGGCCGACGACACCCGCCTCCGCTCGCTGGTCCCCGACCTCGAACCGGTCCCGCTGCGCCAGGGCGTCGAGGCGACGGTCGACTGGTTCCGCGCCACCGCCACGGTGTGATGCGGCGGGCCCTCGACGCCGGGGTGGCGGTCGTGGCCGGGGTCGTGCTGGCACCCGTGCTCGCCGCCGCCGCCGGGGTCGTCCGCTGGAGGCTCGGGCCGCCGGTGCTGTTCCGCCAGGAGCGGGCCGGGCTCGGCGGCCGGCCGTTCACCATCCTCAAGCTGCGGACGATGACCGACGAGCGCGACGCCACCGGCGCCCTCCTCCCCGACGACCAGCGGTTGACCGCCCTCGGCCGCCGGCTCCGCGCGACCAGCCTCGACGAGCTGCCCGAGCTGTGGAACGTGGTGCGGGGCGACATGGCCCTCGTCGGGCCCCGCCCGCTGCCGGTGGCCTACCTCGACCGCTACACGCCGACCGAGGCCCGGCGCCACGAGGTCCGCCCCGGGATCACGGGATGGGCCCAGGTCAACGGGCGCAACGCCACGACGTGGGAGGAGCGCCTGGCCCTCGACGTCTGGTACGTCGACAACCGCTCGCTGCGCCTCGACCTGCGGATCCTCCTCGCAACCGTGGCCGTGGTGCTGCGGCGCTCGGGCATCGCCGCCCCGGGTCACGCCACGATGCCGGAGATGCCGTCGGCGGAGCGGGCCTCGTGAGCCGGATCTGGCTCTCGCCCCCCGAGGTCGTGGGGGACGACCGGGAGCGGCTGCTGGCCGCCGTCGACGGGGGCTGGATCGCCCCGGTCGGACCCGACCTCGACGGCTTCGAGGCCGAGGTCGCCGCCGTCTGCGGCCGGGCCCACGGCGTCGGGCTGGCCTCCGGGACCGCCGCCCTCCACCTGCTGCTCCAGGAGGTCGGGGTGGGCCCGGGCGACGAGGTCCTCGTCCCGACGTTCACCTTCGCCGCCTCGGCCAACCCGGTGACCTACCTGGGGGCCACGCCCGTCTTCCTCGACGCCGACGAGGCGACCTGGCAGGTCTCGCCCGACCTGGTGGCCGAGGAGCTCGCCGAGCGCCGGCGCACCGGCCGGCCGATGCCCAGGGCCGCCGTGGTGGTCGACCTCTACGGCCAGTGCGCCGACTTCGACCGGCTCGGCGCGGTCCTCGCCGAGCACGGCGTGCCCGTGGTCGAGGACGCCGCCGAGGCCCTCGGCGCCACCTACCGCGGCCGACCGGCCGGGTCCTTCGGGGTCGGCGCCGTGGTCTCGTTCAACGGCAACAAGATCATCACCACGTCGGGGGGCGGCATGGCCGTCACCGACGACGCCGCCCTCGCCGCCCGCTGCCGCCACCTGGCCACCCAGGCCCGCGAGCCGGCGCCCCACTACGAGCACGTCGAGGTCGGGTACAACTACCGGCTCTCCAACCTGCTGGCCGCCTTCGGCCGGGGCCAGCTGGCCGACCTCGACCGGCGCGTCGCCCGCCGCCAGGAGATCAACCGGACCTACCGGGAGGCGCTGGGGGACGTCGAGGGCGTCGCCTTCATGCCCGAGGCCGACTACGGCACCTCGACCTGCTGGCTGACGTGCATCACCCTCGACCGGGCCCGGGCCACCCCGGAGCACGTGCGGCTCCACCTGGAGGCCGACGAGATCGAGGCCCGGCCCACGTGGAAGCCGATGCACCTCCAGCCGGTCTTCGCCGGCGCCCCGGCCCGGGTCGACGGCACCGCCCAGCGCCTCTTCGAGACCGGCCTCTGCCTGCCGTCGGGGAGCAGCCTCACCGAGGGCGAGCAGGAGCGAGTCGTGGAGCGCCTACGCTCGGCCCTGGCCTGAGCACGACGGCGGGTTCGTCGTGCCCGGGAAACCACCAGCGGAGGGAGCAAACCGTGGAGAAGGTCGTCGTCGTCGGGCAGGGGTACGTCGGACTGCCCGTTGCCGTGCGGGCCTGCGAGGCCGAGTTCGACGTCGTCGGCTTCGACGTCTCGGCCGACCGGGTGGCCCGGCTGGCCGCCGGCGATTCCTACGTCGAGGACATCACGTCGGAGCGGCTGCGGGCCGCCCTCGACACCGGGCGCTACCGGCCCTCGGCCGACCCGGCCCACATCGCCGGCTTCGACGTCGCCGTCATCTCGGTGCCGACCCCGCTCAAGGACGGCGTGCCCGACCTCAGCTTCATCGAGTCGGCCACGGCGATGATCGCCCCCCACGTCTCCTCGGGGTGCACCGTGATCCTCGAGTCGACCACCTACCCGGGCTCGACCGAGGAGCTGGTCGTCCCCGTGCTGGAGGCGGCCTCGGGGCTCACCGCCGGGGTCGACCTCCACGTCGGCTACAGCCCCGAGCGGATCGACCCGGGCAACGAGGTCTGGACCTTCGAGCGGACGCCGAAGGTCGTCTCGGGCGTCAGCCCGGCCTCGCTGGCGAGGGTCCAGGGCTTCTTCGACCGCCTGGTCGACAAGACCGTGCCGGTCTCGTCGCCCAAGGAGGCCGAGCTGGTCAAGCTGCTGGAGAACACCTTCCGGCACGTCAACGTGGCCCTGGTCAACGAGCTGGCGATGTTCGCCCACGACCTCGGCATCGACGTGTGGGAGGCGATCGAGGCGGCCGACACCAAGCCCTTCGGCTACATGCGCTTCACCCCCGGCCCGGGCGTCGGTGGCCACTGCCTGCCGATCGACCCGTCGTACCTGTCGTGGCGGGTGCGTCGCTCGCTGGGCCACACCTTCCGCTTCGTCGAGCTGGCCAACGACGTCAACGAGCACATGCCCGACTACGTCGTGCAGCGGATCGTCGCCGCCCTCAACCGCCGCAGCCTGGCCGTCCGAGGCCGTCGGATCCTCCTGCTCGGGCTGGCCTACAAGAGGAACACCGGCGACGCCCGCGAGGCGCCCTCGGCGGCGATCATCACCCGCCTGCTGGCCCTCGGCGCCGAGATCCGGGCCGTCGACCCCCACACCGACCCGAGCCAGGTCCCGGCCGGCGTCGAGCGGGTCGAGCTGACGGCCGACGAGCTGGCCGCCGCCGACCTCACCGTGCTCGTCGTCGACCACGACGCCTTCGACCGTGACCTGATCGTCGGCTCCGGGGCACCGGTGCTCGACTGCCGCAACGTGCTGCGGGGCCCGGGGGTCGAGTCGCTCTAGATCGGCTGCGCCGGGACGCCGACGACGGTCGTCCCGGGGGCGACGTCGCGGATCACGACGGCGCCGGCGCCCACCGTCGCCCCGGCGCCGATCGTGACGCCCTGGCGGATCACCGCCCCCGAGCCGATGGTGGCGTCGGGGCCGACGGTGACGTTCCCGTTGAGGTTGGCGCCCGGGTTGACGGTGACGTAGTCGCCGAGGTCGCAGTCGTGGGCGACGGTGGCGTTGAGGTTGACGTGGACGTGGAGGCCGAGGCGGACGTTGCTCGTCACCGAGGCGTTGGCCAGCACCACGGTGCCGGCGCCGACCTCGACGCCCGCGGCCCGGTGGGCGGTGCGGTGCCAGAGCCGGGCGGGCTCCCGGCCCCAGCGGGTGGCCCGCTCGTGGAGCGTGCGCCGGACCCCGGGGTCGCCGACGGCGATCACGAAGAGGGCGTCGATGCCCTCCAGGACGGCGATCGGGCCGAGCCAGGACGTCCCGAGCGGCTCCAGCAGGGCGGGGTCGGGCTCCTCGTCGGCCAGGAACCCGAGCACCCGGGGGGCCGTCGGGTCGTGGCGGGCCACGTCGAGGACCTCACGGCCGTGGCCACCCGCCCCGAGGATGACCAGCGGACCACCCTGGGCGTCCTCGGGTCGATCCACGGGGGCAACGTACCGGCCGACGGGTGCCGGGCCACGGGACCGTTGCGGTCCTGTCATCGTCTGTCTACGATGCTCGTGCGTCGGTTCGAGGGGATGGCCGGGCGGGTTCCTGGCCTGGGATAGCGTGGCCGGGCCATCGGAGGGGGTTCCGGAAGACCATGGACAGGGCAGGTTTCAGCGGGTTCGCGCTGCCGGGCGATCGAGCGCGCCACGTCATCCAGGCGGTGGCCGATCCGGTCGTCGCCATGGGGGCGGTCGTCGTCGCGCTGTGGATGCGGTTCGAGGCGAACATGCCGTCGGACAACGTCCACCAGCTGTGGTGGGTGCTGCCGCTGGTCGGCCTCGTCCAGCTGGCGGCCGGGTGGTCCCAGGGCCTCTACCGGGGTCGCTGGCGGTTCGGCGGGTTCGAGGAGGTCCTGGCCCTGGCCCGGGCCGTGGCGCTCACGAGCCTGGTGCTCCTGGTCGTCTCGCTGGTGGTCGACAGCCGTCCGGTCCCCATCGCCGCCTGCGTGGCCCAGGGCTTCATCACGCTGCTGGTGACGTCGTCGATCCGGTGGTCGTGGCGGCTGGTGCTCGAGCGCTCCATGCGGCCGACGGGCGACGATCTGACCCGGGTGGTGATCGCCGGGGCGGGGGAGGCCGGCGGGCAGCTGGTGCGGTCGATGATGCGCAACCCGGACGGGCCCTACCTGCCGGTGGCGCTGCTCGACGACGACCCGATGAAGCGCCGCCTCAGGCTGCTCGGGGTGCCGGTCCGCGGCGGCCTGGCCGACGTCTGCGAGGTCGCCGAGGCGGCCGAGGCGGAGACGGTCGTCATCGCCCTGCCCAGCGCCGACGCCTCGGTCATCCGTGACATCGCGGCGCGCGCCGGTGACTGCGGGCTGAAGGTCCTCGTCCTGCCGTCGGTGTCGGAGATGTTCGGGAGCACCGTCGAGGCCTCCGACGTGCGGCCGCTGACCGAGGCCGACCTGCTCGGGCGGCGGCGGATCGAGACCGACCTCGACGCCATCGCCGGGTACCTCACGGGGGCCCGGGTGCTCGTGACCGGGGCCGGGGGTTCGATCGGCTCGGAGCTGTGCCGCCAGATCTACCGCTTCGCCCCGGCCGAGCTGGTCATGCTCGACCGCGACGAGTCGCTGCTCCACGAGGTGCAGATGTCGATCGAGGGCCGGGCCCTGCTCGACACCCGGAACCTGGTCGTCGCCGACATCCGCGAGGCCGACCGGATGGCCGAGGTGTTCGACGAGCACCGCCCGCAGGTCGTCTTCCACGCCGCCGCCCTCAAGCACCTGCCGCTGCTGGAGATGCACCCCCGCGAGGCGGTGCGGTCGAACTGCCGGGGCACCCAGAACCTGCTCGACCAGGCGCTGCGCCACGACGTCGACCTGTTCGTCACCATCTCGACCGACAAGGCCGCCGACCCCACCAGCGTCCTCGGCTGCTCGAAGCGGGTCGCCGAGCGGCTGACGGCCCATGCCGCCACGGTCGGGCGGGGCGAGTTCGTCAGCGTCCGGTTCGGCAACGTGCTCGGCAGCCGGGGCTCGGTGCTCACCGCCTTCCGCACCCAGATCGAGGCCGGGGGCCCGGTGACGGTCACCCACCCCGACGTCACCCGCTACTTCATGACCGTCGAGGAAGCCGTCGAGCTGGTGATCCAGGCCGGCGCCATGGGCCGCGACGGCGAGGCGATGGTGCTCGACATGGGCGAGCCGGTGCGCATCGCCGAGGTCGCCCGCCGCCTGGTCGAGCAGTCCGACCGCACCGTCGACATCGTCTACACCGGCCTGCGCCCCGGCGAGAAGATGCACGAGGTCCTCCTCAGCACCGCCGAGCAGCCCCGGCCCTCGGACCACGAGCTGATCTCCCGGGTCGAGGTGGCCCCGCTCGACCCGGTGGTCCTGATCGCCCTGGAGACGGCCGAGACCGACCGGCTGCCCGACGCCCTGCGGGACCTGGCCGTCACCCCGGTCGAGCACGACGAGCCCCGGCCCGAGCGCTCCTCCCGAGGACGCTGAGCGGGGGCCGACCGGGCAGGCTAGGGCCATGGGCCGCACCTTCGACGCCATCCCCGACCACCTCGCCGAGTGGATGGGCGCGCAGCCCGTCTTCTTCGTCGCCACGGCCCCACTGGCCGCCGACGGCCACGTCAACGTCTCGCCCAAGGGCGGCGACACCTTCCGGGTCCTCTCGTCGACCGAGGTGGCCTACCTCGACCTGACCGGCAGCGGCGCCGAGACGATCGCCCACACCCGGGAGAACGGCCGGCTCACCGTCATGTTCTGCTCGTTCGACGCCAAGCCGCTGATCCTCCGGCTCTACGGGCGGGCCACGACGGTGCGGCCCGACGAGCCGGGGTGGGACGACCTGGCCGCCCGCTTCCCCGAGCAGCCTGGCGCCCGGGCCGTGATCCGGCTCGCCGTCGACCGGGTGTCGACCTCGTGCGGCTACGCCGTTCCCCACATGGAGCTGGTCCGCCCCCGCACGACGCTCGACGACTGGGCCGCCCGCCAGGGCGAGGACGCCCTCGTCACCTACCGGGACCGGAAGAACCGGACCAGCATCGACGGCCTCCCCGCCCTCGACGGCGCCCCCGCCGCCACCCCGTAGCCTGACGCCGATGCACCTCGATCGGATGGAGCGCGTGCGGGCCGCCATGGCCGACCAGGGGGTCGACGTCCTCCTGCTGGCGGCCGGGCCCGACCTGCCCTGGCTGACCGGCTACGAGGCCATCCCCCTCGAACGGCTCACGATGCTCGTCGTGCCCCGGGGCGGCGACGCCACCCTGCTCGTGCCCGGCCTGGAGGCGCCCCGGGTGGTCGAGCGGCCCGGCGTGTTCACCCTCCGCCCCTGGGGCGAGAGCGAGGACCCGATCGACCTGGTGGCCGACCTGGTCGGCCCGGCCGGGTCGGTGGCGGTCGGCGACCGCACCTGGGCCCGCTTCGTGATCGACCTCCAGGCCGCCGTCGGCGGCTCGACCCGCTGGCAGCGGGCCAGCCCGCTGGTCGGGCCGCTGCGGGCCCGGAAGGACCCCTCCGAGGTGGCCGCCCTGCGCGACGCCGCCGAGGCCGCCGACCGGGTCGCGGCCCAGCTCCAGGGGGGTGAGATCCCGCTGATCGGGCGGACCGAGGCGCAGGTCGCCGCCGACCTCGGGCGCCGGCTGGTCGACGAGGGCCACACCCGGGTCAACTTCGCCATCGTCGGCACCGGGCCCAACGGCGCCAGCCCCCACCACGAGGCCGGGGCCACCGTCATCGAGCCCGGTCACGTCCTGCTCTGCGACTTCGGCGGCACCTGGCCCACCGAGTCGGGCGCCGGCTACTGCTCGGACATCACCCGCTGCATCGCCGTCGGGCCGCCCACCCCCGAGGTGGCCGAGGCCTACGCCGTCCTCCAGGCGGCCCAGGCCGCGTCGGTGGCGGCGGCGCAGGTCGGCGTCGCCTGCGAGGCGGTCGACGCCGCCGCCCGGGCGCCGATCGCCGAGGCCGGCTACGGCGACCGCTTCATCCACCGCACCGGTCACGGCATCGGGGTCGAGGAGCACGAGGACCCGTACATCATCGAGGGCAACCGGGCCCCGCTGGAGCCGGGCCACGCCTTCTCCGTCGAGCCCGGGATCTACACGCCTGGGGCCTGGGGCATCCGGCTGGAGGACATCGTGGTCGCCACCGAGGCCGGCCCCCTCGCCCTCAACCGCGCCGACCACGACCTGGTCGTCGTCGAGGCCTGAGGCGCCCTGCGACCGCCTCAAGGTGCCAGGCACCTTGAGGCGGTTCGATACCCGACCGGCGTGCTACCTCCCCCGCAGGCGGCGGGTGATCTCCTGGGCGTCGAAGCGCTCGGGGTCGAACGGGCCGCCGAGCCACTCGAGCTGGTCGTCGTGCTCGGGGTGGGTCGGGTCGGCCAGCACCTCCAGCAGGTGGCCGTAGCCCCAGGCCCCGCCCACGTCCTCGGGCGGCCCCGCCCGGCGGCCGCCGGTGCAGCGGGGGAGGTCGACGTCGGCGCCGTCCGACGCCGTCGCCTCCACCTCGATCGTGTGCTCCCAGCCGTCCCCGAAGTCGTAGGTGTAGGTGGCGGCCACGCCGGGGGCGAGGACGTCGGCCACGGTCACGGTGGCCTCGTCGGTGGCCGGGGCGCCCCACGGGCTCCACTCGTCGACCATCGGCGCCGGCACGAAGGAGCGATCGCCGACGGTGAAGGCGTGGAGGTGGCTGTCGGACCAGCCGAAGGCGACCTGCAGGACGTCGTGGAGCTCGGCCAGGGTGGTGGCGCTGTCGACCTCGAGGCGTCGCCAGATCGGGGGGCGGATGTCCTGCAGGGTCACCTTCAGGCGGTGGCGCGTCGGCGCATCGCCGGCCGGGCCCGAGGGCGGCGGCGCCGGCTCGGAGGCCGGGAACAGCGTCGGGGGCCCGGGCTCCGGGCCCGCCCCGGCCGCCTCGGCGCCGGCCAGCAGCATCCGGAAGCGGCCGGCGTCGAGCAGCATGGCCCGGCGACCGTCGGCGAGGATCATCTCGGGGGGCAGCGCCGTCCACGGCTCGGAGCGCGCCGCGAACCCGGCGGCCCGCAGCAGCGCACCGGCCCGGCTGGCGACGCTGGCGGTCAACCCGAAGTGGGCGAGCAACGACTTGGCCGACACCTGGCCCTGGTCCGGGCCCACCCGGTCACCGGCCCGCCCGACCACCCAGCACAGGGCCGCCGCCGCCGTGTCGGACCGCCCCTTGCGCCGGAAGGCATCGGGGCCGTCACGGCCGACCCGGGCCACCAGACGCCGGCACGCCGTGCGGGCCTCGACGCCGAGCAGGGCGTCGCAGGCCTCGTCGCACAGGGCGGCCACCTCCCGCACTCGGTCGAGGACGTCCTCGGGCACGCCGGTCAGGTCGAGGGGCTCGTCGGGCAGGGGAGCGGTGTCGAGGGAGGCCAGCGCCTCGGGCCCGCCGGCGCGCTCGACGATCTGCGCCAGCTCACGGGCCCAGAGGTCCTGAAGCGCCGGCGACGAGGCGCCGGTGAGGGACAGGGCCTGTAGGGCCAGCGCCTCGGCGCCCCGAGGCCGGCCCGGGTCGGTGATCGCCTCCTCGTACTCGGGGCGGAGCTGCTCGATGGCGTCGAGGGTGTCGGCGGTGAGGTCGGTCGGGATGCCCCGCTCCCGGTGGCCGTAGCCCACCAGCGCCCGCAACAGGGTGGGCACCTTCGCCAGGTGGGTCGGCTCCGCCATCACCTTGCGGGGCACCAGGTCGAGCAGGAGCTCGGCGACCCGGTTCGGGCTCCAGCGCAGCGGGTCGCCCGAGCCGTACCCGGTGCCCAGCCACACCAGGGTCTCCAGCAGGTCACGGTGGTCGTCGTCGTCGAAGCCCCGGCCCTCCTCGGAGGCGAGGAAGGCACCGATCAGCGCCTCCTCGTCGTCCTCGCTCCACTCGGGTCGCTCGGGCAGCTCGCCGCCCTCGGGGAGGAGGCCTGCGCCCCAGAGCACCAGGGGGCGGGCGGCCGGCCAGGTGTCGCTCTCGAAGGGCGGCACGAACATGGTGCCGTGGCGGACGCCCTCCTCCAGCCGGACCCGGGCGACGGCGGGGTCGAGGTCGGTGACGGTCATCGACGACGACGGCGTGGTGTCGCCCATGCGGCGGAGGATGGCGTCGATCCCGTCGGGGATGACGAAGCCGTCGCCCACCGCCGAGCCGGCGGCGTGGTCGAGGAGGGCGACCACCGTCAGGGTCTGGCCGTCGGCCAGCACGGCCTCGACCATCACGTTGCTGGCGTCGCCCAGGACGTCGGCCACCTCGACCACCCGGCCCGGCGCCGCCCGGTCGAGCCAGGCCAGCCAGGACGGCAGGGCGTCGTGCCGGCGGGCCAGCTCCCGGCGGGCCGAGCGGGCGGCGAGCTCGTCAGGCAGGAGGGCGGCGAGCACGGCCAGCACCGCCGTGGTGTCGGGGCCCGGCACCTCGACGAAGGAGTCGACGAAGGTGGCCACGGATGGCAGCTCGGGATCCCGGGGGTCGAGCGCCGACCGGGGGCCGGCGAGGACGTCGACCAGCCCGGACACCAGCGCCAGCAGGTCGAGGGGGTTCCCCGTCCCGAGGGCCTCGGCCACGTCGTCGAGGAGGTTCGGTTCCCGGTCGCGGGGCCGTCGCTCCGGCTGGCGGGGCGACCCTCCGGGCCGGGTCCCCTTCGGGGTCACCCGACCACCGCGCTTCTGCTTGCGGTGTCGCTTGCCCATCACCCCCGACCCTATGTCGTCGCTCGGGCCCGGCCGGTACGATCGCGCCGTGGCACTGGCCGAGACCTTCGTGTGGGACGAGGCGTCCTTCATCCGGGCGTGGGAAGCCGGCGTGTTCGGCGACGGACGGTACGAGATGGTCCAGGGCGAGGTGATCCGCGTGCTGATCGGCGAGTGGCACGGACAGGTGACGGCGCGCGTGATGCGCCTGTTGCCGGAGGACGGGTGGAGGGTCACCAACGCCACGCTCCCGGCCGCCGGCTCGCTCTCCGACCCCGACGCCTTCGTGTTCCGTCGGGGCGCCGAGCCCGTCGCCCGGTTGGGCACGCAGCGCAGCGTCCACCGGCTGAACCCCGGCGACGTCGGCCTCGTGGTCGAGGTGTCCGACTCCTCGCTGGTGTTCGACACCGAGGTCAAGACGGTCGTCTACGGGCGGGCCGGCTTCGGTTGCTACTGGGTGGTCCACCGCGACGGCGTCGAGGTGTTCACCGATCCCTACGAGGCCGGCTACCGGGAGCGGCGCCACGTCGCCGTCGACAGCGTCGTCGAGGTGCCGTACGCGCCGGGGACGACCATCCCGGTGGCCGACCTGCTCGACGTCGACCAGACCTGAGCCGAGCAGGAGGTGGCGACGCTCCCCGCCTCAAGGTGCCTGGCACCTTGAGGCGATCGCAGGACACGCCCTAGGAGGCGCCCTGGCGGAGGAGGACGACGGGGACGGTCTTGGCCAGGATGGCCAGGTCGATCAGCAGCGACCAGTTGTCGACGTAGTAGAGGTCGAGGCGGGTGTAGTCCTCGAACGACGACTCGCTGCGCCCGTTGACCTGCCACATGCCGGTGATGCCGGGCGTGACCCGGAGCCGCTGGGTGAGCAGCGGGTCCCACGCCTCGGTCTCGTGGGGGAGGGCGGGGCGGGGGCCGACCAGGCTCATCTCGCCCCGGACCACGTTCCACAGCTGCGGCAGCTCGTCGATCGAGCTCTTGCGGAGGAAGCGGCCGACCCGGGTGATGCGGGGGTCGTCGCGCATCTTGAACAGCGGGCCGTCGGCCTCGTTGTCCTCCATCAGGGCGTCGCGGAGCGCCTCGGCGTCCTGGACCATGGTGCGGAGCTTGAGCACCTCGAAGGGCCGGCCGTTGCGCCCGACCCGGACCTGGCGGAAGAGCACGGGGCCGGGGGAGTCGAGCCGGATGGCGAGCATGGCGGCGGCGACGATCGGGCTGGTGGCGACGATGGCGGCCACGGCCAGGACGAGGTCGAAGGAGCGCTTCGCCGTGCGCCGCCAGCCGTCGCGCTGGACGGGCTCGACGTAGACGACGGGGAAGCGGCCGAGGGGCCGGACGACGAGCCGCTGCGAGGCGATGTCGCGCAGCGTCGAGGACAGCTCGACGTGGACGCCCCGGTCGAGCAGGTCGCGGGCCAACCGGTTGGTGGTCGAGCTCTCGATGGCCGAGGCGGCGACGATGACCGAGGCGCCGGGTCGCGACCGGAGGATCTCGCCGGCGTCGGCGACGGTGCCGAGGAGGGGCACGCCGGGCACGGGCTCGGGGTCGGTGGTGGGGTCGTCGTCGACGAAGCCGAGCACCCGGTACCCGAGCCAGCGGTCGGTGCGGAGCATGGCGGCCAGCTCGCGGCCCTCGGGGTTGGCGCCGGCGATGACGACGTTGCGGACCAGCTTCCCCCGCTCGCGCAGGGCGCCGAAGATGCGGCGGGCCACCTCCCGCTCGATCGAGACGAGGACGGTGACGACGCCGAAGAGCACGACGATGCGGGTCCGGGGCACGTCGATGCCGGCGAAGTAGCCGGCCAGGGCGACCGCCATCGTGCCGAGGAAGGTGGCGTTGATGATGCGGCGGACCTCGTCGATCCGGCGGCCGATGAAGCGGACGTTGTAGAGCTTCTGGCCCGACATGATCGCCAGCCACGCCGGGAGGGTGGCCAGGCCGAGGACGAGGTAGCGCCAGCGGCTGGGCCCGCCCTCGACGGCGACAGGGCTGGACACGACCGCGCTGAGCGCGAGCGAGAGGGCCACCGTGGCCATGTCGACCAGTCCCATCAGCCGCTTCGGGTCGATGCGGGGCCGGGACGCGACCTCGGCAGCCCTTGTCCGGGCCGGATCGCTGACGTCGGTGACGGGGGCGGGGGGGTGGGCGAGGGTCATGGCTCTCCGGCCACAGAGAGTAGTGCCTCGTTCGACAGAGAGCACGCTGAGGAGGGGTGACGCCTTCCTGTCGGCGGCCGCACCCCCACTGTGAGCGCGGTGACGGGGGGTTCCGTACGAACGGTGCCTGGCACCGTTCGTACGTCAGGTGCGGTCGATGCCGTACTTGGCGGCGCTGGCGGAGCGGCGGCTGCTGTCGGCGTCGTTGTTGAGGGCGGCGCCGAGCACGGTCGCCCCCGCCAGGGTGAGCTCGGTGGTCGCCTCGGCGACCTGGGCGGTGCTCGCCTGCGACAGCGACACGACCAGCAGGGTGGTGTCGAGCCGGGGGGCGAGGACGAGCACGTCGGCCACGGCCAGCACCGGCGGCGTGTCGAAGATGACGAGGTCGAAGCCGTGGGCCAGCGCCTCGACGGCATCGGCGGTGGTCTCCGAGCCGAGCAGGTCGGTCGGGTTGTCGACGGGCGAGCCGCGGGCGATGACGGTGAGGTCGCCGACCTTGCGCTCGACCTCGTCGAGGGTGGCGTGGCCCTGGAGGACGTCGGTGAGCCCCGGCGTGGCCGGCAGCTCGAACAGCTCGTCGACCCCGCCCCGGCGCAGGTCGGCCGAGACGAGGAGCACCCGCCGGCCGCCCTGGGCCATGGCCACGGCCAGGTTGGCGGCGACGGTGGTCTTGCCCTCGTCGGCCACCGAGCTGGTGATGGCCACGGTGCGGGCGCCGCTCTCGCGCACCGCCAGCAGCACCGACGTGCGGAGCCGGCGGAAGGCGTCGGCCTCGGGTCCGCCGGGGGCGTGCACGGTGACCAGGGCGGTGCCCGGGTGGCGGTGGCGCTCGGGGAAGACCGGGATGCTGCCCAGCGAGCGCACGCCGAGGGAGGCCTGGAGGTCGGCGGCGCCC
Source organism: Iamia sp. (assembly GCA_035765045.1). Classification (GTDB taxonomy): domain Bacteria; phylum Actinomycetota; class Acidimicrobiia; order Acidimicrobiales; family Iamiaceae; genus Iamia. Next base: position 13,637 of record DASTYI010000035.1, on the reverse strand, counting down.
CGGACACGGGTGTCGAGCCGGTCCATGACGAAGGCGGCGGCCAGGCCGAGGGCGAGACCGGCGGCCAGGGCGGCGGCGATCGTGCGGCCCAGCCCGTTGGCCCGGGGCTGGCGGGGCAGCCGGGCCGGGGTGATGATCGTTCCGCCGTCGACGGCGCGGGCCTCGACGTCGGCCATGGCGCTCTCCAGGTCGGACTTCCGGCTGGCCAGGTCCTCGCGGTTGCGCTCGGCGGTGGCGAACTGGGTCGAGTCCTCCTCGGCGTCGGCCAGGATGGCGTCCTGCTCGGCGATCCCCTCGTCGAGGGCGGTGATGCGCTCCTCGTAGGTGGCGACCTGCTGGTCGATCGTGGCCTGCTGCTCGTCCTCCTTGAGGGCGATGTAGCCGTCGGCGAAGGCCCGGGCACCGGCCTGGGCGGCCTCGGCGGTGGAGGCGGTGTAGACGATCACCAGGACGCGGGCGTCGGGCGGGGCCTCGACGGTCAGGTGGTCGAGGAGGTTGCGGGGGTCGTCGACTCCGCCGATCGCCTGGGCGGCCCGCTCGGCCACCAGGTCGGACCGGATGACGGCCAGCTCGGTCTGGACGTCCGCGGTGGCCTGGGCGGGCGTCTGGGCGTCGGCCGGCGAGGGCAGGGCGATCTCCGAGGTCGAGCGGAACACGTCGGGCCGGGTGACGCCGTAGCCGATGCCGAGCAGCAGGCAGACGAGGACGGCCAGCCCGACGACGACGTACCGCCGGCGGATGATGCCGAGGTAGTCGCCGAGCTCGACCGCGGTCGGTTCGGTGGGCTGGGGGCTCATCGGGCGGTCCTCCGGAGGACGTGGTCGATGCCGAGGCGGTCGGGGCTGGTGACGATGCCGGCCAGGAGGACGGCGCCGCCGACCACCAGGCCGAGGGCCAGGCCGCCGGCGGTGGGGCCGAGGAGGGCCCGGGCGCCGACCAGGGCGGCGGTGACCCCGGCGGCGAGGGCGATGGTGCGGATGGTGCGGGCGCCGAAGGGGTGGACGCCGAGGCCCCGCCACATCTGGACGAGGGGCAGGCCGTTGGCCACGACCAGGCTGAACGTCCAGGCCAGGGCGGCGCCCTCGATCCCGTAGGGCGGGATCAGCAGCAGGTTGGCGCCGATGTTGGCGACGAGGGCGACACCGGTGTTGATCAGGCTCTGGCGGCTGCGCCCGGCCATCAGGAGCAGCATGTCGATCGGGCCGGCGGCGCTGGCCAGCAGGAAGCCGACGCCGGTGATGGCGATCACCGTGGCCCCGTCGCCGAAGCCGTCGCCGAAGGCGGTGAGCAGGAAGGGGGCGAAGACCATGGCGGTGATGTAGGCCGGCCAGGCCAGCAGCAGGAGGAGGGCGGAGGCCTCCTGGAAGAGCGGCTGGGCCCGCTCGGCGCCCCGCTCCCGGTCGGCCATGACCCGGGCGATCTGGGGGGCGAAGGCCATGGTGACGGCGTTGCCGGCCACGTTGCCGACGATCAGCCAGCGGATCGCCGCGCTGTAGACGCCGACGGCGTCGGTGCCCTCGATGGCGCCGAGCAGCAGGCTGTCGACCCACGTGATCGTCAGGGCGAAGACGCCGGCGAAGGAGCGGGGGAGGGCGAAGGACCAGAACCGCCGGGCCAGCTCCGGCCGGGCCAGGGCCTCGGGCACGGCGGCGACCCGGGCGTCGAGGGCCCGCTCGGCCCGGCGCAGCAGCACGACCGTCCACAGGGAGGTGAGCACCAGGGCCACGCCCCACGGCGCCGCCCAGGCCACGCCGACGAGCGTCGCCCCGCTCCCGGCGGCCAGCAGCACGAGCAGCGGCAGGGCGGCGGACCGGCCGACCCGGTCGACCAGCACGCTGGGCAACATGGTCCCGAAGCCACGGGTGCCGCCGTCGATCGCCTGGAACAGCGAGGCGACCGGGATGAAGGGGGCCAGCACCCGCAGGTACTCGCTGAGGGCGCCCGAGGAGTGGCCGGCGGTCAGCAGGTCGCCCAGCGGGTCGGCCAGGAGGAAGACGGCCAGCCCGGCCAGCCCCGACAGCACGGCGACGGGCAGGAGGGCCACGGCGTAGAGCGAGCCGACCTCGTGGGCCCGGTCGCGCTCGAGGAAGCGGCTGGTGAAGCGGACCAGGCCGACGTCGGTGCCGGCCATCGTCGAGCGGGAGATGATGCTGAAGACGGCGATGGCCTCGAGCAGGGTGCCGGCGCCGCGGGTGCCGAGCTGGCGGGTCACGACGACGATCAGCAGGAAGCCGGTGACGCCGTAGACGAGCGAGCCGGCCAGGTTGACCAGGCTGCCGCGCGCCATCGTCCCGTCCCCGGGCGCGCCGGGGGCGGGGTCGGGCGTCGTCGCCTCGGGGGAGGGGGGCGCGACGTCGGTCACGGCAGCACCGGTCACCCGGCCTCCGTCGCCACGGGGGCGGGGACCAGCCAGGGCGGGGGCGTGGGCAGGTTGGCCGCCAGCCAGGCGTCGGACGCAGCGGTGGCGGCCCGGATGGTGGCGACGTGCTCCTCGGGGAGCGAGCCCTTGGTGCGCGGGTTGTGGCGCCCGGGCTCGACCTGGCGGCGCTCGACGCCGATGAAGTCGTGGAGGGCGTCGAGGGTCGGCCCCGGGTCGCGCTCGAGCTCCTCGGTGTAGAGGACGAGGACCCGGTCGCGGCCGACGGCGTCCCAGAGCCGGCGGATCTGCTCGTCGTAGCGGCCCCGGGCGACGTAGGACTGGTGCTGGTGGGCGAGGTGGTGTCCGGGCCGGCCGGCGAGGACCTCCTCGGCCCCGGCCAGGCGGTGCTCCTCGGCGGCCAGGGCGGCGCCGAAGTCGGCCAGCGGCTCGTAGCCCCGGGCCCGCTCGTGGTGGAACTGCGACCAGGCCCGGGTCACCGGGTCGCGCAGGATCATGACCAGCTTGACGGCGGGGAGCTGCTCGGCGATCCGGGCCGGGGCGAAGGGGTGGAAGCCGTAGTAGGGCGCGGCCTCGCCGACGACGACCCGCTGGCCGAGGTCGCGGGTGGCGCGCTCGATCGAGGACCGCAGCGGGAAGCCGGCGCGGTACCAGCTCGGCCCCCGGTGGTAGTCGACGTCGAACCAGTGCACGCCCTTGGTCAGCCGGGGGAAGCGGACGGCGGGGTGCTCGGCCAGCAGCCGGTACAGCGTGGTGGTGCCCGAGCGCTGGGCGCCGACGATGAGGAAGTCGGGGACGGCGCGCCACGGCGCCGTCGGCCGGGCCAGCTGCTGCGTGGCGTGGAGGTAGGCCAGGAACATCCGGTACCGGGCCATCTCCCCGAGGGGGAGCTTCTTGCTGATCTGGGCGAGCGGGGTCATGAGACGGCCTCCCGGCCGAGGGTGGGGTCGGCGTCGATGCCGGCGGCCAGGGGGGCGCCGGGGCCGAGGGGCCCGTGGCGGGCGTCGGCGGCGTAGCGGGCCCGCAGGGTGACGGCGTAGGCGCGGGCGAGCAGGGGGGCGTCCTCGGCGGCGTAGCCGAGGGCGACGAGGGTGGCGGCCTCGGCCTCGGCGGCGGCGCGCAGGGCGGCGACGACGGGGACCTGGTCGCGGATCGTCGCCACCTGGACCCGGTTGTGGATCAGGTCGAGCCCGAGGGGCACCGGCGTCTGCGAGCGCTCCCAGTCCCAGGCCAGCAGCCGGTCGCCCTGCCAGGTGGCGTTCCACGGGGCGAGGTCGCCGTGCCAGCGGCCGAAGGGCCAGCGCCGCCCGGCCACGTCGGGGGCGAGGGCGGCGAGCAGGGCGGCCACGGCGCCGTCGTCGTCGGGTCCGGCGGCCAGGTCCCGCCACCACACCCCGCCGACCACGTCGTCGTCCTCGGTCGGCCCGGCGATGGCCCGGATGGCGGCGGGGGTCAGCGCCAGCGCCTCGGCGCTCTCGCGCATCTCGATGTGGCCGAGGGCGAGCAGCGGGTGGCCCTGCCAGGTGCCCGAGGCGAGCAGGGGCGGGGTGACGAGGGCGGGGTCGCGCCCGGCCACGGCGGCCAGGGCCTCGATCTCGTGGGCGACGAGGGCGTCGGTGTGGGCGTCGATGCCGACCTTCACCCAGGCCACGGTGGCGCCGTCGGCCCCGATCACCTGCACCACCGGCTTGCGGTTGGGGCGGGGGGCGCCGAGGGCGATGGCCAGGTCGACGTCGTCCTGGTCGAGCAGGGCGGCCAGGTGGCGGCGCAGGCCCGGCTGCGCCGGCGTCCCGTCGTCGACCACCAGCCGGTCGCGCAGCAGCCGCCCGGCCCCGGTGCGGAGGGCGGTGCGCAGGGCGAGGCGGACGGCGGCCTGGGCGGCGCCGGCGCCGGGGCGGATGTGGGCGCCCCGGGCGTGGCCCCCACCGACGGGCACGACGTAGCGGGGCCGGGCGCGCCGGGGCAGCACGGCGTAGGCCCGTTCGGAGCCGGTCCGGGGGGCGGGGGCGGCGGGGCCGAGCAGGTCGGCCACGGCGGCGAGGGCGGTGGCGTCGGAGCGCAGCAGGGCGGTCACGCCAGCACCCCCCGACGGGCCTGCTCGCGCTCCTGGCGGGCGGCCCGGAAGCCGAGGGCGGCGGCGATGAACACCACGTGGAGCGACACCGGGATCATGTCGTAGACGAGGATCTGCACCAGCCCGATGATCAGCACCACGTGGCACCAGAAGGTGACCGGCGGCCCGGCCCGGGTCTCCCAGATCCAGCGCCCCCAGGCGGCGAGGAAGATCCCGAGGCCGACGTACCCGGTGCTGACCAGGACCGTCCAGAACATGCCCTGGGTGCCGACGTTGGGGATGATCTTGTTGCCCTCGTAGGGCTGCGGCCCGCCGAGCCCGATGATCGGGCTGTCGAGGGTGATCCGGAAGGCCTCGCTGTAGAGCAGGCCCCGCCCGGCCGAGCTGTGGTCGTTCTCGGCCCGGCCCTCGACGATCGTCCCCACCGGGGTGAAGACGATCAGCAGCATCCCGATCGTCACCAGCCCGAAGAGGGCCCGGCGGGCCATGCGGGCCAGCTCGCCCGAGCGGCTGGCGGCGTAGACCAGGGCCACGCCGAGGCTCAACCAGAGGCCGCGGTTGAGCGAGATGAACACCGGGATCAGCGAGGCGGTCAGCAGCAGGTAGGCCCACGAGCGGCGGCGGACGTCGGCGGCCTGGAGCCACGACAGGAAGAAGAACGGCAGCAGCAGGGCGTAGGCCGAGCCCCAGTCGTTGGTGTAGATGAACGGCGCCTTGGGCCGGCCCAGCGGGTAGCCGAGGACCTCCTGGACCTGGGCGAACTGCGGCCGCACCAGCTCCTGGACGAACTCGTTGCCGGCGATCCCGGCGGGGAGCACCCGCTCGGTGAGGCTGGGGAGCCCGCCGTAGGGCATCAGCACGCCCAGCCACCCGCCGACCAGGGTGATGATCCAGAACAGGGCGAGCAGCCGGACGATCCGGTCGGTGGGGATCTCGTCCTCGTCGGCCTCGCAGATGGCGAGGAAGAAGACGGTGCACGAGAGGTAGTTCGCCAGCCGCCAGATCCAGGCGAAGGGCAGCCCGCCGGTGTCGAGGGCGGTGAACGACAGCACCACGAAGGCGAGGTAGAGGATCCAGGTGCCGAACCCGACCGGGACGGTGATCCGGCGCCGGCGGGTGAGCAGCCGGAGCGCCAGCGGGAGGGCGAAGAGGGGCCAGATCAGGGCGCCCAGGCCCAGCGCCCACCAGATCGGGAAGCCGGCGATGCACAGGGTGATGGGCCAGTGCTTGGGCAGGCGGCGGAGGCGGGCCCGCGCCCCGCGGCCGACCACGCTCGCGCCCAGGGCGCGCCACGACGGGCGCGGCCGGACCGGAGCGTGGGCGGGGATCATCAGATGCCCCGGCCCCCCGCCTGGAGGGCGCGCAGCACCCACTCGGAGCGGACGGCGCCCGAGGCCACCAGCAGGGCGAGGTAGGCCCGGGGCTCGCGCTTGTTGTGGCCGAGGGCCTGCTTGGCCCGGGCCCAGGCCCCCTTGCGGTCGCCCATCGAGGCGTGGGCGAAGGCCTGCTGGCCCTCGATGCGGGCCAGCCCGGCGGGCTCGGTGGCCAGCTCGGGGTGCGCCGCCACCAGGTGGTCGAGGGCGTCGATGATCGTGCGCCAGCGCTCGGCGAAGAACGAGGAGCGGTGCCAGAAGACCTTGGCCAGGGGCAGCGTGACGGCGCCGATGTCGGCCCGGCGGGCGGCCCGCAGCAGCAGGTCGTAGTCCTCGGCGTAGCTGCCGGGCAGGTCCTCGTCGACCAGGCCGATCCCGTCGACCAGCGCCTCGCGGCGGAACAGGTAGGTCGACGGGTGGGCCTCGGACACGCGGGAGCGGAGCAGCTCGGCGTGGGTGATCCGCTGGCGGTCGAGGACGCGGGTCGACACCTTGCCCCGGGCCTCGACCAGCACCCCGGTGGTGACGACCTCCATCGCCGGCTCCGACTCCAGCCGGGCCACCTGGGCGTCGAGCTTGCCCGGGAGCCAGAGGTCGTCGTCGTCGCAGAACGCCACCAGGTCGGTGGTGGCGGTGGTGATGCCGGTGTTGCGGGCGCCGGCCAGGCCCGGGACCCGCTGGTTGCGCAGGGTCCGCACGGTGCGCCGGCCACCGTCGGGGCCGGTCGTCTCGCGCTCGAGGTCGGGCTCGGGCTCGGACTGGTCGAACACGGCCAGCACCTCGACGTCACCCGGGTAGCGCTGGGCGACGACCGCCTCGACGGCCCGCCGCAGCAGGGCCGGGCGGTCGCGCGTGGCGATCACCACGGACACCGACGGGGGGCTGGTTCGGCGGGTGTCGGGGTCGCTCGTCTCGGGTTCCACGACCCTCTCATCGGTCAGCGGACCCGTCCGATGTAGCCATAGGCCGCGAGGAAGGGCGAGGTCAGCGCCGTGACCAGGCGTCGGTCGGTCGCCGGCAGGGCCTGCCGCCAGGCCTCGTCGGTGCGCAGCGGGATGGTGCCGGTGCGGAACCGCATCGGGTTCCCCGCCACCGAGTGGCTCGGTCCGAGACGGGCGCCCTCGGGGGTGAGGAAGGCGTCCCAGCCCGGCTCGAGGGGGAGCCCGGTGGGGGCGAGGATGCGCCGGAGGGCCGTGGCCGGATCGGCCAGGACGTCCTCGTAGCGGAGCCGGAGGACGGGGGCGCCGGTGGCGGCCAGCCCGCCCAGCATCAGGTTGAAGGCGTCCCACCAGCCGGCGGCGGAGACGGGGGAGTAGGTGGGCATCAGCTCGCCTGAGGCCGTCTCGGGCCGCTCGACCTCCTTCGTCCACGAGTAGGCGACGCCCCGGCTGTCGCGCACGAGGTGGACGAAGCGGACGTCGACGTCGCGCAGGTGGCGGAGGGCGAAGGCGGTGGAGGCGTGCTTGGACGAGTCGATCAGCACCGGCGCCCCGCTGACCCGGGCCGCGCCCCGGTAGAGCCGCCCGAGCCGGCCCACGTGGTCGGCCAGGTCGTGTCGGAAGGCGCGGCGGGCCGGCACCGCCAGCAGCGGCAGGTGGCGGTTGCGGTCGACCCGGTGCTGGAGGGCCTGCCAGGCCTCCCCGTCGACCGCGTCCCAGCCGCCGAAGGCCTCCTCGCCCACGGGCCCCCAGAACGGGCAGGTCGCCAGGGGCTCGCCGCAGCCACAGGTCTCGCCGCCGACGAGCCCCCGGCTGGGCAGGTGGACGACCTCGCCCAGCGTGGCCACGCCCGGGACCTCGCCCAGCAGCCGTTCGAGCAGCGTGCTCCCGCTCCGCCCCGACCCCCCGATGTAGATGACCGTGGGGCGCTCGACGGTCGGCGTCATCGGGTGAGGATGCCGTCGACCAGGTCGGCGAACAGGGTCACGGCGGGGGGCGGGGTGCCGTCGTCGACGGCGACGGCGTAGGGGGTCGGGTCGGCCAGGGCGGCGTCGAGGTGGGCGCGGAGGTCGGCTTCGGTGTCGACGCACAGGGCCATGCCCCGCTCGTCCATCCAGCGCCCGAAGGCGACCTGGTGGTCGTCGACGACCTCGCCGTGGCGGGCCAGGCGGGGCACGACGACGGGCATCCGCCCCGACGTGCGGGCGTCGAGCACGGTGCCGGGGCCGGCGTGGCCGACGACGACGGCGGCCCGGCCCATCAGCCCCGGGATGTCGGCCGGGTCGAGCATGGCGTGGCCCTCGACGTGGCGGGGGGCGGGGGCGGTGCCGTGCTGGACGACACCTCGGACCTCGGGGTGGTCGGCGGCCCAGCGGTCGACCCACTCGACCAGCCGGGCGAACGGGTGGTGGTCGGTCCCCAGCGTCACCACCACGTGGAGCGGTCGGTGGTCGGGGGCGCTCACAGCAGCGGGCCGATCACGACGCTGCCCTTGTAGTGCGGCTGCTGCTCGGGCCACTGGACGCAGAACAGGTCGGTGACGGGGCGGCACATCCGGCCGGTGAGCGTCGGGCTCTCGACCCGGTCGAAGACCTCGACGTAGACGGTGGCGATGCCCATCCGCCGGGCCAGCCAGAAGAAGGGCACGGCCACGCCGGCCCCGTCGCTGACGACCACGTCGGGCTTCTCCTCGCGCAGCACCGTGCGGGCGAGCACCAGGTTGCGCAGGGCGTTGGGGATGTTGCGGGTCGTCGGGTGGTGGGCCCAGACGGTGCGCTCGCCGGCCAGGTGCGAGCGGGCGTCGGCCTTGTCGAAGGTGACCCAGGTGCGGTCGTGGCGCTCCCACCAGGGGCGGAGCCGCAGGAGCTGGGTGAGGTGGCCCCCGGCCGAGCACACGAGGAGCACCTTGCTGCGGGGAGCGGGGTGCGCCTCGGTCACCGGGCCGACTGTACCGGTCACCCCTTCGGGCCCCCGAGGATCACCCGAACGAGCCGGGCCGGGGTCGGAGCGGGTGGTCGGGGGCATCCGTTCGATGTCGGCAGCACGGGGTCCGGGGCTTAGGTTCGGCCCGTGATCCGCCTCGACGCCGCCACCGTGCTGCTCCAGTGGAGCACCGGGGGGCTGGCGTTCCTGTGGCTCACCACCCGGCGCCGGGAGGTCGGCCTCGGCTACGGCTGGCTGCTGCGCGGGACCTACGGGCTGATGGCCCTGCTCGGCGTGTACATCGGGTTCCGGGTCGGGGCCGTGTGGGGCCGCGAGCTGGCCGGGCTGGGCCTGGCCCTGGCCACCGGGGCGGCGCTGGCCGTCTCGATCGCCCGCAGGGCGGCCGGGGTGGCCGGCCAGCGCGAGCGGGTCGAGCGGCGCAGCGCCCGGGTGGCGGCCATGACCGGCATCGACCGCGACGAGCAGCGCTTCGACAAGGGGGCGCCCGAGTTCCCGCCCATCCTCGACCTCGTGCCCGTCGTGATCGGCCTGGTCGGGCTGGTGGTCGCCGGGATCGACGCCGGCTCGCCGGTGTGGCTGTCGGTGGCCCGGACCGTCGTCGGCGCCCTCTTCCTCGGGGCGATCAGCGACGCCATGCTCCTCGGCCACTGGTACCTCGTGCAGCCCGGCCTGGCCCGAGGCCCGCTGCTCGAGCTGGTACGGGCGACCGCCGTCGTGTGGCCGGCCGAGGTCGCCCTGCTGCTGGTGCCGACCGGCATGGTGTCGGTGCTGGACGGGTCGATCGACGACGGCTACGGCGGGATCCTCGGCTGGACCTGGATCACCTGCGCCGTCACCACCCTCGGCCTGCTGGCCGTCACCCGGGCCGCCCTCAAGGAGCGCCAGTACAGCGCCGTCATGGCCGCCACCGGCCTCCTCTACCTGGCCATCCTCACCGCCTTCGGCACCGACCTCGTCGCCCGCGCCCTCCTGTCGTAGGCGTCCGGATCGCCGACCGGGCCTGCCGTACGAACGGTGCCAGGCACCGTTCGTACACCGTCAGGCCGGCCGGCGGGGCAACCGGAGGACGGCCCGCAGGCCCCGGTGGTCGGAGCCGGGGAGGGCGAGGCGGTCGAGGGCGAGGACCTCGGTGCCGGCCCGGACGACGACGTGGTCGAGGGTCAGCACCGGCGGGACCGGGAGGCGCAGGGCCCGGGAGTCGACCGGCCAGGTGGGGTACCAGCGGTGGCCCCGGACGGCGCTGGCGTCGACCAGGCCGTGGGCGGCCAGCGAGCGGCGGAAGCGCCGGTGTCCGCCGGTGGCGTTCCAGTCGCCGCCGAGCACGACCGGGCCGGGGGCGTCGGCGGCCACGGCGGCGTTGGCGGCCACGGTGGCGTGCCAGACGGCGACGTCGTGGTCGAAGATCGGGGCCTGGGTGTGGACGGGCACGACCCGGACGGTCACGCCGTCGACGTCGAGGTCGACGACCTGCCCGGCCCGGCCCCCGAGGTCGCACCGCTCGGCGGCGACGATCGGGTGCCGGGAGGCGACGAGGGTGCCGAAGTAGCCCTCGTCGGCGGCGTCGGACCGGTGGGGCCAGCGCGCCGCGACCCCGGCCGCGGCCAGGGCCTCACGGGTGGCGGCGGTGTGCTCGCACAGCAGCAGCACGTCGGCGTCCACGGCCACCACGGCGGCGGCCAGCCCGGCGGCGTCGCGCTCGCCCCGCTCCAGGTTGGCCGCCAGCACCGTGACCTCGACCCCGCCGGCGGTCGCCGCCCCGGCCGGAGCCCCGCCGGTGGCGCGCGGCAGCAGGGGCAGGAACGACTCCGCCATCACCCCCACCCTCCGCAGGGTGGTGACCGACGGCTTCAGCGGACCACGAAGTACTTGGCCGCGGGGTGGTGGAGGATGATGGCCGAGGTGGTCTGCTCGGGCTGGTACTGGAAGCCGGTGTCCTCGCTGACCTCGATGCCGATGCGGTCGGCCTCCAGCAGCCGGGCCACCCGCTCGTTGTCCTCCAGGTCCGGGCAGGCGGGGTAGCCCCACGAGTAGCGGCCGCCGCGGTACTGCTGGCGGAACAGCCCGGCGAGCGTGGGCCCGTCCTCCTCGGCGAAGCCCCACTCCTCGCGGATGCGGCGGTGCCACATCTCGGCCAGGGCCTCGGCCATCTCGACGCCGAGCCCGTGGAGCAGCAGGTAGTCCTGGTACTTGTCGGCGGCGAACAGCTCGGCCGTCCGCTCCGAGATGGCGGCGCCCATGGTGACGATGTGGAAGGCGACGTAGTCGACCTCGTCGCCGTCGATCGGCTTCACCAGGTCCGTGATGCACTGGTATGGCTCGACCCGCGAGCGGGGGAACCGGAACCGGGTCAGCTCGCCGTCGCGGGACTCGTCGCCCCAGATGACGAGGTCCTGCCCGTCGCTGCTCGCCGGGTAGTAGCCGTAGACGACGGCCGGGTTGAGCAGCCCCTCGGTGGTGGCCTGGGCCAGCTGGGCCCGGAAGGTGGGCGTGAGCCGCTCGATGAACTCCTCGTTCGTCTCCTTGTCACCGGACGCCGAGGTCTCCGGGCGGAACTGCCACTGGTTGCGGAACAGCGCCGTCTTGTTGACGTACTTCGTGATGTCGTCGAGGGCGATGCCCTTGACCACCTTCGACCCGGTGAAGGGCGGGACGAAGACCTCGTTGCCGGCGTCGAGCCCCTCCCAGCGGTCGGGGATGTCGGCGTCGTCGAGGGCGCCGGCGTCGCGGCCGCCGAAGCGTCCCGAGAGCTGGACCGCGGACTCCGACGGCACCCGGCCCCAGTCGGGGTCGTCGGCCGACGGGTCACGGGTGATCTCGCCCAGCCGGTCCATGACGTGGAGGCCCTCGAAGGCGTCCTTGCCGTAGAAGAGCCGGCCGCCGTAGACGTTGCGCAGGTCGCGCTCGACGTAGGTGCGGGTGAGCGCGGCGCCGCCGAGCAGGACCGGCAGGTCGAGCGAGCGGGAGTTCAGCTCTTCGAGGTTGTCGCGCATGATCAGCGTCGACTTCACCAGCAGGCCGCTCATCCCGATGGCGTCGGCCTCGACCTCCAGGGCCTTCTCGATCATGTCGGCGATGCCGACCTTGATGCCGATGTTGAAGACCTCGTAGCCGTTGTTGGTGAGGATGATGTCGACGAGGTTCTTGCCGATGTCGTGGACGTCGCCCTTCACCGTGGCCAGCACGATGCGCCCCTTGCGGGCCTGGCCCTCGACCTTCTCCATGTGCGGCTCGAGGTGGGCGACGGCGGCCTTCATCGTCTCGGCCGACTGGAGCACGAACGGGAGCTGCATCTCGCCCTTGCCGAAGAGCTCGCCGACGACGCGCATGCCCGACAGCAGGACGTCGTTGACGATGTCGAGGGCGGCCAGCCCGCCGGCCATCGCCTGGTCGAGCTCCTCGGTGAGGCCCTCGCGGTCGCCGTCGATGATGCGCTGGCTGAGACGCTTCTCGATGGGCCAGTCGGAGCGGTCCTCCTTCACCGCCGCCTGGACCTTCACCCCGGCGAACAGCTCCAGCAGCTTCTGGAGCGGGTCGTAGTCCTTGTCGCCGTTCGACAGCAGGCCGGCCTCGCCCCGCCGGTCGTAGATCAGGTCGAGGCAGACGTCGCGCTGGTCGTCGGGGATGCGCGAGATCGGGAGGATCTTCGAGGCGTGGACGATGGCCGAGTCGAGCCCGTGCTTGACCGCCTCGTGGATGAAGATCGAGTTGAGGACGTGGCGGGCCGCCGGGCTGATGCCGAAGCTGACGTTGGAGACGCCGAGCGTGGTGTGCACGCCCGGGAACTCCTCCTTGATCTGCTTGATGGCGTCCATGGTGGCCATGGCGTCCTTGCGGAGGTCCTCGTCGCCCGTGGTCAGCGGGAAGGTGAGGGCGTCGAAGATGAGGTCCTCGTGCTCGAGGCCGTAGGTGTTGACGGCCAGGTCGACGATGCGCCGGGCCACCCGCATCTTCCACTCGACGTCGCGGGCCTGGCCCTCCTCGTCGATCAGCAGGCAGATCACCGCGGCGCCGTAGTCGCGGGCCATGGTGAAGACCTTGTCGAGCCGGCTGCCCTCGGCGTAGCCGTCCTCCAGGTTGGCCGAGTTGAGGATGGCCCGGCCGCCGACGTGCTGGAGGCCCGCCTCCATGACCTCGGGCTCGGTCGAGTCGAGGACGAGCGGGGCGTTGGCCTGGGTGGCGAAGCGGCTGGCCACCTCGTCCATGTCGCCGGTGCCGTCACGGCCGACGTAGTCGACGCAGACGTCGAGGACGTGGGCGCCCTCCTTGATCTGGTTGTTGGCCATGGCGACGGTGGTGTCCCAGTCGCCGGCCAGGAGCGCCTCGCGGAACTTCTTCGAGCCGTTGGCGTTGGTGCGCTCGCCGATCATCAGGAACGAGGCGTCCTGCTCCAGCGGCACCGCGCTGTAGATGCTCGTGACGTTGGCCTCGTGCTCCGGCGTGCGGGACGCGGGCGTGAGGCTCGGGGCCATGTCGGCCAGCAGCGCGATGAACTCCGGCGTGGTGCCGCAGCAGCCGCCGATGACCTGGACGCCGAACTCCTCGACGAAGCGACGCTGGTGGTCGCGCAGCTCCTCGGGGGTGAGGTCGTAGTGCATGGCCCCGTCGACCACGCTGGGCAGGCCGGCGTTGGGGAGGCAGGAGATCGGGGTGCGGGCCGCCGCGCTCAGGTGGCGCAGGTGCTCGCTCATCTCGTTCGGGCCGGTGGCGCAGTTGAGCCCGACGATGTCGATCTTCAGCGGGTCGATGGCGGCCAGGGCGGCGCCGATCTCGGTGCCGAGCAGCATCCGGCCGGTCAGCTCCATGGTGACCTGGCACTGGATCGGCACCTGGCGGCCGACCGCGGCCATCGCCCGGCGGGCGCCCTGGACCGACGCCTTGACCGCCAGCAGGTCGAAGTGGGTCTCGAGGATGAAGAGGTCGACCCCGCCCTC
>DASTYI010000034.1:0-83966 GCA_035765045.1 Iamia sp. | reverse complement strand
TCGGATCTGATCGCCGGTTCGCCGGTCTCAGGGGGACCAGGTGTCGGCGGCGGCGATGGCGGTGCGGACGGCGCGGTCGACGGCGGCGTCCTTCTCGGTGAGGTCGGGGCGCTCGTCCTCGGTGCGCTGGGCCACGATCCCGAGCACGCACCCGGCCGCGAACCGGTAGACGCCGCCCATCTTGAGCAGCGTCCCGGCCTCCATCTCGAACGACAGGACCCCGAGGGCGGCGTACTCGTCGATCATCCCCCGCACCCGCCGGAGCAGGTGGGGGTTGGCCGAGGACGCCGAGCGCTCCTGGCCCTCGAAGAAGGTGTCGGCCGAGGCCACCGTGCCCACGTGGTGGTCGATGCCGGCGTCGGCGGCGGCGCGGGCCAGGGCCACGGTCAGGAACGGATCGGCCGCCGCCGGGTAGCGGGGCGGGGCGATGTCGTCAGCCGCGCCCTGGTTGGTGAGCGCGGCGTGGGCGATCACCACCGAGCCGGTGCGGACGTGGTCCTGGATCGACCCGCTGGTGCCGATGCGGATGACCGTCGTGATCCCGGCCTGGACCAGCTCGTTGACGACGATGCTCATCGACGGCGCCCCCATCCCGCTGGTGGCGCAGACGACGGGCCGCCCGCCGGGCAGGGTGGCGACGAAGCAGTCGAGCCCGCGGTTGCGGGCCAGGGCGCGCCCGTCGGCCAGGTGCTCGGTGGCGATCAGCTCGGAGCGGCCCGGGTCCCCGCTCAGCAGGGCGATGGTGGCCCCCTCGGGCAGGTCCGACGGGGCGAACCCGACGTGGTACAGCCGGTCGTCCTCGGGCATGGGCCGAGGGTACCGGTCGGGTCAGGCGAGCATCGGCCGAGGGTCGAAGGCGACCTGGATGCGGTCGACCTTGCCGTCCGTGACGTGGCTCCAGTTGGCCACGGGCAGGACATCACCCCCCTTCGTGTGGAGCGTGAACCAGGTGGTGGCGTCGTCACCGTCGACGAACACCTTGGTGACGACGACGTCGTCGAGCGCCTGCGACATCCCCTCGATGCCGGCGGCGCAGGCGTCGGCCCCCGCGACGGTCGCCATGGGACCGCTGAAGGTGACGTCGTCGGCGAGGTTGGCGCGGAAGGCGGCGAAGTCCCCCTCGCGCCAGGTGCGGAAGTAGGTCTCGACGGCGGTGCGGGTGCTGTCGGTCATGGCCCCGACCCTACGGAGGGGGTACGACAGCGAAGCCCCGGCCCTGGTCAGCGGGCCCGGGCGACCACCGTGACGGTGAGGGCGGCGAAGAGGAAGGCCCCGGCCGCGTCCCGCGCCTCGAGCGAGGCGAGGTAGCGACGGCCCTCCTCGGCGCTCACCGCCCCGGCGGCCACCGCCCCCTCGACGGCCCGGTCGAAGGGCCCGCCGGCGGCGCGGGCCGTGGCCAGCGAGCGGTGCTCGATCGGCCCGAGCCCGCGGCCGACCACCTCGAGCCCGGCGCCGACCGCCAGCGCCGGCAGGTCCCGTCCCACCAGCGGGTGGCGGAAGGTGGTCCGGCGGTGGGCCCGGATCCGCTCGAAGACGTCGATCTCGTCGGTGGCCACCAGGTGCGAGCCGTGGTCGGGCTCGGACAGGACGAGGTGGCCGCCGGGCCGCAGCACCCGGGCCAGCTCGGCCATCGTCGCCGCCGGGCTCGGGGTGTGGACGAGCACGGCCCGGGTCCACGCCCCGGCGAAGGTCGCCGGCGGGAAGGGGAGGGCCTGGCCGTCGCCGACCACGACGGCGGCGTCCGGCGCCGCGCCCCTCGCCGCCCGGGCCATGGCCTCGGCCCGGTCGAGCCCGACGGCCGTCCCCGCCGAACCGACCCGCTCGGCCAGGGCGACGAGGTCGGCGCCCGGCCCGCAGCCGAGGTCGAGGACCCGATCGCCGGCGGTCAGGCCCAGGGCGGCGACGGCGGCGTCGGCGCCACCCCGCCGCTGGTGGGCCATCCACGTCACGAAGTCCTCGGCCGCCCCGGTGCCCTCGATGGCGTCGAACGCCCCCACGTCGACCAGCGGAGGATCAGGCGCGCCCACGCCGGCGAACCTACCGGTCCGTGCGCGACCGCCGCCCGGCGATAGGGTCTGCGCCACAACCCGATCGGGGAGCTCGTGGCCACGGGCTGAGAGGACGGCAGGACCCGCCGTCGACCCGCACACCTGACCTGGGCAATGCCAGCGGAGGAAATCACGTGGTCCACCACACCGTCGTCCCGTCCCGTCGTGTTCGTCGCGCCCTGGCCGCCGGCCTGGCCGCCACCCTGCTCCTGGGGGTGACCGCCTGCACCGACGACCCCGAGCCGGCCGGCGTCGGCGAGTCGGGCACCAGCGCGCCCGATGGCGACGCCTGCCGGCCCGAGGAGCTCCCCGAGCCGATCGACCCCGCCGCGGTGGCCGACGCCGACCTCGACGGCACCACCGTCACCCTCGCCACCCACGACTCCTTCGCCGTCTCCGACGGGCTGTTCGAGGACTTCACCGCCGAGACCGGCATCGAGGTCGAGCTGGTCTCGGCCGGCGACGCCGGGGCCATGGTCAGCCAGGCGATCCTCACCGCCGGCGATCCCGTGGCCGACGTGATGTTCGGCATCGACACCACCTTCCTGTGCCGGGGCACGGCCGCCGGGCTGTTCGTCCCCTACGCCCCCGAGGCGCTGGCCGACGTGCCCGACGAGTACGAGATCGCCACCGACCACCTGGCCACGCCGATCGACGTGGGCGACGTCTGCCTCAACTACTCGGTCGAGGCCTACCCCGACCCGGCCGACGCCCCCCAGGGCCTCGACGACCTCACCGACCCGGCCTTCGCCGACGCCTTCGTCACCGAGAACCCCGAGACGTCGTCGCCCGGCCTGGCATTCCTCCTCGCCACCATCGCCGAGTACGGCGCCGACGGCTGGGAGGACTACTGGGCGGACCTGCGGGAGAACGGCGTCGAGGTCACCTCCGGTTGGACCGAGGCCTTCGAGGACAGCTTCGGCTCCGGGGCGGGCAGCGCCGAGCGGTCGATCGTGACGTCGTACGCGTCGAGCCCGGTCGTCGACGTCCTCTACTCCGACCCGCCCCGTGACGAGGCGATCATCGGCGTCGTGCCCGACGCCTGCTTCCGCCAGGTCGAGCTGGCCGGCGTCCTCCGCGGCACCGACGAGCCCGAGGCCGCGGCCCGGCTGGTCGACTTCCTCCTGTCGCCCCCGTTCCAGGAGGACATCCCGCTCAACATGTTCGTCGACCCGGTGAACGAGACGGCCGACTTGCCCGAGGAGTACACCGCCCACAGCGTCACGATCGACGAGCCGCTGACCCTCACCCCGGCCGAGATCGAGGAGGGCCGCGACGCCTGGACCGAGCGCTGGACCGAGATCGTCCTGCGATGAGCGGGCGCCGGCTCGTCTGGGTGCTCGTCGCCCTGGTGCCGGTGGCGTTCCTGGCCGTCTTCTTCGCCTACCCGATGGCGACGATCATCGAGCACGGGTTGAGCGAGGGCTCGGCCCTCGACGTGGTCCGGCGGCGCTCGACGGGCCGGCTGGTCGCCTTCACCGTCGGCCAGGCGGCGGCGTCGGCCGGCCTCAGCCTGCTCGTCGGGCTCCCGGCGGCGTGGGCGGTGGCCCGGGTCGACGTGCCCGGCCGGCGCCTGGTGCGGGCCCTGCTGGTCGTCCCCTTCGTGCTGCCCACGCTCGTCGTCGGCGCCGCCCTCCAGGCCACCTTCGAGCGGCTGGGGGTCGACGGCACCGACGGCTTCCACCTCGAGCGCACCGTGACCGCCATCCTCCTGGCCCACATGGTCCTCAACGTGGCCGTGGTGGTGCGGGTCGTCGGCACCCACTGGGCGCTGCTCGACCCCCGGGCCGAAGAGGCGGCGCGGGTCCTCGGGGCGTCGCGCCGGCGGGTGCTGCGCGAGGTCACGCTGCCCCGGCTGGCCCCGGCGATCTGGAGCGCGGCCGGCATCGTCTTCCTCTTCTGCTTCACGTCGTTCGGGGTGATCCTCACCGTCGGCGGGCCGGGCCGGCCCACGCTGGAGACCGAGATCTGGCGCTACGCGACCCAGCGGACCGACCTGGCCACCGCCACCGCCCTGGCCCTGCTCCAGCTGGTCGTCGTGGTCGCCCTGGTGGCGGCGGTCGGCGGGGCCGAGCGCCGGGCCGCGGCCGCCGCCCTGGTGCGCCGCCCGGTCCCGCCCCGCCGCCCGGTGACCGCCCGCCAGCGCCTCGCCGTCGTCGCCGCCCTGGCCCCCGCCGCCCTCCTCGTCCTCGTGCCGATCGGGGTGCTGGTCGAGCGGTCGCTGGCGGTGGGCGACGGCTACGGGCTGGGCCACTTCCGGGCCCTCGGCGAGGAGACCGGCACCGGGTTGCGGGTGGCGCCGCTGGCCGCCGTCGGGACGTCGCTGACCTACGCGGTGGCGGCCACCACCATCGCCGTGGTGGTCGGCGGGCTGGCCTCGGTCGTCGTCGCCCACCGGGGCCGGGCGACGGGCCGCGCCCTCGACGTGCTGCTGATGGTCCCGCTGGGCACCAGCGCCGTGACGCTCGGCTTCGGGCTGCTGGTCGCCCTCGACGAGCCCCCGCTCGACCTGCGGACGTCGCGGGTGATCGTGCCGATCGCCCAGGCGCTGGTGGGCCTGCCGTTCGTCGTGCGGTCGCTGGTGCCCGCGCTGCGGTCGATCGACCCCCGCACCCGAGAGGTGGCCACCGTCCTGGGCGCCTCGCCGGCCCGGGCCCGGTGGGAGGTCGACGTCCCGCTGGTGGGGCGGACCGTCCTGGTCGGCGCCGCCTTCGCCTTCGCTGTCTCGCTCGGCGAGTTCGGGGCCACCTCGTTCCTCGCCCGCCCCGACGCCCCGACCGTCCCGACCGCCATGTTCCGCCTCCTCGGCCAGCCCGGCGCCGCCCTGCGGGGCCAGGCGATGGCCCTCGGCGTCGTGCTCGCCGCCCTGACCGTGGCCAGCGTGCTGGTGATCGAGCGCCTCCGCCCCAAGGACGCCCTCGGGTGGTGACCGGCCTGGCCGTCGAGGGGCTGGTCGTGCGGTTCGGGGCGACGACCGCGGTCGCCGGCGTCGACCTGGCGGTGGCGCCCGGCGAGGTCGTGGCCCTGCTGGGGCCGAGCGGGTGCGGCAAGAGCACGCTGCTGCGGGCCGTCGCCGGGCTGGAGGTGCCGGCCGCGGGCACGGTCCGCTGGGACGATGCCGAGGTGACCCGGCTGCCGCCCGACCGCCGGGGCTTCGGTCTGATGTTCCAGGACCACGCCCTGTTCCCGCATCGCACCGTGGGCCAGAACGTCGGCTTCGGGTTGCGCATGGCCGGCCGCAGCCGGGCCGAGCAGGCCGACGGGGTGGCCGCCGCCCTCCACCGGGTCGGGCTGTCCGGGTTCGCCGACCGCACCGTCGACACGCTGTCGGGGGGCGAGGCCCAGCGGGTCGCCCTGGCCCGGGCGCTGGCCCCCGAGCCCCGGCTGCTGATGCTCGACGAGCCGCTCGGATCGCTCGACCGGGTGCTGCGCGACGAGCTGGCCGCCGAGCTGCGCACCGTGCTGGGCGAGCTGGGCCTGGCCGCCGTCCACGTCACCCACGACCAGGAGGAGGCCTACGCCGTGGCCGACCGCATCGTCGTGATGCGGGCCGGGACGGTCGTGCGCGACGGCCCGGCGGCGGACGTCTGGGGCGACCCCGGCTCGGCCTTCGTGGCCCGCTTCCTCGGCCACGCCAACGTCCTGGCGCCCGGAGCGGCGATGGCGCTGGGCCTCGACGTCGTGACCCCGGTCGTGGTGGCCGAGGCCGCCCTGCGCCTGGGGGAGGGGCCGCACCGGGCCCGGGTGGTCGACGTCCGCTTCCGGGGGGCCACGTCGCGGGTGGTGCTCGACGTTGGCGGCGTGCGCCTCTCGCTCCACGCCAGCGCCCCCCCGCCCGTCGGCACCGAGATCCCCCTCGCCATCGACCCCACCCACGTCCACCCCCTGGCCCCCGACGCGGCAGGCTGAGGCGATCGACGCGCCCGACACATCGCTGCGGCCACCGCCTCCCCGGGGGACGGTGGCGACGACCAAGGTCCGCGGCCGCATGTCTGCGGCCAAGCTGCGGGCCCTGGCCGAGCTCGGCCCCCGCCACGGCGTCACGCCGGATCCCGACGTCCCCCTCGGCGCCACGCTGACGGCGGCCTTCGGGCGCACCGCCCCCCGGCTGCTCGACGTCGGGATCGGCAACGGCGAGGCCACGGTCGCCTGGGCCCTGGCCCACCCCGACCGGGACGTGGTGGCCGTCGAGGTCCACCGGCCGAGCGTCGCCGCCACCCTGCTCGCCGTCGAGGAGGCGGGGGCGACCAACGTCCGCGTCGCCGAGGTCGACGTCCGCACCGTGCTCGACCGGGCCCGCCCCGGCGACCTCCACGACGTCCGCATCCTCTTCCCCGACCCGTGGCCCAAGCGCCGCCACCACGGTCGCCGGCTGGTCGACGCCACCCTGGCCCGCCGCCTGGCCGATCTCCTCCCCCCGGGCGGCACCCTCCACGTGGCCACCGACTGGGCCGACTACGCCGCCCACGTCGTGGCCGCCGTCGGCGCCGACGACCGCTGGTCGGTCGACCCCGACGCCCCCCGCCCCGATCGTCCCGTCACCACCTACGAGGCCCTCGGCCGGGCCGCCGACCGGGCGATCCACGACGTCGTCGCCACCCGTCGCTAGGAGCCGTCCCGCAGTGCACGCGGCTGACCGCCGGACCGCCTCAAGGTGCCTGGCACCTTGAGGCGGTCTCGCCACCCGGCGCTAACCCGTCGGGAGGGGGGCGCAGCGGCCGTTGCCGAGGATGACGAGCCGGCACACCGTCAGCCGGGTCACCTTCCACTCGCCGTCGACCAGCACCAGCTCGCCGAACATCCCGGGGATCGGTCGGCCCTGCTCGAACCCGGGGTCGATCGTGTACTGCACGTGGGCCTCGGTCGCGCTGGTGAAGACGACGCCGTCGATCCGGGTGATGTCGTCGGTGAGGTCGAGGACGTCGCGGAACCGGGCCGCGTCGGCCAGCCCCTCGGCCACGCCCCGGGGGTCGTCGACGACGGCCAGCTTCTGCGCGTCGGTGGTGACGCCGGGACGGCCGAAGGCGCCGTCCCACACGGCCCGCACGGCTGCCTCGGCGGCGGCCGGGTCGGCAGGCTGCTCGGGCCCGGGGGCCGGTAGGGTGGTCGGCCAGGCGCAGTCGGCCCGACGGACGGGCGCCTCGGGCACGTCGACCTCGCCGGTGTCGTCGACCAGCGTCCAGGGCCCGACGTAGCGGGCGACCTCGGCCCCCTCGGCGTCGAGGGCGACGGCGGTCAGCTCGGCGGCGGGGGCGTCGTCGATCGGGTCGGACCCGCCGATCTCGACCCCGTCGACCACCGGGGCGGTCAGGACGGCGACACCGTCGGCCAGGGCCATCTCGTCGCTGACGCCACCGGGGAAGGTGACCCGGATCGTCGCCGTGCCCGGCGGCCCCTGGACCACCGCCAGCCACCGGTCCTCGGCCGGCCCGATCGGGGCGGCGGCGACCCGCAGGTCCCCGGCGACGACGGCGTCGTAGCGGTTGCTGACGGCGTCCCACCTGGTGCCGTCGCGGTCGATCGAGACGACGAGGTCACCGGTGGGGAAGCACTGCGCCGGCGGCTCCCAGAAGGCGGGCAGCTCGTAGATGGCCGGGTCGTAGCGGTTGCCGGCGACGGCGATCGTGGTGCCGTCGTCGAGGGTGCGGGTGAACAGCGGCACCGTCGGGAGGATCGGCGGCGCGTACCACGGCCGGTCGAGCGGCCGGATGCGGATCGGCAGCGACGCCATGAGCCCGGTGTCCGTCTCGCCCCGCAGCAGGCCGCCCGAGCCCTGGAGCGGGCGGTCGAGCGAGGGGGCGACCACCGGCAGCTCCTGCCCCGCGGCGATGACGACCCCGTCGGTCCGCGCCGGCGCCGTGGTCGTCGGGTCCTCGCGGGCGGCGACCTCCTCGCCGTCGTCCCCGCCGGGGTCGCCGGTCAGCACGACGCCGGCGCCGACCCCGACGGCGACGAGCAGCACGGCCGCCGCCCCCCGTCCGGCCACCCGGCGGCGGTGGTGGGCGACCCGGCGCCGCCCGAGGTCGGCGGGGTCGGCGACGGGCACGCCGGCGGTGGCCTCGACGGCCTCGACGCCGGCGTCCATGGCCGACCGGAGCCGGTCCTCGAGGGGGGGAGCGTCGTCGGAGACGGGCATGGCGGACCTCTCAGCGCTCGATCGCCTGGCGCAGGGTGGCCAGGGCGCGGTGGACGAGGGAGCCGACGGTCCCGGGGGCGCAGCCCAGGGCCTCGGCGGTGTCGCGCTCGGACAGGCCGGCGTAGAACCGGAGCACGACGGCGGCCCGCTGGCGGACGGGCAGGGCGGCCAGGGCGTCGAGCAGCTCGCGGGCCTCCAGCTCGGCGACCCCGGTGGCCAGGCTGGCGCGGTGGCGGTGCTCGAGGACCCGTCGGCGCAGGTGCGAGCGGCAGGCGTTGACGACGGCCCGGCGGGTGTAGGCGGTCGGGTCGTCGATGCCGTCCCAGCGGGCGTGGACCCGGACGAAGGCGTCCTGGACGAGGTCCTCGGCGGTGGCCCGGGACCCGACGACGAGGGTGGCCACCCGCACCAGGTCGGGCAGCGAGGCCCGGTAGAAGGCGTCGAAGCCCCCGTCCTCCCGCACCCGGGGCAGGGGCGTGACCGTCGCCCGCGGGCCGGGGTCGGCCCGGTCGATCCGGAGGGGGCGCTCGGGCCCGGTCGCAGCCATCACCCGTTCTGACGCACAGCCGCCCCGCCCCCTTGCACGTCCCGCTCAGGGGGCCCCGAGGGGGTCGTCGGCGGGGGTCGGGTCCGAGGGCTGCTCGGCCAGGGTCGTGAGGGCGACGCCGACGACGAGGACGACGGCCCCGAGCAGCACACCCGGGCCGGGGACCTCGTCGTAGAGGGCGGCGGCGCCGGCCGAGGCGAGGACCGGTTCGAGCAGGATCGCCACCGACACCAGCGTGGGGCTGATCCACCGGGTCGACCACGTGAGCGAGGAGTGGCCGACCAGCTGCGACACGACGCAGAGCCCGACGACGGCCACCCAGAACCGGACCGGGTACGGCCCCTCGCCCGGGGCGGTCGCCACCACCAGCGGGGCGATGGCGACGGCCCCCGCGGTGGCCACGATCGTGGTCCACCGCCACACGCCGAGCCCCCGGGCCTGCA
The DNA here is from genome assembly GCA_035765045.1 of Iamia sp. Taxonomy (GTDB): domain Bacteria; phylum Actinomycetota; class Acidimicrobiia; order Acidimicrobiales; family Iamiaceae; genus Iamia. The sequence continues at coordinate 74,792 of DASTYI010000034.1, read as the reverse complement.
CGGCCTGGCCGAGGAGCAGGTGGGCCGAGTACGTCACCGCGGCGGCGAGGGCGAGCAGGTTGCCGAGCAGCGGGTTGGACCCGGAGCCGAGCCCCTCGACGTCGCCCAGGGCCACGAGCGTGCCGCCCGCGATGGCCACGGCGATGCCCAGCCCGGTGCGCGCCGAGGGCCGTCGCCCCTGGGTGACCCAGACCAGCAGCACCACCCACACCGGCACCGTGGTGACGATGGTGGTGCTCGCCGCGATCGACGTGAACGCCAGCGACGGCAGCCACGTCCCGAAGTGGAGGCCGAGCAGCACGCCCCCGGCGACGGCCCGGCCCCGCGTCCCCTCGGGCAGGGCGAGCGGGCGGGGCGGGCGCCACGCCGGCAGCGTCAGCACGGCGGCGAGGGCCATCCGGGAGAACGCCATCAGCAGGCCCCGGCCGGTCGAGCCCCCGCCGACGGCGTCGTAGCCCTCGCGGATGATCAGCGCCGAGGCCGAGACGGTGACGATGCCGAGGGCGAGGACGCCGTAGACCACGCCCGGCGAGGGGCGGTCGGCCTCCCCGGCGGTCACCGGATCAGCCGTCGCGGTGCCGGGCCACCGCCGCCTCGTGGGCGCCCTGGGCTCGGGCGGTCAGCGTCGTCCGCTCGGCCCGGGCCCGACGGGCGGCGTCCTCGCCGGCGGCCCGGTGGCCCTGGAAGTGCGGCATCACCCGTTGGGCCAGCAGCTCGTGGCTGCGCAGCGTCGCCTGCGGGTTCGCCCACTCGTGGAGGAAGGCGAGGTAGGTGCCGAACCCGCCGGCCTGGTCGACCAGCCGCTGGACCTGCTCGATGGCGTCGTCGGGGGTGCCGATCACGCCGAGCCCCGAGGCCCGGATGTACTCGATCATCTCGCCGACGGTCGACGCCGTGCCCAGGTCGACCTGGGGGACGGCGACGATGTCCTGGTAGTAGCGGAACCAGGACGCGATGCCGTGGGCCACGTCGCGCTCGGCCTGCTCGCGGGTGTCGGCGATGTGGAGCAGCCCGGCCAGCCGCCACCGGCGCCGGTCGACCGTCGCTCCCGACACCGCCGCGGCCCGCTCGACGAACGACCAGTGCGACGCCAGGGCCTCGAACCCGGCCGGCTGGGTGGCGCCGATCGACAGCATGCCGAGGCCGTGGGTGCCGGCCAGCGTCGCCCCGGTGGGCGAGGCGACGACCGAGACGCAGACCTCCAGGTCCTCGGAGTAGGGCTGGATGTGGAGGCGGGCGTCGCGCAGCCGCCACATCGGCGTGTCGCTGGTGACCGCCTCGCCCCGGAGGAGGGCGGTGATGCAGCGGACGCCCTCGGCCAGCAGCTCGCGGGTGTCCTCGGGGGCGACGCCGACCATCAGCCCGTCGGTGGGGATGCCGCCGGGGCCGAGCCCGAGCATCACCCGCCCCCGCGTCAGGTGGTCGAGGAGGACGATCCGCTCCGCCACCCAGAGGGGGTTGTGGTACGCCACGGCCACCACGCCGGTGCCGAGGCGGGCGTGGCGGGTGCGCTCGGCGGCGGCGGCGAGGAAGACCTCGGGGCTGCCGATGATCTCGACGCCGCCCGAGTGGTGCTCGCCGACCCACAGCTCGTCGTAGCCGAAGCCGTCGAGCGCCTGGAGCAGCGCCAGGTCGCGGTGGAGGGCGAGCGTGGGGTTCTCGCCGACGGTGTGGTGGGGGCCGAGGAAGGCGCCGAAGCGCAGCCGAGCGGCGGACTCGCTGGACATGGTGTGGCAGGTCTCCGTGGTGTCGGTCACGCCCGCGACCAGGGAGGAACCTACCGGGCCGCGCCACCCCGGGATGCCGGCTCGGGTGGGGGTGCCATGCCCAGCGAGGCGGCCAGGCCCTCGCCCTCGGCGGTGAGGGCGTCGGCCCGGGCGGCGTCGCCGGGCCCGCCCCGCCAGCGGAGGGTGCGGGCCAGCTCGAGGGCGGTGCGGGCGACCCAGGGCCGCAGGGCCAGCCGCCGGTGGCCGGCGAGGGCGCCCTCCAGCGACGCCACCGCCCCGTCGAGGTCGCCCGCCGTGGCCTGGGCCAGCCCCCGCACCCGGCCGGCCAGGCCCGAGGCCACCATCCCGCCCATGCACAGCATGCGGTCCTCGCGCCCGGCGAAGGCGTCGGCGACGAGGGCGGCGGTGGCGACGTCGCCGACCATGTGGGCGGTCTCGGCGTACCACGCCACCGTCATCGTCCAGAGGTGGTCGCGGGGCACGTCGCCCAGGCCGATCTCGGCGTGGGGCGCCAGCAGCGCGGCGGCCCCGTCGAGGTCGCCGCTGTGGGCCCGGCTGAACCCGGCGGCGGCGTCGTAGATCGGGCGGGGGGCGATGGCCTCGACCCGGCGGAGGCGGACGACGCTGCGGTCGAGCACGCCGAGGTCGCGCTCGAGGACGATGCGGCACGACATCTCGACGTGGAGGGGCATCGTCCCCTGGGCCTCGCCGACCCCGGCGACCGCCGTGGTGATGACCTCGTCGGCCTCGGCGTAGCGCCCCCGGAGGAGGAGCCCGGACACGCCCGACATGTCGCACAGCCAGTCCCAGCGGGCCTGGTGGAGCGGGCGGCAGAGGTCGTCGGCCTCGGCCAGCACGGCGTCGAAGCGGTCGAGGTCGGCCGCCTCCATCAGGTCGGCGAGGTGCCCCAGCCGGGCGACGATCCGGTAGAGCAGGTCGCCGCCCTCGTCGGCGGTCCGCACGGCCGCGGCGCCGACCGCGACCCGCTCGGCGATGTCGGAGTCGGGGCACCACAGCGCCATGCGCCGGGCGATCAGGGCGGCCGAGCGGTAGGTGGGGTCGGGCAGCGCCTCGGCGTCGGCGAGGGCCTGCTTGCTGATGGCGACGGCCCGGTGCAGGTCGTCGTCGTAGACGGCGACGGCCAGGTGGGACAGGAGCCGGGTGCGGAGGGCCTCGATCGGGACCCCGGCCGCCGGCCCGCTGGTGGCGGGCTCCTCGACCCCCTCCAGCAGGGCCAGCGCCGTCTCCAGCCACTCGACCCGCTCGCGGTCGACGACCATCAGCCGCATCGGCACCCCGACCCCCGAGCCGGCCCCGAGCCCGGCGGCGGCCAGCCCGAGCCGGGACCCGTCGCCCTGGGCCCGCGCCGCGTCGGCCGCCCACCGGTACACCTGGCGGGCGCCGTCGGCGTCGCCCAGGGCGGTGCGGACCTCGGCCAGGGTGAGCAGGACGTCGGTGGCCTCGGGGGTGGCGGCGGCGAGGTCGACCCGGTCGAGGGCCAGGCGGCACTCGGCCTCGGCGTCGTCGTAGGCGGCGACGGCCAGGGCGCGGCGGGCCGAGTCGTGGAGGGCCAGGACGGTGCACTCGGTGTCGGCCAGGTCGCCGGCGGCGACGAGGTGGTGGGCCCGCTCGGCCAGCAGGTCGTCGGGGGGCCCGAGGGTGCGGATGGCGTCGGAGGCGGCGAGGTGGAGGTGGCCCCGACGCAGGGCGGTCATCCCCTCGATCAGCCCGTCGCGGATCAGGGCGTGGGCGAAGGCGAACCGCCCGACCGGGGGCGCGTCCTCGACCACGAGGTGGGCCTCGACGGCGGCGTCGATGGCGTCGAGCAGGTCGGGCACGTCGCAGCCCAGCGTCGGGGCGAGGAGGTCGGTCGAGAACGAGCGGCCCAGCACGGCGGCGGCGGCGAGGATCCGGCGGTGCTCGGGGTCGAGGGCGGCCAGCCGGCTCTCGACCACGTCGACCACCGCCACCGGCAGCCCGGCGGCGCTGCTCAGGCCGTGGGCGACCAGCTCCTCGACGAAGAAGGGGTTGCCCTCGGTGCGCTCGTGGAGGTCGTCGCCGACCTCGGCCCGGCGGTCGCCGGCGAGGGCGGCCACCAGGGCGGCGGTGGCGTCGTCGTCGAGGCCGGCCAGCGGGAGCTGCTCGACCAGGCGGTGCCGGCGCAGGTCGGCCAGGGCCCGGGCCGCCGGAGGGGGGAGGGCGGCCTCGGCCGTGCGGTAGGTGACGGCGAGGCGGACGTGGGCCAGCTCGGGGGCCCGGGCCAGGTGGACGAGCAGGGCGCAGGAGGCGGGATCGGCCCATTGGAGGTCGTCGATCACGACGAGGGTCGGGGTGCCGTCGGTGGCCCGGGCCAGGAGGTCGGTGACGGCGTCGAACAGCGGACCGCGATCGTCGCCGGTGCCGCCGGTCGGGACGGTCACGCCCTCGGGCAGGAGCTCGGGCAGCAGGCGGGCCAGGGCGGCGCCGCCGGGGCCGGACGGGGCGGTGCCGGCGGCCCGGGCTCCGAGCGGCCGGAGGGCCTCGACGAAGGGCCGGTAGGCGGAGCCGGCGTCGGCGGTGCTCGCCCCCCAGAGGACGATGCCGCCGCGGGCGTGGACGCGGGCGGCGACCTCGGCGACCAGCCGGGTCTTGCCGATGCCGGGGTCGCCGCTGACGGCGAGGACCCGCCGGCCCCGGTGGCGGTCGGTCCACGCCACCTCCAGCCGATCGAGCTCCGACGCCCGGCCCACGAACGGGCTGTCGACCCGGCGCGACGCGGCCACGGCGGCGGGCAGGTCCGGCCGGGGCGCCGGGGCACCGGGACCGCGCGGGTCGCCCGGCTCGCGCGCCGTGGACCCGGCGGGCGCCGGCCCGGACGGGGCGGCGTCGACCTCCTGGCGCAGCACCGCCCCCTCCAGGGCGACCAGTTCGGCCGATGGGCTGATCCCCAGCTCCTCCAGGAGGGCGGTGCGGGTGCGCTCGAAGGCCCGCAGGGCGTCGGCCTGGCGCCCCGACCGGTACAGCGCCACCATCAGCTGGGCGGTGAGGCCCTCGCGCAGCGGGTGGGCGGCCACCAGCGCCTCGATCTCGGGCACCAGCTCGGCGTGGCGGCCGAGCGCCAGCCCGGCGTCGATGCGGGCCGCCTCGGCGGACACCCGCAGCTCGTCGAGGCGGGCCGCGGCGGCGCGGGCGAAGGGCTCGCTGGCCACGTCGGCCAGCGCCGGGCCCCGCCACAGGGCCAGCGCCTCGACCAGCAGCTCGTGGGCCTCGGCCGGCTCGGCCCGGCGGGCGGCGCCGGCCAGCTGCTCGAAGCGGACGGTGTCGACGGCGTCGGGCGGGACGACCAGGACGTAGCCGTCGCCCCGGCGGTCGAGCACCGGTTGGGTGCGGTCCCGGTCGCCGAGCGCCCGTCGCAGCGTCGAGACGTAGGACTGGAGGGTGCCGAGGGCGCTGTCGGGCGGTGCGTCGCCCCACAGCGCGGTGACCAGGGCGTCGGTGCCGACGACCCGGCCGGGCTGGAGGGCGAGGGCGACCAGCAGGTGGCGGGGCAGCCGGGCCCGCAATCCGAGGGGCTCGCCGCCCACGTCCACCTCGACCGGGCCGAGGAGGCGCAGGGCGATCGGCGGGCTCCCCATCGGCGCCGACCGTACTGCCCGAACCGCGACCCCTGGCCCACAGGACCCCGTTCTTGTGGGCCAGGGGTCGCGAAAGTCGGCTGTCGCCGGTCAGGACGGGGCGCGGATCGTCGGGTCGAGGAGGGCGGCGAGCGTCGGGTCGGGCCCGGTGCGGCCCGCCTCGGCCCGGGCGGCCAGGGCGAGGACCCGATCGAGGCCGGCGCCCCGGGCGATCGGCCCGATCGGCGAGCCGAGCACCCGGAGCCCGAGGGCGGCGGTGCGGGCCACCTCGTCGGCAACCAGCCGCCGGGGCCGCTGGGCCAGGGCGGCGACGAGGTCGTCGTCGGCCACGGTCGTCACGTCACGGGCGGGCCGGGCGAGGGGTCCGCCGACCAGGTCGGTCCACAGCAGCCCGCGCTCCGGCACCTCGACCACCAGCTGGCCGGGGACCGGGCACGGGCCGACGGGGTCCGGGGGCGGGGCCGGTGGCGCCTCGTGGATCAGCACCACCTGGCCCCCGCCCAGGTCGACCTGGGTGCACCCGCTGCCGGGCACCACCACCGTGGCCCGGGGGGCGAGGGCGTGGAGGGCGCCGATGCAGCCGGCCCGCACCCCGTCGGGGGCGGTGGCCACGATCCAGCGCACCTCGTCCGGGTCGACGAGGGCCAGGACCGCGGCCAACCAGTCGTCCTCGAGCAGCGCCGGGGCGCTGTCGACGACGGCGGTGGCGCGACCCCGGACCACCAGGGTCCCGAGCGGGAGTCCCCGCCCGGCCCCCGGGAACGGCCACCACCCCGGCACCACGTAGGTGTCCGGGGCGATGGCGAAGGCCTCGCCGACCGTGCTCCCGGTCGTCGCCGCTGGCTCCCCGGGCGGGAGGGGGGAGACGGGTGACGAGGGGGGAGTGGGGAGCACGGTCGGGGGGCGTCGTCGGGCGTGCGGGCTACTCGACGACGAGATCGGCGTACATGCCCTCGGTGAAGTGGGGCGGGCCGGCGTCGGGGTCGGCGGGCGGGGGGCCGGCGTCGGGGTTCTCGGCGGCCTGGGCGTAGACCTCGGGATCGGCGCCGACGGGGATGGCGCAGAACAGCACGTAGCTGCCGGGCTCGCTCAGGGTGCCGTCGCCGACGGCGGTCACCTGCTCGCCGCCGTTGGGGCCGGCCAGGAGGACGGCGGCCGGCGGGCCGGCGAAGATGGCGCCCTGCTCCTCCTCGGAGAGGGCGACGATCTCCTCGGCGGTGCGGGTCTCGCCCTCGGGGAGCTTGAAGGCGACCAGCTCGTGGAACTCGGCGGTCGAGCTGTTCTCGACGGCCAGCTGGGTGCCGGCGGGCACCGACTCGGGCAGGCCCTCGAAGCCGTAGTCGACCAGCTCGACGGTGAGGACGCCGTCCTCCACGCCGCCACCGGAGGCGTCGTCGAGGGGCGAGGCCTCGGTGCTGTCGGTGGTCTCCTCGGTCGCCTCGGTCGTCTCCTCCGAGGTGTCCTCGGCGGTGGCGTCGTCGTCATCGTCGCCGCAGGCGGCGAGGAGGAGGCCGGCGCTGAGCATCGTCGCCAGGGCGATGCGTCCGGCGGTGCGGGTGCGGGTCTGGGTCATGGTGGGCTCCGTTGTGGTGGTGTGGGCGAGGCGGTCGGTGGAGTCGACGGCCCCGTTCGGGGAGATGTCGAGGGGCGACCGGCAGGGGGATGCCGGCCGCCCCGGTGGGATGCCGACACCATCGCCCGGCGCGCTTGTGGGCTCCTTGAGCGGCACTTGAGGCCCGGCCTCCACTCGGCCTGCGCCCGCCCTGTACAGTCGACACACCTCGGAGAGGTGCCGGAGTCAGGCCGATCGGGCCTCCCTGCTAAGGAGGTGTGGGGTCACACCCACCGTGGGTTCAAATCCCACCCTCTCCGCCACGAAGCCCCAGGCCCTGCCTGGGGCTTCTCCGCGCTCGGGCGCTCAGGCGCTGCGGCGGTTGCGGTCCTCGAGCCGGCGGAGCTGGAGCTCGGCGACCCAGACGGCCACGCCCAGCTCCTCGGCCGCCCCGGCGGCGGTGACCGGGCGGTCGTTGTCGACCTGGTGGACGACCCAGGTCGAGAGCCAGTGGAGCGGGAGGATCCGATCGGCGGCGACCCGGTCGACGCGGGCCTCGTCCCGGGCGACGACGGCCCGCAGCGGCTCGGGCAGGCCCGGGTGGTGGCAGCCGCCCTCGCAGTCGTCGTGGGCCAGCTCGTGGGCCAGCGCCGCCACCTTCTCCTCGGGGCTCAGGGCGGCGGAGATCAGGATGCAGCGGAAGTCGTCGTCGCCGACGACGTGGAGGGCCCGCATCCCGGCGGGGAGGTCGGTGACGACGACGTCGAGGTTGGGGCGCGACCGGGCCTCACGCCACAGCCGGCGGGCGGCGGTGCTGGCCCCCAGGTCCACGGTCAGCCCGCCTCGCCGGTGCGCTCGCGGGCCCGGCGGGCGCGATCGAGGAAGAAGCGGGCCTGGGCCTCGAGGTTGGCGTAGGCCTCGGGGTCGGCGAGCCGGAGCTCCTCCAGGTCGATGCCCGAGGCCGACATCTTGATGCCGCCGCTCAACCGGGCCACGCGGGCCCGCTCGAGGTCGGCGTCGTCGGGGTAGCCGGCCAGCTCGAGCAGCTCGGCCTTGTCGGCGTCGACGGCGTCGGCGAGGGCGCGCACCACCGGGACGCGGGGCAGCGAGGCCCGCTTGTTGCGGCCTTGGGGGACGGCGCCCTCGATCACCGACCAGTACGCGGCGGTGACGCCGGCCCGCCGGGCCGCTTGGGCGGGGATCAGCCCCGCGGCCTTCCGCAGCTCGGCCAGACGGCGCCCGAAGGCGACGGGATCAGCGCTCACGGGGGCGACCATGCAGCAATCTGCGTGCGCACGCAACACGCTCTCACCTGGCCCTCTTCCAGTGAAGGGGCATGGCCACGACCAGCGGTTGTGGCCCTGACCTGCGTGCGGCAGCCCCAGCCGGCATCCTCAGTCGATCCCACACCAAGAGGGCGTCAAGCCACTTGACGACAGTCCGTGCACCTAACTATTGTGGCATACATGCCCATGAAGTCAACCTCCCGTCGCCGGACGGCCGAGGGCGAGCTGGTGCAGATCCGCCTCCGTGATCGTGAGCACCTGATCGCCCTCCGCACCGGCCGTCCCGACGAGAAGGGCCGTCCGGGTCGCACCCTCACCCAGCGGCAGGTGGCGGCGCACGTGGGCATCTCCCACGGTCACTACGGCGACCTCGAGGCCGGGCGCCGGCAGCCGTCGCTCGCCGTGGGCCAGCGGCTGGCCGCCTTCTTCGAGGTCCCGCTCGACGTCCTCTGCGACGTCATCCCCATCGAGCCCGTCCCGCCCCCCAAGGAGGCCTGAGCCACGCTCCAGCGCCCTCCAACCGTCCTCCAAGCGCCCGGTGGGACAACGGTGCCGTGCCCACCACCTCGTCCCCCTGGGCGCGCCCGTCGAGCCCGGCGGGTCGCCGCCTCCTCCACGCCGAACCCCCCACCCTCGACGACATCCCCCTCCTGACCCCCGCCCTCCTCGCCGTCGGGAGGACCCTCGCCACCGCGACCCCGGCCCCCGAGCCCGTGTCGACGTCGGTGGCCTCACCCCCCAGCGCACCGGCGCCGGCGGCATCTCCCGGCCGCCGGCCCGCCGGGGGTCCCCGGTCGGCCACCGGCGTCGGCCCGGCCCACGGCCGGCCCGCCCGGCTGGCAGCGGTCGCCGCCCTGCTGGTCGGCCTGCTGGCGGTGGGGGCGCCCGCCGCCCTCGACCGCTCGGCCCCCGCGGCCTCGGCCGCCCCGGCGCCCACGCTGTCCGACGTCCTCGGCCGGGCCACCGGCTCGGTCCTCGGGGCCGACGTCGCCGCCGCGCCGGCCCCCGCCGACGCCGGGCAGGTCGTCGTCGCCCTGATCGACCCCACCGCCCCGATGACGGCCACCCCCGGCGCCCGGGCTGCCCTCCCGCTGGCCGAGCGGGTGGGCAGCCTGCTGGCCATCGGCACCGAGGTGCTGCCGGCCGGATGACCATCCGCCTCCGATGTGACGCGGATGTGACGATCGTGGCGGATCAGGGGCGACCGATCGCCCGGCGCGGTGGCGCGCAGCGAGGGCAAGGCGAGGACGAAGGCGGCCCGGGAGGGAGCGGCGGCCCGAGCGCTGTGTGACGCCGATCACGACACGTGATCTTGCGTTTCGTAACCGGTCCGTCATATCTTGACGACCTCAGCCGCCGGGGAGCCCTCCCCCCAACGAGCACCGTCGCTCGACCGGGCTCCCCCGCTCTCCCCGTCAGGGTCCTGTGTCGCAGGGACGGGCCGGAGCAGGCGGGCCGATCTCTCAAGGAGTCCCCATACGTGAAGCGCTTCGCCCTCTCCCTGGCCGTGGTGGTCGGTCTCGTCGCCGGCCTCAGCGCCTGCGACGAGCAGACGACGGTCCGGATGGCGATCCAGGAGAGCTTCCCCGAAGACGCCAACCACGCCAAGGCGGTGCGGGTGGCTGATTGCGAGTCCGACCTCAACCCGCGCGCCGTCAGCGCCGGGGGCGGCAACCATGGTCTGTTCCAGATCAACTCGGTCCACAAGCCCACCGTCGAGCGGATGGGCTACTCGTGGGACCAGATCTACGACCCGTACGTGAACGCCAAGGTCGCCCGGAAGATCTTCAACGACGCCGGCGGCAGCTGGCGGCCGTGGGGCTGCCGGAACGCCTGAGCGTCCCCGCGACGAACGCCGATCGGAGGCGGCGCCCATCGGGGCGCCGCCTCCGTCGCGTCCGGGGTGATGTGACCGACCCCACCTGTCGCTCCCTACCGACCGGTAGGTAGGGTGTCGGGATGGATGACGCCGCCCTGCTGACCGAGCTCACCCCGACGCTGGAGCAGCTGGTCGACCGGCACCTGGCCCGGACCAAGGAGTGGTTCCCCCACGAGCTCGTGCCGTGGGAGCGGGCCGGCGAGGCCACCGGCCGGAGCGACTGGACGAGCGACGAGGCTCCGCTGCCCGACGCCGTCCGCAGCTCGCTGTTCGTCAACCTCCTGACCGAGGACAACCTCCCGTACTACTTCCACACCATCGACCGGATGTTCGGGGCCGGCGAGGCCTGGGGCACCTGGGCCCGGCGGTGGACGGCGGAGGAGGGCCGGCACTCGATCGTGATCCGCGACTACCTGACCGTCACCCGGATGGTCGACCCGGTGGCGCTCGAGCGGGCCCGCATGCTCCAGGTCTCCCACGGCGTGGTGCCCGAGCCCCCGACCCCGGTCGACGGCCTCGTCTACGTCGCCCTCCAGGAGCTGGCCACCCGCATCGCCCACCGGGCCACCGGCAAGCTGCTCGACGATCCCGCCGGCTACGCCGTGATGGCCCGGGTCGGGGCCGACGAGAACCTCCACCACCTCCTGTACCGGGACCTCGTCAGCGCCGCCATCGCCATCGACCCCTCGGCGGTGGTCGAGGCCGTCGAGCGCCAGGTCACCGACTTCGAGATGCCCGGCACCGGCATCGTCGACTTCGCCAGCCACGCCCTGGCCATCGCCAAGGCGGGCATCTACGACCTCCAGGTCCACCACGAGCAGATCCTCGTGCCCGTCGTGCTGCGGCACTGGGACATCGAGGCCCTCGAGGGCCTCACCCCCGAGGCCGAGCAGGCCCGGGCCCGCCTGGTGAAGCGGGTCGACCGGATCGGCCGGGCGGGGCGCCGGCTGGCCGAGCGCTGGGCCGAGGCCGAGGAGGCGGAGCGGGCCGTGACCGAGCCCGGCACGCCCACCCGGGCCGAGGTCGCCGCCCCCGAGCCCGAGCTCACCCCCGCCTGACTCCGTCGGGGCGCCCCCCAGGCCCCCATGGGGGGTGCACCGGGTCCCGCCGCCCCGACCCGGGGCGGACGGTGGACGGGTGCCCCGGACCCTGTCGTTCCCGCCGCCGTCGACGGCCACCTGCCCGATCTGCTCGGCCCGCTTGAGCGGTCCCCGCTGCACCACGTGCGGCGCCTCGTTCACCGGTGAGGACGGCGCCACCCTCTGGCGCGTCGACCACAACCTGTTCGACCTCTGCCGCATCCGCAACGACCTCGTCCAGCGCCTCCTCGCCCCCGACCCTCGCCCCGCCCCGGCCCCCGCCGCTCCGCCACCGGCCTCGACGGAGGCCGCGCCCGGTGGCCCGGGCCCGAGGTCGGTTGCCGGCCCCCTCGAGCCGCCCCCCGGCGACCGGTCCGCAGCCCGCCGGCAACCGGTGTCGGCCGAGGCCCCTGCGGACCCGCCACCCAGCGATCCGTCCGCGAGCGGCCCGGTGCCTGACCCGGACGGCGGACCGGGTCAGGCACCGCCCCTCCCGGCCGCGCCCTCGGGGTCCCGGTCACGACCGTCGTTCACGGCGGCGGAGGTGCTGGTCGGGCTGGGGGCGTTGAGCCTGGTCGCCGCGGTGGCGGTGTTCGCCGCCGTGTCCTGGTCGGCCCTGGCGGCGTGGGCGCAGGGCGCCCTGGTCGTGGCGCTCACCGGGGTCGTCCTCGGTGCGGCCGTCGCCTGCCGGCGTCGAGGGCTCGTGGCCACCGCCGAGTCGCTCGGCGCCGTCGGCGTGGCGCTGGGGCTGGCCGACGTCCAGGTCGGCCGGGTCGGGCTCGACGGCATCGTCGCCGATCGGTGGGTCGTGGCCGTCGGCATCGCCGTGGTGTCCGCCGGTCTGGTCGCCGTCGGTCGGTGGAGCGGCATCCGGGTACCGGTCCTCGCCGGCGGGGCGCTCGCCTTCACCCCGCTGGTGGTGGCGGCCTCGGGCGGCCGGCCCCTGGCGGCGGTCGCCGCCCTCGCCCTCCAGGCCGGGATCGGGGGTGTCGTCGCCGCCCGGCTCGGCGGGTCCCGCTCGGAGCGACCGGTGGCCTTGGTCGGCGCCACCGTCTCCTGGGGCGCGGCGGTCGGGGGCGCGCTGGCCCTCGCCGGGGCCGGGCTCGCCGTCGACCCCGTCGCCCACCCGGTCGGACCGGCAGCCGTCCTGGCCGGGCTGGCCCTCACCTCGATCGTGGGCGCCCGCCGGCTCGGCACCGGTCGATCGGTCGACGTCGTCGGTGGCGCCGGCCTGGCGCTGGCGCTCGTCCCGGCGCTGCTGCTGGCGAGCGGGTCCGGATCGGCCCTCCTCGTGCTGGCCGTCCTCGCCGTCGAGGGTGTCGTGGCCCTCGGGTGGGCGGGCGACCGCCGGGCGAGCGGTGGCGAGCGGGTGGTGGCCGCCGCTGGCGGGGGGATCGGGTGGATGGCCGCGGCGACGGGGCTCCTGGCCCTGGCGCTCGGTCGGCTGGCCGACGGCGGTCCGCCCACCGGTCCGGCGCTCGTCCTCGCCGCCCTGGCCGTGGCGTCGATCGTCGTCGCCCGGCTCCGCCCCCGGGTGGCCGTCATCGGGGGCGTCGGGGCGGCGGTGGCGTTCCTCCCGGGCCTCTTGCTGGCGGCCGGCTCCGGGTCGGTGGAGGTGACGCTTGCGGTGACGGCGACGCAGGCGGTGGTCGCCTTGGCTGCCACCGGACGTCTCGGGACCGTCGAGGCGGGGGTCGCCCGGGCGGGCGGCGTCGCCTGCTGGATCGTCGCCGCGTCGGGCACGCTCCTCCAGGTCGCGGTCGAGATCGGCGCCGCCCCCGACGTGCCGGGCCCGCGGGTCGGTGCCGTGCTCGTCCTGGCCGGCCTGGCGGTGGCCTCGATCGGGGTCGGCCGGGTGATCGGGCGGCGCGCCCTCGGCGCGGCAGGTGCCGGTCTCGCCTTCCTGCCCGTGCCGCTGGCGGTCGTCGGTGTGGTCCCGCCGTCGGTCGTCGTGGTCGCCCTGGCCGCGGAGGCCGTCGTCGCCGCCGTGCTGGTCAGCGTCGTGGGCCGAGGCCCGACCCGCACCGTGCTGGCGGGTGGTGGGGTGACGGCGTGGGTGCTCGCCGTGGCCGGGGCGACGACGGTCGGCCTGGCCGGCTGGTTGGCCACGCCGGTGCGGGGCCCGGCGGGCGCCGTCGTCCTCCTCGTCGCCCTGGCCGGCGTGGCCCTCGGCGCCGCCCGGCGCGGTGGCTGGGACCGTGCCGCGACCGGCGCCGGGCTCGGCGCGGCCGTGGTGCCGCTCCTGCTGGCGGTGGCGCTCGGCGCCGGCGGCCTCGGGGCCGACGGGTGGGTCGCCGTCGTCCTGGCCGCCGCCGCCCTCGTGGCCACGGTGTCCGGCGTCCTCGACCGGGTCGACGAGGACCGGCCGTGGCTCGTCCCGACGGGCGTCGCCCTCGTCGCCGGGGCGGCCCTGGCCGTCGTGCCCGCCCGGACCGCGCTCGCCCTCGTCGCCGCCCTCCTCGACCGGGCCATGGTCGCCCCCGGCGTCGGTGCCGACGTGGCCGTCGCCGACTGGTTGCGCCCGGCGCTCGATACGGCCGGCCTGGCTCCGCCGGGATGGGCGGCCGTGGCCCAGCTGGCCGGGGCGGCCGTGCTCGCCGGCGCGGTGGCCCTCGTGCACGGGAGGGTCGGTCGGGCGCTCGGCGGCCTCGTCGCCCTGGCCGCCCTCGTCGTCGTGCCCGTGGCGGTCGGCCTGACCGTCGGGGTCACGGTCGTCGGGTCGATCGCCGTGGTGGTGGCGCTCGCCCTGGTGATCCGGGTGCGTCCGCGCCACCCCGAGCTGCTGGCCGGGTCGGCGGTGACCGTGCTGGTCGGCACCGCCTTCGCCCTGGGATCGGCGCCCGGGACCGTCGCCTGGACGATCGTGGTCGGCGCGGCCGTCGGCGGTCTCGCCGTCGAGGCCGTGGTCCGACAGGGCCCCGACGCCGCGGCGTGGGTCGGTGCCGCCGTGGCCGTGCTGCTCGCCGGCGTGGGCCTCGATGCCTGGGTGCTGGGGGCATCGGGACCCGACGGCCTGCTGGCCGTGGCGGTGGCGGCGAGCGCCGTGTCGGCGGCGGCGGTGCTGCTCGAGCGGCGAGGGCTCGTGCTCGCCGCCGACGTGGTCGACCTCATGGTGGCCGTGACCCTCGGCCTCGCCCCGCTCCTCGCCGGGGCCGGCACCGGTTCGCTGGCGACGGCGAGCCCGTTCCTCGTCCTGGTCGGCGTGACCGCGGCCGGCGCCGCCGTCCGCCCCCGCCGGCGATCGGCGTGGATGGTGGCGACGGCGAGCGCCGTGCTGCTGGCGTGGGTCGAGGCCGGCGACGCCGGGATCGCCGTGGTCGAGGCCTACACGCTGCCGCTGGCGGCATGGGCCCTGCTCGTCGGGCGCGTGGCCGGCGATCGGGACCGGACCGCACGCCCGCTCGGATCGTGGGCCCGTTACGGCATCGGCCTGCTCACGGCCGCCGGTCCCACCACCGTCCTGGCCGTGCTCGACCCCCGCCCGGTGCGGACCGTCGCCGTGGTCGCCGTCGGCTCCGCCGTAGCGGTCTGGGGGGCGACGGCCCGGCTCCAGGCCCCGCTGGCGGTGGGGGCGGGGGCCGTGGCCACCCTCGCCGTCCGCCACCTCGGCCCGGTCGGCGTCGACCTGCCCCGGTACGTGACCTTCGCCGTCGCCGGCCTCGTCCTGCTCGTCGTCGGCGCCACCTTCGAGCAGCGCCGGCAGGACCTGCGCCACGCCCGGGACGCCTTCGCCCGCCTCCGGTGAGCCCGTAGCCTCGTGGGGCGTGGACGAGTGGGACGACTGGGACGAGTGGGACGACCCCGAACCCTCGTCGCCCAGCCGCGCCGGTCTCGTCCTGGTCGCCGTGATCGTGCTGGTGCCGTTCGTCCTCCTCGTCGGCGGCGGGGCCAACGCCATCGACGCCCTCGGCCCCGGGCTGCTCGCCGTGGCCGCCTTCTTCGCCGCCGTCGCCGTGGCCTTCGCCCTCGTCCGCCGTTGGCTGCGGCGCCGCCTCCTCCGCCCCCCGCCCGGCGCGGGCGGATCCTTCTGGTCCGACCGCCGCTGAGTCCGGTAGGCTCGCCGGTCCCTGCGCTCGTAGCTCAATTGGATAGAGCATCTGACTACGGATCAGAAGGTTGGGGGTTCGAGTCCCTCCGAGCGCGCTGAAATCCCCTGGTCAGGGGATCGAGATCTCGCTCTCTGAGATTTCTCCCTCGACTTGGCACTCCTTTTGGCACTCCAGCGGCCTATGTAGCCGAGGAGGCAGCCATGCGAGGACACATCCAACAACGGGGCGAGAAGAGCTTTCGGATCCGGGCGTACGCCGGCCGAGACCGGTCCGGCCGGAAGCGCTACGTCCAACGGACCATCGTCGGATCGAGGCGTGACGCCGAGAAGGCGCTGACCCGCCTGCTCGGCGAGGTCGACGAGGGCCGCATCGTCGCCAGCGCGTCGATGACGGTGAACGAGCTCATCGACAAGTGGCTCGCGGTCAAGCGCCAGGCCGTCGAGCCCTCGACGATGATCAACTACGAGTGGGTCGCCCGGAAGTACGTGCGCCCCGCCCTGGGCACCCACAAGGTCGACGCTCTCCGAGCGATGGACCTCGACATGCTCTACAGCGAGCTGTCCGGGCGCGGCCTGTCGGCCCGGACCGTCCGGATCTGCCACACGGTCCTGCGCCAGTCGCTCGACCAGGCCCGGCGCTGGGGCTTCATCGCCCACAACCCGGTGATCGACGCGTCACCTCCACCCCAGCGCCGCGACGAGGTCGTCCCGCCGAGCGTCGAGCAGGTGCTCCGCATCCTCGACGCCGCCCACGACGAGGACCCCGACTTCGGCACCTACCTGTGGCTCAAGTCGGCGACCGGGTGCCGGCGGGGAGAGGTGTGTGCGGTGCGCTGGAGCGACATCGACCTCGACCGAGCCGAGCTGGCCGTGCGGCGCTCGGTCGTGCAGCTGGGCCGGGAGCTACGGGAAAAGGACACCAAGACCCACCAGAGCCGCCGCATCGCCCTCGACCCGGCGACGGTGGCCCTCCTGCGCCAGCACCGGTTACGCCAGCGTGAGCAGATGCTCGCCCTCGGCGTGCGGCTGGCCGAGGACGCCCTGCTGTTCGGCTCGCCCGACGGTCGTCCGTGGCGTCCGGACGTCGTGACCAACCGCTTCGGCCGGCTCCGGGCGACGCTCGACCTCGAGCACGTCCGGCTGCACGACCTCCGCCACTTCGTGGCGTCGGTGTTGATCGACGGCGGCATCCCGATCTCGACCGTCAGCAACCGCCTCGGCCACAGCCAGATCTCGACGACCCTGAACCTCTACACCCACGCCCTCCCCGCCACCGATCACCGAGCAGCCGAATACCTAGGCGACCTCCTCACCCACCGACCCCGCCCCTCAGCCGCCGACCTCTCCTGACCACGCACAGCGCCGACCCACCCAGCAGATACGACAGGCACACACTTGCAGGTTCCCCTTCGGGGAACCTGCGCGACATCGTGCCCGCACGATTCGTGGTGGACAGGCGAGACGATTCCGTGCCGTCCGAGGCCTAGGGGTGCATGGAACCCACCCCGCACCCCCTGACGCTCACCGTCGAGCAAGCCGCCAAAGTCCTCGGCATCGGCCGCTCCACCGCCTACGAGCTCGTCCACGCCGGCGCCATCCCCAGCCTCCGCCTCGGCCGCAGGATCGTCGTGCCCATCGCGAGGCTCGCCGAGAGCCTTGGCTCGACTGCGATGGAGGTGGCCGAAAGCGCGCTCGACAATGAGGTGCCACTCCTCCCAGACGTCCGAATCGAGCCTCAGCACATGCCAGAGGTCAAACGCCCAGGCACCCTGTTCTGAGCCGCTATCCGCCCCGCCGAACGTGAGCGCGATGGGGTGCCACCACCCCCGCCTCGCAGCCAGGCGCGGAGTTGGCGGGTACTGTTCGCCGAGCGACGGGGAGGTCGGCATGGTGGAAGGCGCTGACGAGCGTCCGCTGGGGTGGGCGGGGAAGGTGGCGCGCGACGGTCGTCCTTCGGGGAGCATCTGATCGTGACGCTCCCTCGGCCGGAGATGGTCCTGCATCCGGACTTCCTGGGCCAGGCCACGAAGCTCGACGGGGCGCTGACCCGCCGCGTCCTCATCGCGCTGCAGCAGTTCGCCGAGGATCCGAACCACTCCTCTCTCAACTTGCACCCGATCGAAGGTGATCGTTCAGGACGTCTGCACACGATCAGGGTCAACCGCGATGTCCGGGTGCTGCTGTCGAAGCAGGGCAACATCTACACGGCGCTCGACACGGATCACCACGATGCTCTGTACGCCCGGGCGTTGCGCGGGCGATTCCTGACGAACCCGTCGACGGGCTACATCGGCTTTGCCGAACCCACAGCCGACGTCGTGGACACAACGGAGGCGGCAGATGGCACCAGTGGCCGAAGGCAGACCGCTCGGACGGAAGTGAAGCGGCGCCCCTTCGACCACTGGGCCGACGCCGAGCTGCTGGAGGTGCACCTGGACGACCGGGAGGTCGCCGCTCTACGTGCGTGCGCGGATGAGTCGGACGTCTGCGACCTGGCCGACCTACTCGACGAGGAGACGATGGATCTCGTCTTCGAGCTCTTCGAGAAGACGCCGGAGCAGTACGCCGCTCAGACGCTCGACCCCGAAGCCGATGCGGAAGATCGACTGCGACGAGCGATCGCAGCCAACGGTGCGACCAACGGGCTGTCCCAAGTCTTGTCGGCCGAGGAGATCCTGAAGCTCGCGAGTGCGCCCATCGAGGAGTGGATGGTCTTCCTCCACCCAGATCAGCGAGCGGCCGCGAACCGTCGCTACGACGGACCGGCGCGTGTCAGCGGATCGGCTGGGACGGGCAAGACCGTCGTCGGGCTCCACCGGGCCGCCTCCCTCGCTCGCCGCTTCGAGGATGAAGAGGATGACCCCCGTCCCATCCTCTTCACCACCTTCATCAAGTCGCTTCCGCCGGTCTTCGAGAACCTGTACGCCCGTCTGCCGGGCTCACAGCCAGGTCGGGTGGAGTTCATCCACATCGACAAGCTGGCAGCGCGGGTCTGCCGGGATGCCGGTCAGCCAGCACGGGTCGACAGCCGCTCGGTCGACGCCGCCTTCGCCAAGGCCTGGAGGGCCACCGTCACCCCCGGCACCCCGCTTGTATCGCTCGGGCTGAGCAAGCAGTACGTGCGGGATGAGGTCACCGCGGTGGTGAAGGGCCGACGCATCGGCTCCCTGCCCGACTACCTGGATGTCGCCCGGACCGGACGTCGGACCCGACTCACCGCAGCGCACCGTGCGCAGGTGTGGCTCCTCAAGGAGGCGTGGGACGAGGAGATGGCCGTCCGTGGCACCGTCGACTTCGTCGACGTCCTCGTCCGAGCATCGGAGATCGCCGGGTCGCTCGCTGAACCGCCCTACCGGGCGGCCATCATCGACGAGGCTCAGGACCTCTCCCTCGCCGGTTTGGACCTCGTCCGCGCCCTCGTCAACGGCGCGGGGGATGATCCACCGGACGGGCTCTTCATCGTCGGCGACGGCGCGCAGCGGATCTACCCGGGTGGGTTCACCCTGCGGCAGGCAGGCCTCGAGGTCCGAGGGCGGACCACCGTGCTGCGCACCAACTACCGCAACACGGCCGAGATCATCGCCTCGGCCATGGCCGTCGCTGGCGACGAGGAGATCGACGACCTGGGGGACGAGCAGCGGAGGGCCGACGCCCCGGCCGATGCCGATCGGGACGGTGCCCGTCCCCACTACATCGGATGCGGGTCCCTCAACGACCAGCTGGTCGAGGCCATCCGGTTGGTCGAGGCTGCGACCGAGGGCGACGCGGGTGTGGACCTCGGCGACATCGCCGTGTGCGCGGCGACGAACCCCCTCGTGTCGAAGGTCGAGGCTGCCCTCGGCCGCGCCAAGGTCCCCTTTATCGACCTGAAGCGCTACGAGGGTCGATCGGTGCCGCAGGTCAAGGTCGGCACCTTCCACCGGGCGAAGGGGCTCGAGTTCAAGATGGTGCTCCTCGTCGGACTCGGCGAGGACGAGTTCCCCCGCTGGTTCGAGGGTCAGGAGGCGGCTGAGGCGGCCGAATCGGTCTCGATGCAGATCGGCTCGCTCTTCGTGGCGATGACCCGCGCCCGCGACCAGCTCGTCCTTTTGGGGACCGGCGACCCATGTGAACCCGTCGCCCGTGCCGGCGAGGCCATCGAGACCACAACCACCTGACGACATCCGAGGATCGAAATGTCCGACAAGCCCGTGGGGATGACCCCGTACGAAGCCAAGCGCTGGGACGCCATCGAGGAATGGCGCGCTTCGACTCCGAGAGGCCTCCTCGAGCGCCTCCCGGAGGGGGTCAGGGAGCGCGGACGCCAAGTTGCTGACAAGGCGATGGAGGTCTGGGACAAGGTGCCCGGCAACGAGGGCCTCCAGAAGGCCTTCGCAACCGCCATCCGGGGCGGTTTCGACATGACGCTGGACGCGACGGAGAAGACCATCTCCGAGAAGAAGGTCGTCGCTCGGGTCACCGAGAACCTCCCGATCGAGGCAAAGACCTATCAGGATCTACGAGCGCTCGATCTGTTCGTCCTCGACGAGCGGTCGCCGAAGAACGCCAAGAAGCGGGCAGCCATCGCCGCAGGACACGGGGCTGCCGCTGGCTTCATCGCTGGAGGCGCCACCGCAGCCGGAGCCGCAAGTGGCGGCATGGGTGCGTTGCCGGCGGCGGGCGTCGTTGCCCTCTCCGTCATCGCCGACACTGCGGCAGTGTCCGTCGGGAGCATGCAGGGCGCAGCGTACGTCGGTGCCCACTACGGCTATGACCCGAGGGAGCCCGCCGAACGAGCGATGATGATGAGCCTCCTCGCCGGGGTGCTCGCCGAGGACGCTGCGAGGGCCCAGGCGTTGCGCCAGGTGCGACAGCTCGCCCTGGATCTGGCGGCGCGGCGGGCCGTCGCCGACCTCAACGAGAGCGTCCTCTACCGCATGATGTTGCGGCTCTACGGATCGTTGATGCTCGACACCGCCAAGCGGAGCATCGCCAAGGGGGTGCCGATCCTGGGGGCGGGCATCGCCGCCGGGAGCAACTACCACTCGGTTCGCCGCACCATCGTGGCGGCCGATCACGCGTACCCGCGGCGATGGCTCGTCGAGAAGTACAGCTCCGGCGCGGACGAGCCCATAGATGTCGAGACGGTGGAGAAGTCGGTTCGAGACGCCACGAGCGGCGAGGACAGCAGCATCCTCGACCGCTTGGAGGACATAGACACCGCTGATGTCGACGAGGGTGGCGACACCAAGACCGCCTGACAGCGCCGCCCTGATGGGTCGGCACGGCCCCGGCGGCGAGGCTGGGCGGACGCCGCTAGGGTCGCGACCCGCAAACGAAGACCGGGGCGGGAGGGCCACATGAGTGCACTGACGAGCGCGATGCCGCGCCTGCCTGAGCCCGGGGAGGTCGTACAGGTGCGAGGCTCGACGTGGGCCGTGGGCAACGTCCAGGCCCAAGGGCTGCCCCGGAGCCCCGCTGACGAGGCCGTCGCCCAGCTGTCCCACGTCGTCGACCTCCAGTCCCTCGACGAAGACCGACTCGGCGAGTCCCTAAGCGTCGTGTGGGAGCTGGAGGTCGGTCACTCGGTGACGCCGGCCCAGGGGCTCCCGGACCGCCTTGACCCGAACCGGTTCGACGACCCGACGACCCTCGCCGGGTTCGTCGACGCCATGCGCTGGGGTGCTGTCACCTCGGCCGACCCCAACCGGTTCCAGGCCCCGTTCTGGTCGGGCGTGAACGTCGAGGCCTACCAGCTCGAGCCGCTCCGACGGGCGCTCGGCGCACCCCGGACCAACCTCCTCCTAGCCGACGACGTGGGCCTCGGGAAGACGATCGAGGCGGGCCTTGTCATCCAGGAGCTCCTTCTCCGCCACCGGGCGCGCACCGCCGTCGTCGTGTGCCCGCCGAGCTTGTCGCTCAAGTGGCAGGACGAGATGCGCGACAAGTTCGGGCTCGAGTTCGTCATCGTCAACAGCGAGCTCATGGCCGAGGTTCGGCGCACCCACGGCCTGCAGGCCAACCCGTTCCAGATGTTCCCGCGGGTGATCGTGTCGATGGCGTGGTTGCCGCAGGTGCGCGCCCAGCGCCTTCTGCGCGACGTCTACGCCCAGGCCCGCAGCCCCAAGACGGCCCGGCGGTACGCCTTCGACATCCTCGTGGTCGACGAGGCCCACCACGTCGCCCCGTCGAGCCCGACAGCCGTCGGCAGCGAGCGCGGCTACGCCGTCGACACCCAGCGCACCGTCGCCGTGCGCGAGCTGGCCGAGATGTGCGAGCACCGGCTGTTCCTGTCGGCCACGCCCCACAACGGCCACCCGGAGTCGTTCACCGCCCTGCTGGAGATGATCGACTCCCGGCGCTTCCAGCGTGGTGCCCTGCTCGACCAGTCGGCTCTGCGCGACGTGACCGTGCGTCGACTGAAGCGCGACCTCCCGACCAAGGGGTTCAAGCCTCGCCGGGTCGAGGCCCTGACCTTCACGCCTGACGACGACGAGCAGCAGATGTTCGAGCTGCTCGACGGCATCGTCACAAAGAGCGCCCGCCTCAACGGCACCAAGCCGAGTGGCGACATCGTCACGATGCTGCTGAAGAAGCGCTTCCTCTCCAGCCCGTTCGCCTTCGGCCAGACGTTGGCCAACTACCTGGCCGCCCGGGGCGGGCGCGGCCTGCTCGACGACGACTACGACGACATCCTGGGCGAGGGCCAAGCCGACGAGGAGGAGGGTCTCTGGGAGCACGACGAGGCCACCCGGCTCCGGGAGTCGAAGGGCTCCGACCCCCTCGTGGCCGCCGAGCCGGGCGAGCTCGAGACGCTCATCGACTGGGGCCTCGGCTACGAGAGCCGTCCCGATGCCCGCCTCGAGGCCCTCCTCGCCTTCCTCGAGGGGGTGTGCCGGGCCGCCGACGGCGGTTGGACGAACGACCGGGTGGTGGTTTTCACCGAGTACGCCCACACCGTCGACTGGCTCCAGCGGGTGCTGGTCCAGCACGGCTACGGCGACGTGCTCGAGGTGATCCAGGGCTCGACGCCCACCGAGGAGCGCGAGGTCATCCGCGAGAGGTTCTCCGCCGACCCCGAACGAGAGCCCCTGCGCGTGCTGCTCGCCACCGACGCCGCCGGCGAGGGGATCGACCTCCAGGCCCGGTGCCACCGCCTCGTCAACTTCGACATCCCCTTCAACCCGTCGCGGCTGGAGCAGCGCATAGGGCGCATCGACCGCTACGGCCAGACCGAGGTCCCCGAGGTCTTCCACTTCGTCCCGGACTCGTCGGCCACCACCTACGCCAGCGACGCCAGCTTCATGGCCCGTATCGCCGCCAAGGTGGCCAACGTCGAGCAGGACCTCGGATCGGTCAACCAGGTCATCGGCGAAGAGATCCAGGAGCACTTCGCCGGGCGCTCCCGGGTGAGGAAGAAGGGCAAGGGGGTCGACGCCAACGCCGTCATCACCCAGGCCCTTGCCGGCGGCATCGAGCTCAACGCCCGCCTGACCGAGCTGGAGCAGGGGTTCGACGCGTCGCGCTCGGAGCTGCACCTCGAACCGGCCAACCTCCGCCGGGTGGTCGACACCGCGCTGCGGATCGAGCACCAGCTCCCCCTGTTCCCCTTCGAGGACGACTCGGGCGAGGAGCTCTACGGGCTCCGCACCGAGTCGTTGTCCTGGGGCCAGGAGGTCTTCGGCTTCGCCCCGCGCACCACGGCGTGGCAGGCCGCCGCCAGGGGCCTCGACACCCGGCTGATGCCCGGCGTCAACCGGCCGATCACCTTCGACCCCGCCGTCGCGGCCGAGGACCCTGGCGTGGTCTACGTCCACCTGGGCCACCCGCTCGTCCAGAAGGCGCAGCGCTCCCTCCGCAAGGCTCTGTGGTCGACGCCGTCTCGTCTCGAGCGGGTCACCGCCGTCGTGGTCGACGACCTGGCCGAGTCCTTCGTCGCCGCCGTCACCCGCATGGTGCTCGTGGGCCGAGGGGGCACCCGTCTCCACGAGGAGGTGTTCCTGGCCGGTGTGCGCCTCCGGGGGCGACGGGCCATGGCCGAGGAGAAGGCCGAGGCCGCCCTCGATGCCGCCCTCGACGGCGGCAGCCTGAGGCTGGCCGACGAGTCCGTCCGAGCCGCACTGTGCGCAATGTGGAACGAGCCCGACGCGCCGATGCGGGCGCGGTTGGAGGAGTCGATGCGCACGCGTGCCGAGAGCCACCACCGGCGGGTCGTCGACCAGCTGGTGGCCCGCCGGGAGGCCGACACCGAGAGGGCGCGAGGGATCTTCGACGCCTTCCGCACGAACCTGCGCGACTCCCTGGCCGAGCTGCGCCGGGCGGAGGCGGAGGCAGCGGCCACCCTCTTCCCCGAGGACCAGCAGCGACAGCGCCGACGCGACATGGACGCCATGGATCGCCGGCTGACCGAGCTCGACGCCGAGGAGGCCCGTGAGGTCTCGGCCATCGCCGAGCGCTACGCCGACGTGAAGCCCCACGCCACCGCGGCTGCCGTGGTCTTCGCCCTGACCCCGGCCGACGCCGATGGGTGGTCGGACTGATGCCCCGCACCATGCGTCGCCGGGCCACCCCGAACGCCACCGACCTCCACCGTCGCTGGCTCGAGCTGGTCGACACCGACGGCCCGTTCCTGGCCGCCCCTGCGCTGAAGGGCGTGTGGCCCAACGGCATCCCCGACCTCCGGGCCAACCACCCCGACCGGCTCGACCTGGTGCTCGACGCCCGGAAGGACTTCGAGCGGGCCTGGGAAGCCCTCGACCGGGCGGCAGACGCCGATCGAGCCGACGCCGACGCGGCGCTCCGGGAGGCCCGCGACACCTGGGTGCGGACCGTCCTGCACGACGGTGCCGGGTGGCTGGAGTCGCTCCGCTGGGGTGGCGTGGACGGCATCGAGGCCCACTCGCCCAACCGCGTGGTGTCGGTCCGCCCCGACGCCGCCCTCGAGGGGGCCGACGGCATCGGCGCCCTCGTGCTGATGGTCGACGCCACCGACTCGCTCCGGTCGACCCCCAACGATCTGTGGGCGGCGACCCCGATCGACCGGATGGACGCCCTGCTCCGGGCCAGCGGCGTCGAGGTCGGCATCGTCACCGACGGCCGGTGGTGGGGGCTGGTCTGCGCCCGTGAGGGCGTGACCACGGCGTCGGGCATCGTCGACGCCCTGACGTGGGTCGAGGAGCCCCGCACCCGCGACGCCTTCCTCACCCTCATCAGCCGCCAGCACGTCGTCGGCGGGGCCGCCGAGGAGCGGTTGCCCGCCCTGTTCGCGGCGTCGGTGGCCGCCGCCGAGGAGATCACCGAGGCCCTCGGCTCCCAGGTCCGGCGGGCGGTCGAGCTGCTGATCCAGTCCTTCTCGGAGTCGGCCTTCGACGCCCGCCACCGGGGTCAGCCGTCCCCGCTGCCGGCCGACGCCCACGAGGCCTACGACGCCGCCGTCACCGTGATGATGCGGGCCGTCTTCCTCCTCTACGCCGAGGAGCGAGGCCTCCTGCCCGCCGGTGAGCTGTTCGAGCAGGGCTACGGCATCGCCCGGGAGCTCGACGCCCTCC
Organism: Iamia sp.; assembly: GCA_035765045.1. Lineage (GTDB taxonomy): Bacteria > Actinomycetota > Acidimicrobiia > Acidimicrobiales > Iamiaceae > Iamia. Next base: position 50,080 of record DASTYI010000034.1, on the reverse strand, counting down.
TCGCCCGCCAGACCGACGAGGGCGAGGAGTCCCTCGACGCCACCGCCCTCACCTGGCACCGGCTGCTGGCCACCAGCCACGCGCTCCACCGCGGCGCCTCGTTCGAGAGCCTGCGCATGCCCGCCTACGGCGGGTCCCTGTTCGACCCGACCCGGTTCCCGTTCCTCACCGCCACCCAGGACGGCGGCGGGCTGGGCCTCAGCGTCTCCGACCGGGTGATGCTCCACGTGCTGCGGTCGGTGCAGGTCGCCGTGGTCGACGGCGAGGCGCGCCGCATCTCGTTCCGCGACATCGACGTGGAGCAGATCGGCTACATCTACGAGGGCCTCCTCGGCTACACGAGCGTCGCCGTCGTCGAGACCTACCTCGGCCTCCCGGGCAAGGAGGGCTCCGAGCCGGAGATCCCGCTCGCGGTGCTGGAAGAGCTCGGCGCCGCCCACGCCGACCCCAAGAAGCTGGCCACGGCCATCCGCGACTGGGTGGCCGGGACCCAGCCGTCGGCCAAGCCCGCCACCGTGGCCCAGATGGCGAGGGCCATCGCCTCCGACCCCGACCCGTCGGCGGCCAGCGCCCTGGCCCAGATCACCGGCGACGACACCGCGCTCCGCGACCGGATCACCCCCTGGCTCGGTGTGGTCCGCCTCGACCTCCGCTCCCGGCCGCTGATCGTCCTCGACGGCGGGCTCCTGGTGAAGGAGACCCCGTCGCGCAAGAACGCCGGCGCGCACTACACCCCCCGGTCGCTGGCCGAGGAGGTTGTCCTCCACGCCCTCCAACCGCTGTGCTACTCGCCGGGGCCGCACCAGACCGGCGACGAGTCGACCTGGAAGCTCCGCTCGTCGGAGGACCTGATGTCGCTCAAGGTGGCCGACATCGCCTGCGGCTCGGGAGCGTTCCTGGTCGCCGCTGCCCGGTACCTTGCCGAGCGGCTGGTCGAGGCCTGGACCATCGAGGACCCCAGCAACGTCCATCGCCCCGACCTCCACGCCCGGGCCATCCGTGAGGTCGTAGCCGGATGCCTCTACGGCGCCGACATCAACGAGATGGCCGTCGAGATGTGCAAGCTCTCGCTGTGGCTCGTCTCGCTCGACCGTGACCTGCCCTTCTCGTTCGTCGACGACAAGGTCTTCGTCGGCAACTCGCTCCTCGGGCTCACCAGCCTCGACCAGCTCCGCAAGATCCACATCGACCCGAGCCGGGTCCCGCTCGACCGGCAGTTCGACATCTGGGACGTCGACATCGAGCCCACCATCCGCAAGGCGGTGCAGCTCCGCGAGCGGCTGGCCACCGAGATCGACGAGGACGACCCCGCCCGCACCAGCGCGGCCAAGAACCGCCAGCTGGCCGAGTTCGGGAGGGTCACGGCCGATCTCCGCCAGATCGCCGACGGCATCATCGCCGCCGGCCTCCCCCTCGGCGGCAAGCCGGGCAAGCCGCTCGACGACGCCTACGACGACCTGCGTGCCTTGATCAAGAAGGCTCACCCGAAGGCGGGTCAGCCCGACCCGAAGCCGCTCGAGGACTACATCGACCGAGGCCTGTCACCAACCGTCGACACCGACTACGAACGCTGGAAACCCCTCCACTGGGTTCTCGAAGCCCCGGACGTCATCGTCGACCACGGCGGCTTCGACGCCGTCATCGGCAACCCACCCTTCCTCGGTGGCAAGAAGCTTACGGGTGCCTTTGGGGAGGGAATACGGGAGTGGTTCGTGAACCAGATCGCTTGCGAACGACGAGGCCATGCGGACCTCGTCGCCTACTTCTTTTTAAGAACGCAGTCCGTTCTTGCCGAAAGGGGAGTCTTCGGTCTCCTTGCAACAAGCACGGTCGCTCAAGGCGATACGCGGGACGTGGGCCTGGATCAACTCGACAGCAAGGGATTCGAAATCCATCGGGCAGTTCAGAGTCGGCAGTGGCCATCTATCTCGGCAAATCTGCAGTATGCGGTAGTTTGGGCGAGCCGCATCAGTCTTGGTGACGGGGTATTGCCGAACTGCAATGGGCAGCAGGTCGGATCGATTTCAACGCTCCTAGACGCGGCCGGCGAGGTGACTGGTTCACCGATTCCGCTTTCGGAGAATGGTGGAATCGCCTTTGTCGGTTGCTACGTACTTGGTAAGGGCTTCATCGTTCAAGATCGTGAGGCTAGAGAGTGGTTCGACGCAGACCACACACTCCGGCAAGTGGTGCGGCGATATCTGAACGGTGACGATGTAAATTCACGGCCCGACTTCAGCGCATCCAGGCACGTGATCGACTTCTACGACAGATCCGAGGGGGAGGCCCGAAAGTTCGCAGTTCCCTTCAGCCGCGTCGAGCAGCTGGTGCGCCCAGAGCGCGAGCGGGTGAACCGAGCGGCGCTTCGGAATCGGTGGTGGCAGTTTGCTGAAAAGCGACCAGCGCTTCGCCTTGCCACCCGGGACCTTGACGAAGTGATCGTTATAGCACAGGTGAGCAAGACAGTTCTTCCGGCTATTGTCGATACCGATCAAGTCCTTGATCAGAAGCTCATCGTATTCGCCAGCGATTCCTCTGAACTGTTTGCAGTCCTGTCCTCCACCGCTCATCTCCTGTGGACCGTCACCTATTGCTCGACTCTGGGCACCAACAGTACGAACTACTCGCCGTCGGATGCCTTTGTGCCATTCCCGAGACCCACGTCGACGACATGGTTGAAGTCGGCTGGACGCTCCCTAGCCGAGGAGCGACGGGCGATCATGCTCCGCCGAGAGCTGGGGATGACGAAGCTCTACAACCTGGTCAACGATCCCGAGGTCTCCGATGCATCGGACCCGGACGTGGCGCGAATGAGGGAGATCCACGTTGACCTCGATGAGGCTGTGATGGACGCCTACGGGTGGTCCGACATCCCGCTCGAGCACGGGTTCCACACCTACCGGCAGATGGAGCGGTGGACGGTGAGCCCCGCCGCCCGGGTCGAGATCCTCGACCGGCTGCTGGAGGAGAACCACCGCCGTGCCGCGGCCGAGGCGGCATCTGGCGCGGCGCCGAAGGGCAAGAGCCGGGCCAAGAAGCAGATGCCCGGGAGCGAGGCGATGTTCGAGTGAGCACCTCCACCGCCGACGGCCCCCCGTCGGGTTACGCGCTCGGGCACCCGCTCGACGGCACCTCGTTCGCCGTGCGGGAGAACCTGACCGACATCCTCCAGCGGGAGCTCCTCGGTCCCGTCCGGGGACCGGAGGAGACCCTGCCCTTCAGCCCCAAGGGCCAGTACCTCGTCGGACTGCTCGCCCCCGTGAAGCTGTCCGGGCCACCGGCCGGCGGGAGCGACGACGACGCCGAGCTGCGCGAGCCCGTCGACCGTGGCGATCTCTTCGAGGTCCCGCAGGACGCCGAGTCGGCCGCCGAGGGCCGCGGCGTCCCCGCCTTCGCCGCCGACGACAACGAGGCCGACGACCAGGACGACGACGTCGAGGACCGCGCTCCCCGCCAGGGGCTGATGATCCCGGCCTCGATGGGCCTCCGCTTCCAGGTACCCGCCGACCTCGCCTCGTTCACCGTCACCGCCTCCTGGGGCACCTACGCCACGGTCGAGACCGAGCAGGTCACCAAGGCGGGACGTCCCATCAGCCACTACCAGCGGACCCCCATCGAGATCCCCAAGACGATCACGATGGCCTCGCTACGAGCGGGCCGGACGACAGCCGTCCCGCTCCAGGACTCGGTAGTCCTCCGCATCGACCGCTACGACGACCCCAGGCACGGTCGGGTCCTGGTCGAGATCGCCCTCTGCAACGACCGGGAGACCCCCACTCCGGTCCCCGTGACCATGTGGATGTTCCAGACCCACCTGCGGGTCGACGCCGGGGGCGCGGCGGCGTTCCTCCCGGTGCGCGACGTCCTGGAGCACGACTGGCGGGAGCACGACGAGGAGGTTCGGCGGCTCGACCTGCAGTACCGCGACCGGCTCGAGTTCGCCATCGGGCGGACGTGCTCCGCGGACTGGACCGCGGCCCCCAAGGCGCGGCGCGCCACCGAGGTCGCCACCACCTGGCTTCCCGTGGCCGAGACGGCGCAGACGCGAGCTCAGCCCGTGATCGGGGCGCTCCTCTCGATGGACGCGCTCGCCACGGCGTCGGCGAAGGAGGTCGAGGCCGGCCTCGAGCCAGTGCTGTCGGCCTACTCGATGTGGATCGACGACCAGGTTCGCGAGGCGGCCACTCTCCCCGACCACCTGCGCGACACCGCCGACGAGGTCATCGACGACGCCCGGGCGGCCCTGGCCCGCCTGCAGGACGGCCTCGACCACCTGACGAACGACCCCGATGCGCTCCGGTGCTTCCAGTTCATGAACCGGGTGATGCGCGACCAGCGCATCCACTCCCAGATCGCCGCCGACCGGGCCTCGGACCCGAAGCTCTCGATCGCCGACGCCCGAGCTGCGGTCGAGGCGAAGGGCGAGGACGCGGCCTCGTGGCGTCCGTTCCAGCTCGCCTTCATCCTGTTGCAGCTGCACGCCCTCACCGAGCCCACCAGCGACGGACGCAGCGCCAAGGTGCTCTCTCGGGTCGAGCTGCTCTTCTTCCCCACCGGCGGCGGCAAGACCGAGGCCTACCTGGGCCTGGCCGCCTACACCTTCGCCATCCGCCGCCTCCAGGGCCTGGTGGAGTCGGTCGATGGCCCGCTCGACGGACGCGATGGCGTCTCGGTCCTCATGCGCTACACGCTGCGCCTGCTCACCGCCCAGCAGTTCCAGAGGGCCACCGCGCTCATGTGCGCGGCGGAGCTGGCCCGCCGGGAGGACGAGGCCACCTGGGGCACCGAGCCGTTCCGCATCGGGCTCTGGGTGGGTACCGACGTGGCGCCGAAGCGCTACGAGGAGGTCAAGCAGCAGCTGGTCAAGGCGAACGAGTACGGCAACCATCGCCTCACCGTCCTGCAGGTCCAGCGCTGCCCCTGGTGCGGGACGCCGATCGGCGCCGCCCAGGTCAGCACCGACGATGCCCTCCGGCGGGCCTTCGTCCACTGCGGTGACGACCTGGCCCGATGCCCGTTCGCCCGGGGCGGGTCCGTGGCCGAGGGCCTGCCCGTGCTCACCGTCGACGAGGAGATCTACCGGCTCACCCCGGCCTTCGTCATCGCCACCGTCGACAAGTTCGCCCGGCTGGCCCGAGAGGGCGAGGCGGCGTCGCTCTTCGGGTACGTCACCCGCCGCTGCGGGCGACACGGCTACGTCCACCCCGACTACGCCTCCTGCAACATCCAACAGGCCCACCCCGCCGCCAACGGCCACCCGTCGGCGACGGTCCGACCGGTCAACCGGCTCCGACCGCCCGACCTGATCATCCAGGACGAGCTGCACCTCATCACCGGCTCGCTCGGCACCGCCGTCGGCCTCTTCGAGGTGGCCGTCGAGACCCTGTCGTCGTGGGAGACGGCCGATGGCAAGCCGGTCCGCCCGCTGATCGTCGCCTCGACGGCCACCGTGCGCAACGCCGAGGAGCAGGTGCGGGGCCTCTACGGGCGGCGGGTGGAGATCTTCCCGCCCCAGGTCCTCGACGTCGGCGACACGTTCTTCTCGCGAGACCTGCCCATCGACGCCGACCACCCCGGCCGCCGCTACCTGGCCATCAGCGCCCAGGGCGTCCGCCTGTCCAGCGCCGAGATCCGCGTCGCCGAGGTGCTGCTGTCGGGCGGCCAGCTCCTCTTCGACGAGGCCGGCGCCGCCGCCGACCCCTACATGACCCTCGTCGGGTACTTCAACGCCACCCGGGAGCTGGCCGGCATGGCCCGCTACGTCTCCGACGACGTGCAGACCAGGGTCAAGCGCCCTCGCCTCGGTTCCGGGTTCCCGTCCCGCAACGGCACCGCCTTCGGCTTCCTGAACGTCGGCGAGCTCACCTCCCGCATCGCCTCGGCCGAGATCGGCCGCAACCTCGACCAGCTCGGGCTCGAGTTCGACCCCACCATCGACAGCACCGCCGGCCTGCGGGCACGGATGGAAGCTCGGGACGCTGGCAAGAAGCTGCCGGAGCGGAAGGCTCAGCCCTTCGACGTCGTCCTGGCCACCTCGATGCTCCAGGTCGGCGTCGACGTCCAGCGGCTCGGGCTGATGCTCGTCGTGGGCCAGCCCAAGAACACCGCCGAGTACATCCAGGCCTCCTCCCGCGTGGGCCGCGACGCCAGCGCTCGCCCTGGGCTCGTCGTCACGCTCGGCAACTGGGCCCGCCCCCGCGACCTGGCTCACTTCGAGCAGATGCGTCACTACCACGAGACCTTCTACCGCCAGGTCGAAGCCCTCTCGGTCACCCCCTACTCGGCGACCTCCCTCGACCGGGGCATCGACGGCATCCTCGTCAGCGCCGTGCGAGTCGTGCAGGCCGCCGCTGGCGACGACGGCCTATCGCCCGAACGCAACGCCGGGCGCATCACCGCCCAGAAGACGGCCGTCGAGTCCCTCGTCGACCGGCTCAAGGAACGCATCGAGTCGGCCACCCGCGGCGACCCCGTGGCCACCAACCGCGCCCACCAGCTCCTGGTCAACCGCCTCGACCGGTGGAGCCAGCGCACCGCCTACGCCAACCAGCTGACGAAGCAGCTCGTCTACGAGCGAGTGGGCGACAGCGACACCTTCCTGCCGCTCATCATCAGCCCGGAGAGCAGCCGGGCCGGCTCCGGCCGGGCCGACGCCGCGCCGTTCGTCATCGCCAACTCCATGCGCGAGGTGCAGCCCGAGATCAACATCCTCGTCAGCCCGGTCAATCAGAAGCTGTTCAGCCTCCCTCCCGAAGGGGCTCCCGAGTGGACCTTCCCGGCGGAGGACGACTGATGGCCGACGACGCACCCCAGACCCAGGACGACGACGCCGACACCACGACGGTCGCCATGCTGCACGACCCGAGTCAGGCCCTCGACCCCCTCACCGACGCCGAGGACACCCAGGTCAAGAACCGGGCCAAGGTCGGATCGGCCCGTCCGTCGTCGCTCCTCTACACCTACGGCCCTGGCGCCATCATGGAGCTCCCCAACTTCTCGGTCATGCCCGCCGGCCTCGACGACTGGGAGCCGATCTGGGCACGACGGGGGACGATCCCCACCATCGACGAGCCTCGGCTGCTCCAGGTCGTGCGCCTTCACCTCGGCAACCAGGTCGAGACCCTTCGACCGTTCCCCTGGCAACCGGCGCAGAGGCAGTTCAGCACCGAAGGCAACGACCTCGGCATCCCCGGCCGCGTCTTTCCCCAGTGGCTGCGGTGCACGGGCTGCGACTTCCTGGCGCCGATCCCCCGCTTCACCTACACGAACACCCATCCCTTCCGCCCCGACCAGGCACAGTTCACCCACAAGAGCTGTCCCGGACGAGGGAAGAAGGCCGCCTCGGCCGCCGCCGCCAAGAAGAGCACGTCCAAGAAGGAGAGCCCTGCGGTGCCGGCCCCGCACCTGCTCACCTGCGCCAACGGCCACGTCGACGAGTTCCCCTACCGGCTGTGGGTCCATCGCGGCCGGCCGTGCCCGAAGGTGGAGAACCCCGATCTCAAGATGCGCGACGCCAACACCGGCCAGAGCATCGGGTCGACCATCACCTGCGCGGCCTGCGGCGCGACGCGGGGGATGGCCGAGGCCCAAGGCCGCTCGGGTCGGGACAAGCTCCCGGCGCAGTGCCGGGGACGTCATCCGCACCTGAACGCCTTCGATCCCGCCTGCAAGGGCCGGCCGACGCTCATCATGATGGGCGCCTCCAACCTCTGGTTCGCGTCGACCCAGTCGGTCATCGTGATGCCCCGCACCGACGCCCAGCAGAAGGACGTGATCGTCGACCGGCTCCGGGTCGAGCTCGGGAGGGAGATCGAGCAGTTCAAGGGCCAGGTCGCGGTCATCCGGGCGCTGGCCGGAGCGAAGGCGATCGACGTCGAGGGCTTGACCGACGACGAGGTGGCTGGCCTCGTGGAGCGAGCCCGCGCCCCGCTCGGATCGGAGACCGAACGCCAGGAGGAGCTCGCTCGCTGGGACCCGGTCGACCTCCTCGTGCCCGAGTGGGAGTACCTCCAGCAGCCGGCCCTCTTCCCCCAGCAGTCGAGCGCCGGCGACCTGATGGTCACCGAGGCCGGCCGTGGCAACGAACTCCACCGCCGGATCACCCGGGTGGTCGCCGTCGACCGCATGAAGAAGGTCAACGCCGTCCTCGGCTTCACCCGCCTCGACATGATGGACCGCGTCGGGGACCTCGCCACCCGCCTGGTGAAGCTGAGCCTTGACGGGCGTCCTCGCTGGGTGCCCGCCACGGAGGACCGAGGCGAGGGGGTCTTCCTCCAGCTCGACCTCGACGCCGTCGAGGCGTGGGAGCAGACGATCCTCGCGTCGCCGCTGTGGGAGGCGCACCGGCAGGCTCACGCCCGCAACTTCGTCCGTCGCTTCTCGGAGACGGCGAAGTGGGTCGACCCCGACACCCGCATGCCGGTCCCGCGCTACTGGCTCCTCCACACCTTCGCCCACGCGCTGATCCGACAGATGGCCATGTCGTGCGGGTACGGCGCCGCCAGCCTCACCGAGCGGGTCTACGCCTGGCAGGGCACCGCCGCCCGGAAGCCCGCCGCCGGCGTGCTCATCTGCACCACCGCGTCCGACAGCGAGGGAACGCTCGGCGGTCTGGTCGCTCTCTCGGCGCCGGACCGGCTCCAGGGCATCGTCGTCGACGCCCTTCGCCGTGCCGCGCGCTGCTCGTCGGACCCCGTGTGCGCGGCTCGCACGCCAAAGGACCCGGAGGACTTCCTGCACGGGGCGGCGTGCCATTCCTGCTCGTTCGCCTCGGAGACCTCGTGCGAGAAGGCCAACCGGTTCCTCGACCGTCGGTTCCTCCTCGACATCCCCACCGCCGACGGCGTCACCGTGCCCGGGTTCTTCGGAAGCATCGATGCCGTCTGACCCCTGCCACGAGCTCGGCGCCTACCTCACCGGCGTCGAGGCCTCGTCGATGGCCGCCCTCCTCGGCGCCGGCCTGCGCACGACCCAGGCGCTGAAGGAGGTCAGCCCGGCCCGCCGGGACCGGGCGAAGACGCTGCTCGCCGACGCCGGGCTCGGTCACGACGAGCCCGAGCGGGCCGTGCTGATCCTGCGGGCCATCGCCGGGGCCAAGTCGATCGACCACCAGGTCACGCCGGTCTGGACCATGCCCGACAACCAGGCCGGCACCGGCTACCTGACCAGCGAGTTCAGGGACCTGGTCCAAGGTGCCCGTCAGTCGGTCACGTGCGCGACCTACAACTTCAACACCACGTCGCACATGTGGACGGTGCTGCGGGAGGCTTCGGACACCCCCGGTGTTTCGGTCACCGTCTATGTCGACGCCGGCGTTGCCGACGCCGTGGCCGTCAAGGCCCAGCTGCCGAAGGCGGCCGTGTTCCGCTCGGCGACCATGGCGAACGGCCAGCCCGTGACCAGCCACGCCAAGTTCGTGATCATCGACCACACCCTCGTGCTGCTCACCAGCGCCAACTTCTCCTGGAGCGCCGAGAACCGGAACATCGAGCTCGGCCTGCGCGTCCACGACGACGTCCTCGCCTCCTCCATCGAGAAGACGATGGCGACCAAACACGGCACCCTCTACCAGGCGGTGCCTCCATGATCGACTTCCTAAGCCGGAGAGCCAGCTTGCGTCCGCACGCCGGGCACCTCTCGGCAGTCCACTAGCGAAGGGAGATTCGTGGACGCAAAGACCTATCCGCTGCAGGAGATCCTCAAGCCAGAGCGGCGCTATCTCATCCCGACGTTCCAGCGCGACTACGAGTGGACCGAGGAGGGGCAGTGGCGCTTGCTCTTCGAGGACCTCGAGACCACGGCAGACCGCTTGCTCGCGGTGCGCGAGAGCGGTCTCGACGGCTCAACGCTCAAGGCGAAGGAACAACACGTTTCGCCGCACTTCCTGGGTGCGGTCGTGTGCGCCAGCCTGCCGTTCGCGACGGGCGGGGTCGCGCTTCGCTCGGTGATCGATGGCCAGCAGCGCCTGACGACGGTGCAGTTGATGATCCGCGGCCTGGTCGACGCGCTCACGGAAGCCGGCTCGGAGCGGACCAAGTCCGTTCGGCGGATGCTCTTCAACCCCGACGACGTCGTTGAGAGTCCGGAGGAGATCTACAAGCTCTGGCCCCGTCGGCTTGATCGGAAGCTCTGGCCGATCGCAATGGGGGACGATGTGCCGGCCGACGGGGGATCGGGTGACCACCTGTATCTAAAGGCCAGGCGGTTCTTCGCTGCGAGTGCGCGCGACTACGCGGTGGTCGAAGGCGGCGCTGTGGATCGCTCCCGCTTGGTCGCCCTCGCCGACGCCCTCTCCAGCCTGTTCAAGCTCGTCGTCATCGACCTCGATGAGAATGACGATGCTCAGGTGATCTTCGAAGTGCTCAACGGGCGCCAGACCCCGCTCTCGGCGATCGACTTGGTCAAGAACCTCCTGTTCCTGCGGGGTGAGCTGTGCGAGGACGACGTCGAGAAGCTGTACGACGAGCACTGGGCCCAGTTCGACGACCCATGGTGGAAGGAGACCGTCGGACGTGGTCACGCTCAGCGAGGACGTCGTGACGTCCTGTTGTCGGTGTGGCTGACGGCGGCAACGGGATCGGAGGCGAGCGTTGCCCACCTCTACCGCGAGGCTCGCGAGTACCTCCATGACGGGCCGCCGACCGAGGATGTGCTGAAGGACCTGAGCACCTTTGCGACCGCCTACAAAGAGGTCTACGACCCTCCGAGCGCCGAGGATGGGCTGATCGTCGCCGCCTACGAGCGGATCCGAGCCCTCGACATCACCACGGCGATGCCGCTGCTGGTCTGGTTGCGAACGATGACGGCCAATGGGTTGACCCCGGATCAGCACCTTCGAGCGGTCCGAGCGATCGAGTCGTGGGCGCTCCGGCGTGCGTTCGTGGGTTGGCAGACCCGCGGATACGGGACGCATCTAACCCGTGTGCTGCGCGAGGCGAAGGTCGCCGCCCAGGAGGGCTCCGACATCGCCGACGCCGTCGTCGCCGGCTTGCAGGCAGGCGTGCTGCAATGGCCCTCTGACGACGATGTCGAGGAGGCCTTCCTCACCCGCAAGTTCTACGACGGGATCCCGCAGTTCCGCATCAGGCTGCTGCTCGGCGCGATCGATCAGCTCGTGCGAGACGAGAATCCCCATGAGCCCCCGGCCAGGATCGACTACGACTCGCTCCAGATCGAGCACGTCATGCCAGGATCTTGGGAGAAGCACTGGCCCATCTCCCACGATGGCGGCGCGCTGGAGCAGAACGACGACGACCCCCTGTGGGCGGGGCTCGCCCAAGAACGGCGTCGGATCGTGGACCGCATCGGGAACCTCACCCTGGTGACCGGCACGTTCAACCGCGAGGTGTCGAACCTCGGTTGGTCAATGAAGCAGCCGGAATTCGCCAAGCAGAAGTCGCTCGTCATCAACTACGACATCGCCACCAGCCCCGACTGGAGCGAGGATCGAATCGACGCAAGGGCTCGCGTCCTCGCCGCTGCCGCCTGCCGGCGCTGGCCAGCGCCGGAGGCCCTGCTCTCAGTTGCCGCCGGATGACTGGCTCATCTCCAGGAGTCGGATATGGCTCCCCTCCGTGTGCTCGGCGACTTGAACCGGGTGCCCTCGCCGAGCTCTCCGCGGTGCCTCGGTACCGTGCCCGTGTGCACCAGCCGAGGAGACGACGTCCATGACAGATGAACGGCGCGAAGGAGCGCGGGACGTCGCCCCGGAAGGCCCGGACCCAGCCGTGTCCGATGTCGCGTCCTACCTGCTTTCGGTGGGGCGTCGAGCCGACAAGGGCATCGAAGAGCGCCAACAGCAGATCAAGGGTCTCCAGCGCGAACAGAAGCACCTGCGGGCGGTCGTGGCTCTTGTCAGTGGCGTGACCGAGGGACTCGACGCAGGACACCCGGGTGCCGCCTTGTTCACCATTGACCGGGCGAAGGACGCTCGTGCCTACCTACGCGAGCACCACCCTGCTGTTGACGAGCGCGTCGAGGAGCTGCGCGCGGCACTTCATCCGAAGGTCGACGAGGTCATCAGCGACCTGCCACGCAGGCTCCCCGCCGAGCTCGACACGCGGGGCGTCTCCCTCGATGCCTCCTCGCGGAGCCCCAAGTTCACGGTCGAGAGGTCGTTTCTCGTGGCGACGATCGATCGCAAGACGCGCCAGGCGACGGTGCAAACCCGCGGCGGCAAGAAGGAGAAGGTCGCCGTCGACGCCGACCTCCTCGCCGACAACATCGCCGCGGCATGGCGCCGATGCTTCGACCGACCAACCGATCTCCCAGCGTTGGCTCGCCGACTGCACGACGCGTGGAAGTCGCTCGCCCGCCCCGAGGCGACGCGAGTGTCCATGCCATCCCTGGTGAACGAGCTGCGCAAGCGAGACAAGGACTTCAGCGTCGACGAGTTCGCGGTCGATCTCGCCCGTCTCGTCACCTCTGGTCCAGGGGCCGTAGCCGAGGCGGAACACCTGCACTTGGACCACACCAAGAACGATGCCGAGGGGCTGCTGCTACCGGGGCTTGAGCAGAGCGGCTACTTCGGCTACATCACCTTCGACGAGGGGGGAGCGTCATGACGTCATCAGCAACGGTCAGCCGCCGGGAGGCGGACACGATCATCGAGCAGCTGCGTGGAGGAACCCCACCGCAGCACTCGGCGAGCGCCTACTCGTCGGGGATGGATGAGTTCCTCGGGGTCGTCCGTCGGCGACATCTGGCTCCCGAGCCGGTTGCCGGCAAGGTTCGCTTCGTCCACGGCTCGTGGGGATCGGGCAAGACCCACTTCTTTCGCCTCCTTACCGAGGTTGCGTTCGACGAGCGATGGCTGGTGTCGAGCGTCGAGCTCAGTGCGCAGGAGACGCCATTCAACAGGTTCGAGCTCGTGCTGTTCTCGATCATCCGGAACATCGCGCCGCCCGCCCCCTCGACGAGCTCCCCGTCGAGCGCACCCTTCGGTGACGTCCTGCGGGCGGTGCTCGAGCGTGAGGCAGGTGAGGGTGGCGATCTCCCGTCTGCTGCGCAGCGGATGAGCGAACGCCTCTTTGCCGACGCATCGATCGACATCGACGTCAAGCGCGTGGTGCGGGCCTACTGGGACACCTTCACAGGCGAGAGCGTCGACGAGGTTGTTCTCGAGGAGCGTCGGGGCCTCCTTCTGCAGTGGTTCGCCGGCGAGGCTCACCGGCCCACGATGCGCAAGGAATTCGGCGTCCAGAAGGTCGTGGGCAAGGAGAACGCCCGGACCATCCTCACCTCCCTCACTGCGCTGATACAGCTGCTCGGCTACAAGGGCCTGCTCGTGCTGTTCGACGAGTCAGAAATGACGCATTCCACGATGTCGCGGTCAAGCCTCAAGCAAGCCCACAACAACCTCCTCCATCTACTCAACGAAACAGGGGAAGTGCCAGGGCTCTTCTTGATCTATGCCGCGGTCCCCGAGTTCTTCACCGATCCCAAGACGGGCGTGGTGATCTACGGAGCCCTCGCAGCGCGCATCGGCAACGTGCCGGACCACCGACCTAAGGCACTGGACAAGGTCTGGAACCTCGACGCTCACGCGAACGAGCCCGTCGTGTACGAGGACGCTGCCGAGAAGATCCGAGAGCTGTACGAGATCGCCTACCCGGAGGAGCGCGATGCCCTGCTCCCGGTCGCTGAGCTGCGTCGCCGCATCCGGACCATCGCCGAGGAGCACGGCCCATACCACGCGACGAGCCGGTGGCGCGTCGTCATCAAGGAGACCACCAAGTTGCTCGACAACAGTCTCGAGGGGGTGGAGCTGCTCGAGCCCGAAGCCTCCTACCGCGAGACGCTCAGCGCGCTGGAACGGATGGGCGACGACTGATGGGACGGGGGGAGGGGATGTCTCGCTCAGAGGCCGAAAAGGCGATCGAGTCGTTGCGCACCGGCATCCCGCCAGTCGGACACCTACGCCGCTTCACGGTCGGTCGCGCCAGTGAGATCCAGCGTCTGGAGGAGACTCTTCGCCGGCCCAACGAGCATCGCGGCGAGGCGTTGCTCGTCCAGGCGAACTACGGCGCCGGCAAGACGCACTTGCTCCGCCTGATCCGCGAGCTCGCCCTCGACGAGGGGTTTGCGGTCGCGCTGGTCACGGTCGACTCGAGGTCGAACGTCCGCTTCAACCGGATGGACCAGGTCGCCGCCGCCGTCATGCGCGAGCTCGAGGTGGACCACAGCAGCGGCAAGGGAGCGTGGACGCTGTTCGACGCGTTCGCAGCATGCGACCCCACCCTCCTGAACGCACGGCAGCGAGACGTGCACGAACGCATCTCCGCCGGGGGGCGGTGGGACATGTCCGACGAGCTGAAGTCGCCGGGCCTGTGGGTCGCCCTCCGGGCGTGGATCCACGCCTCGACCGATGCCACTCGCGACCTGGTCAAGGACTGGCTGTCCTCGCCGTGGAGCTATGAGAGCACCCCAGGCGAGATGTACCGCCAACTCGTCGCCGGCCTCCGACCAGCGGTGCGCGATCCGCGGCCGGATCGCACCATGTTCAGTGAGGGTGTGTTCCACTTCCGCAAGCACGGTCACGCACAGGCGTGGTCGGTGTTGTCGGATCTCGACGTGCTCTCCCGGCTCTGCGGACGCCGCGGCCTCGTCCTGCTCTTCGATGAGTTCGAGGACGTGATCCAGAACATGAACAACATCGGCCTCGAGCAGGACGCGTTCGTCAACCTCTTCCGCCTGTTCTCGGGCGAGAGGTTCGGTGGGATGAGCTACTTTGCAGTCACGCCCGACTTCGCCGAGAAGTGTCGCGACCGCATCTACTCCAAGATGCTCTACGAGTTCCCCGTGGAGCGGTTCAACGACCTCGCTCGATTCGAGGTATCACCGATCCGCAAGCGGGACCTCGTGGGCCTGGCCGAGTCGATCCGGACCACCCACGGCTGCGCCTACGAGTGGGAGGCTCAGGGCCGGTACACCGACCGCGAGCTCGAGGCTCTCGTCGAGAGGCTCTACCGTCGCAGGAGCGCTGACCAGATCCGGCAGGCGATCCAGGGCATCGTCGTCGCGTTGGACGAGCGCATCGACGAATGAGTGCCCTCGGCATCCGCGTGGGTCGGGCCTTCTTCGGTCAGTTCGGGGGGCGTCTGAAGTCCGTCCAGGAGCAGGCGATGGCGCCGGTGCTGGCCGGTACGGACGTGCTCATCCGAGCCGGAACGGGTTCGGGGAAGACCGAGGCTGCCGCTGCGCCGCTTACGGAGCGATACCTCGACGACCTGGATGCGGGCGAGACCGTCGTCATCCTCTACATCTCGCCCACCCGCGCACTCGCCAACGACCTCGCACGCCGACTCGAGCCCGTCTACGAGAACCTCGGGCTGGACGTCGGAGTCCGGCACGGAGAACGCAAGGACCTCGCCCGCGCATCGTGCCCAGGTGTCCTCATCACCACGCCCGAGTCGCTGGACGTGATGACAAGCGTTCGCGAGCCGCGACTCCTAGGGGCCCGCGCCATCGTGCTCGACGAGATCCACCTCCTCGCCAACACCCAGCGCGGGCTCCAGCTCGGCATCGCGCTCCATCGCTTGGAGCTGCTCGTCGAGCGCCGGCTCCAGACCGTCGGATTGTCGGCGACGGTCGCCGATCCACTCGCCGTCTGGCACTTCTTCCGCCCCGGAACCGACCCCGAGGTGATCGACGACGCCGATCCGCCCCGCACCCTCATACGACGGATTCGCATCGACGTCACCCACGCCGAGCTCGCCGAGCGCCTCGCGCGACTCGGCGGTGAGACGGAGAAGGTGTTGGTCTTCGTCAACAGCCGACGGGAGTGCGACGTCCTCGCTGACGCGATCCGGGACGGCGCCGGCTTCGGCGAGGCTGTGTTCTCCCATCACTCGTCGCTCACCAAGGAGGCGCGCGAGCGCGTCGAGCACGAGTTCGAGAGGTCGGACCGTGCCGTGTGCGTGGCGACCTCGACCCTCGAACTGGGCATCGACATCGGCGACGTCACCCTTGTCGTGCTCTACGGCGCTCCTGCGGACTGGCAGTCGTTCCTGCAGCGGTGCGGCCGTGGCAACCGGCGAAGCCAGACGGTGCAGGCTCTCTGCGTCGTGCCCGCCCCTCGGCCCGATGATGTGCTCGGGCTCCGGCATCTGGTGACCTTCCAGGCTCTACTGCAGCAGATCGACTCCGGGGCCCTGGACTGGGCCCTCCCGTTCGATCTCTACGGCGCCGCGGCGCAGCAGTTCGTGTCCGCCGTCGACGGAGCGGGCGGCGCCTTCACCGGCATCAACCACTTCCTCGAGATCACCGAACCCTGGCCTCACCTCCACGCAGATGTCGTCGAGGAGATCCTGGAGGAGCTGGTCGCAGGTGAGGTCCTCAAGCGCCACCCGGTGCATCGCCGGTACGGGGCCGCCGAAGGGCTCTGGGAGCTGCGCAGCCTCCTTCAGATCTGGTCGAACATGCCGCTCAGCTCGCGTGAGATCGAACTGGTCCATGGAAATGCCACCCTCGGCCATGTGCCTGCGACGAACCTGCTGCGATTGCAGGAGGGGAGGGTGTTCGCCTTCTCCGGGAGACGTTGGGAGGTCGAAGGATTCGTGGCGGGCACGATTCGGGTCCGCTCCACTACTCGTCGTCCCGACGTCGAGCTGAAGTTCGGCCGCCGGGGCGCCCCGCTCGACGCTGCGCTCATCGAGCAGATCCGCGTACTGCTCGCCGCCGGCGATGTCGGCGCCGAGGTGTACCCGAGCGGGCGGGCTGACGGCCTCCGGACTCGGTTGGCGAGCCTGCGTCCCCTCGCCCAGGACGACGTGCTGCCATCGCGGGCCTCCGATCGAGGCCACACCTACCTGACCTTCGGCGGCACGCTCCTGAACCAGCTGGTCGCAACCTGGGCCGGCTCTGACCCCCGTCGGTGCGGCGACTTCACGCTCGTAGTCGACGATCCACTCGATACGTCTGCGATCCCCGACTGCGCCAGCCTCGCCCCGGGCCTCGCGGCGATCGATCTCGACGAGACGGAGATGAGCGAGTTCCAGAGACGCCTACCTGTGAGTCTGCGACGCCTCGAGATGGAGAACGAGTGGCTTCGTCGCCCGGTCAACGAACAGATCCTCGAACGGCTTCGACGGGCCGAGGTCATCCCTTTGCCTTCAGCCGCTCTCGACCTGGTACTGGCTTAGTCGGCGTCGGCCCCTCGCGGGAGTCCCGGGCGGAAGGCGCGCCAATCCGCCGTGCGGGAATCGGCGAAGTTGGAAGCCCATATGGACGCCAGGCCTTGACGGTCGTCGCTCGTCGCAGCCTCGAGTTTCGGCCTCTGAACCCGGCTCGAGTTCCTCGGTTGGGCGGCAACCGGCACGGTGGCAGCCCAGCGTGTTAGGAGGCTTCCTAGCAGGATCACGTTGGCCTTCTGATTGGCATTCCACTGGCCAGCACGAGGCTGAACTCGACAGCATCTGCCGGATTGCGCACCGGACCTGACCAGGTACGATGGCACTCGACACCACCTGCTGGACCGGTCGGATGGGCCTACGGATCTGAAGGTTGGGGGGTCGAGGCCCTCCGCGCCACGAGCCTGTCCAGAGGGTCCTCTTCGGCGGAAGGCGTTGCGGCGGTGCGGCTTTCGTGGGCGTCGACTTCCCTGCCCCCTGGTTGAGTTGAGGCGTGCCCACGTGTGGCTCTGGCCCGAGATCGAGCGGTGGGCGGCTCGACAGGGTGCCTCGGAGGAGGGGTTTAGTGTTTGATCTGGATCAAACAGCAATAGACTGCGCGGATGGACTCGGGTGATGATGTCGACGCGCTCCTCGACAGTCTCTTGGCGGTTGGCGCTGCGACGGCGGGACGCGTCGAGGTCGACACGGTGCATGCCACCCTCGCCAGTGGCGACGACGTCGAGCTGAGGGTCGTGCGCCCGTCGCACGCGACGGGCGCGCCGGGAGAGGTCGTGGTCGCCGATCGGATCGTGGCCAACGAGCGTGCTCGTCTCGATGCGCTCGGGGCCGGGTGGCTGGATCGGCGGGGGCACCTGAAGCTCCGTCACGGGGGTACGTGGCTCGACGTCGACGTGCCACCGGTTCTCCCGGCTCGGGTCCGGCAGGTCACCGATCCGCTCGCCGGGGCGGTCGTCTCGGCGGTCGCGCTGTCGGCGCTGCTGGCGTATCCGGAGCCGATGGGTGGGGTCCGGGCGCTGGCCCGTGAGGTCGGTGCCAGCCCGGGGGGCGTGTCCCTCGCCGTTCGTCGGCTCGTCGAGGCTGGCCTGTTGACCCGCGACCGACGAGCGGCGGTGCCCGGACTGTTCTGGGCGGTGGTGGACGGCTGGCGGCCCGACTGGGTGCCTCTCGCTTCGATGCCCTCCGCCAGGTCGGACGTAGTCGTCGTCGGTGATCAGGCGGCGGCCGCGCTCGGGGCGCCGGTCGGCGGCTCCGGTGGGACGGTCGAGCTGCTCGCCGCCGATCCGGCCACCGTCCGGCGGCTCAGCCGAACGGCGGGGGTCGCTCCCACGCCGTCGGCCGCGGTGGCCCGCCTCGCCCTGGCGCCGAGTCCAGTGGCGACAACAGCTTCGGCCGACGGCAGCGAGGTCGACGGCCACCCCGCCGCCCATCCTGTGGTCGTCGCCCTCACCCTCGCCGGCGACACGGCTCGTGGGGCCGAGATCGTCCGAGACTGGGACCTCCGTGACCGACCCTGGTGATCTCGACGTCGTCGCCCTCGAAGGCGCAGCCGGCGACCTCCTCGCCGCCATCATGCGGCTCGAGGGTTTCGACTTCGCCCTCGTCGGCGGCCTCGCCGTCATGGTCCGCCTCGGAGGCGGGCACCGCGTCACCAACGACCTCGACGGCGTCTTCGACAATCCCAATGAAGACACCGCTGCAACCCTCGTGACCGCCGGGGTCGCCGAGCCATCGGGTGATGCCGCCGGCATCGTCATCGACGGCACCAAGCTCGACGTGATCGACACCCAGCCCCTCCCGGCTGTCGTCGAGGATGTGGCGCCCGACCCCGGCGATCGACTCTTCGTCTGCGCCCATCGCTACGCCTACGAGGCGGCCACCCCGCTCGTGGTCGCCTCGGCAGGAGTGACCGCGACGATCCGTGTCGCCACGCCCGCCGCGCTCGTCGCCTGCAAGACCCACGCCCTCCGCTTCGGTCGCCCCCAGCGTCGTGCCACCAAGCGACCCGGTGACCTCTTCGATCTCTATCGACTCGCCCTCGACCACCACGACGACGTGGTCGCCGGCCTTGGCCCAGCGCTGTGGCACCTGAGGAGCCAGGTCGCCGCTGCGCTGCACGAGGACCTCGCCGATCTCGAACAGGCCGCCGCCACCCTGCGGTCGTCGCCAGCGGCGGAAGTCGCTGCCGTGGGCTCCGACGACGTCGTCGACGTCCTCGGTGAGCTCCTCGGTGCGCTCGCCGAATCGGACCGATGACGGCGGCTGGAGGCGATGAGACGGGCACTGATCCGGCCGTGCCCGCTCTGAGCGTCGATCGGATGCGGCTGACCGAGGTGTGCGAGCGGTACGGGCTGGAGGAGCTGGCGGTGTTCGGGTCGGTGGCTCGGGGGGAGGCGGCGGCGGACAGCGACGTCGACCTGCTGTACAGGCTCAAGCCCGGGGTCGGGCTCGGCTTCACGCTGAACCGGTTGGAGGACGAGCTGACGGCGATCTTCGGGCGAAAGGTCGACCTCGTGTCGAAGCGGTCGCTGCACCCGGAGATGCGCGTCGAGGTCGTGCGCGAAGCCCGGGTGCTCTACGCCGCAGCCCCCGAGGCGCTCCCCTCCGACGGCTCGGCGTGAGAAGCAGGCCACACGGCGGAAGGCTTGGCCTCGGGAGGCGATAGGGGCCCGTACGAGGGCGTGGACCGGGACAGCAAAGGGCTACCGGACCACGGTCGGGGAGGAGCGCTGGGCCGACGTCGGCTTCCGTCACGCCTGCACTGGCCCAATCGGCGGCCCGTCCATCGACCGCGTCACCGACCTGGCGGGGCACACCTAGGGCTCGGGGGCGAGGGGGAGGGCCATGAGGACGAGGTCCCAGAGGGTGCCGTCGCGGCGGGGGACGTGGCGGGCCAGGCGGCCCTCGACCACGAAGCCGTGCCGCCGGTACAGGGCGAGGGCGGCGGTGTTGTGGGGCCAGACCGACAGGGTGGCCTTGTGGACGTCGGGCCGGGCCCGGCACCAGTCGAGCCCGGCGACCAGAGGGCCGAGCCGATGCCCCGGCGGCGGTGCCCGGCCCGGACGACCATGCCGATCTCGGCGCACCCGGCGGCCACCGTCAGCCCGATGTGGCCGACGAGCAGGCCGTCGGTGTCCTCGGCCAGCAGCAGCCCGGCCCGCTCGCCGGTCAGGGCGCGGTCGAAGGACCGGCGGGCCCACACCGGGTCGAGCGGCGCCTCGGCCCCGATCCACCGGCCCTCGGCGGCCACGGCGTCGAAGAGGGCGAACCAGGCGTCGTGGTCCTCGGGCCGGGCCGGGCGCACCGCCACGGTCACGGCCCGACCCCCAGCGCCGCCATCCGCCCGGCGATGTCGTCGACGATGCCGTCGGGCGTCATCCCGCCGGGCAGGGCGACGCCCCGCTCGGTCCGCCACATGACGTCGCCGAGGGCGGTGCGCACGTGCCAGGCCACGATCCGCTCGACCTCCAGCCGGCGCCCCGTCGCCCGCTCGTAGGCCCGGCCGCAGGCGGCGAACCAGGCCAGGTCGGCGCGGATCGAGACGAGGTAGCGGAGGTCGTAGTGCGGGTCGCCGAGGGCGGCCTCCTCCAGGTCGACCACGAGCCGCAGGTCCCCGCCGTCCTCGCTGACGACGAGGTTGTGGCCGTGGAGGTCGCCGTGGAGCACCACCGGCTCGGGCGCCGGACCGGCGAGCACGGCGTCGACCCAGTCGCACCAGGCCCGCACCCGCCGGGCCCGCTCAGCGGTGACGATCGGCCCGGCGACCCGCCGGCGCAGGTCCTCGGTCCCGCTCTGGGGCTCGGGGTCGCCCAGGGCCACGTCGGCCAGGCCGTCGCGCACCGCCGGGTCGTGGAGGGCGGCGAGCACCGCGGCCAGCTGGACGGGTACGGCCGTCAGCGGGGCGGTGGCCACCAGGGGCCCGGCGAGCGGCACGCCGGGGACGTACCGGGTGACGAGGAGCAGCGGATCGGCCGACGACACCACCACCTCGGGCAGCGGGACGGCGGGGGCGAGGTCCCGCAGGCGGGCCAGCATGGTCCGCTCGTGGTCGAGCCGGGCCGCGGCCTCGGCCGACCAGGCCACTTTGGCCACCCACCCGGCGCCGACCCGAGCCGTCCCCCGCCAGTACCGCGGCGGGCTCCCGTCGGGGCGCGGCCCGAGGGTGATCGGCTCCCCGGCCAGCGCCGGCGCCGCCACGCCGAGCGCGCCCCGCAGCGCCTCGACCGACCCGTCCTCCGACCACCGCACGGCCCCCACCGCCCCAGCCTCCCACTCAGCCCCGCCGGTGGCCGGCCACGCCCACCCGAGCCGGGTGCCGTCGTTGCGGGGGTGACCCTCGGGGTGCTCGGCCAGCCCCTTGACCGCCTTCCACAGCGCCCACCCCCGGGCCCGGGCCCAGGTGGCGTCGTCGGCGCCGACGGCCGTGCGGAACCGCGCCCGGCGCGACCCGTCGAAGAGCGTCCAGGCCAGGGCCAGGTCGCACGACCCGGTCAGGTCCCGTGGGCCCACACCGCCGGGCCGCGGCCCGCTGGAGGCGGCGAGGAACCCGGCCACGTCGTCGGCCAGGCGGTCGAGGTCCACCACCCGGCCCCGTCCCACGGTCTCGCTCGGGACCCACCGGAGGACCGACCAGCCGGCCGAACCCGCACCCGGGCCGGCCGGGGGCCACCGGCGTCGGGATCGGCACCGGCAGGTGGCGGGCGGGGACCGGCAGCCAGTGCTGCGCACCGCCAGCCCCGCCACCGCCGGCACCTGCTCCCGCAGCAGGCACCGCACGGTCTCGACGTCCACCCGCCCTGTCTAGACCTCGGTCCGAGGGGTCGAGGTGACCAGCGGGTCGAGCGTGGCCACGAGGGCGGGCGGGCTCTGGAGGGTGCGATCGGCGCGCCAGAGGGCCTGGGGGACGATGCGGCGGAGGCGGTTGGCCCCCGTCACCAGGGAGAGGAGGAGGACGGCCAGGTCCTCGGTGTCGAGGTCGGCACCGGTGGCCCGGCGGTCCGTGGGCCAGAGGCGGTCGACCCGGGAGGCCACCGCCGTCACCATCTCGGCGTGGCCCCGCTCGAGCACCGGTCGCACCGCTGGGTGGTCGGCCTCGGCGAGGAAGGCCAGCGGGAGGTGGGGGATCGGGATCCGGTTCGGGGCCGGGTGGACGAGGAGGGCGGCGAGCACGGCGTCGACCCGCGCCCGCTCGGCGCGCGGCGGGCTGGCCACCACCCGGTCGAGCCCGGCGACGTAGCGGTTCCGCTCGGCGGCCAGCAGCCAGCGGAGCAGGTCGAGCCGCAGGTCCTCCGACGACGACCAGTGGTTGTAGACCGAGCGCCGGCTGACCCCCGCCTGCCGGGCCACGTCGGCGACGGTGACGTGGCCGAGCGAGCGGATCTCCCCGCCCGCAGGTGGTTCGGCGTGCGCCCCCGGGACGGGCGGGCCGAGGCGTTCGAGGAACAGCGCCGTGGCCTCGCGCAGGGCGTCGCGCTGGGACTCGGTCCACCGGGCCGAGACCTCGTCGTAGAGGGCGGCGGGGGTGGGACCGGGGTCGGGGTCGACCACCGCCGGGCCGGCGTCGGGGTCGGCCATGGCGGTGAGGGCGTGGCCGGCGGCGTAGGCGAACAGCCCCCACGGGCGGGGCCCGAGACCCCGGTCGAGCTCCACCACCCGGGTCCCGATCGAGGGGCGCGACCGGTTCAGGACGGCGAAGCCGTCCCCGAGGCACCACACCCCGGTGGCCACGTCGATCGCCTGCAGCGGTGCGGCCACGCCGGCCCCGCTGAGGGCGAGGACGGCGGCGGTCCGGGCGGCCAGGTGGCGGATGCGCCGGGCCTCGACCCGGCGCCGGGCCTCGGCCACCTCGGGCACGTCGGCGTAGCCGAGCAGGGCGCTGCGGACCTGGATCCACGGGTCCTGGAGGGTCCAGTCCTGGATCAGCCCGAGGGTCACGCGGACCAGCTCGGTGTCGGCCGCCGGGTCCCGCTGGGGGGCCACGTCGACGGGGAGCTTGCTGACGTCCCACGGCAGCCACTCGTCGGGCTTCAGGTAGTCGTTCTGGAAGACGAGGTGGAGGGTGAGGTCGTGCCAGAAGTCGTGCTGCGAGGGCCAGAGCCGGTAGAGGCTGCTGCGCGACCGGCCCAGCCGCTCGACCAGGTCGGCCAGCTCGACGGCGGCGGCGAGGTAGGAGCGCCCGACGCCGGGGCGGACCTTGGCGGCCACCTCGGTGGCCACCTCGAGGTAGCGCCGCCGGGCCCCCCGCCCGCTGGGGTGCGCCCCGGTGGCCGCCGGCGGCCGCGGCTCCTCCGGGGCGGTCCTCCGGGTGGCGCCTGCGGCACCTCTGTCCTGCACTGCGTCCTCGTCGTTCGCGTCGTCGCCGCGGGATCGGCCCGCGCCCGGCCAGGGGCGCGACGGATCCACGGGCCGGCGGCGGCAGCGGGGGGTGCGGCCGGCCCACCCGAAAGGTAGGTCAGAGGGCCGATGCACCCGTGCATCCTTCACATGTTGTCCACGGCGGCCGGGGACCGGACCGGGTGGGTCCACCGCACCGCCGCCGTTGCGGCATCGTCCCTGGTCAGGGCCCATGTCCGGCGCGGCCTTCCCGGCCCGCGGCGGCACGCGCATCGCCCGATCGGGTGGTCCCCCGGGGTCCGGGACCGGCCCGCCGCTCACGCCGGGGTGGGCGCGGCCCGACCGAGCGGTCGTGGAGACCCCCCTGCACCACCCCCATCACACGCGCCCGGTCGCCGGGCCGCTGCGTCGCACCGTCGCTGCCGTCCTGGCCGTCACCCTGGTGGCCCTCGCCTTCCTCGTGCTCGACCCGCCCCCGCCGGCGGCGGCGGCCGGCACGCCCGACATCGACCTCGTCGTCGACGCCCCGGAGGAGCTCCTCTACGGCGAGACGGCGACGGTCGAGGCGACGGCCTCCAACGACACGGGCACGTGGGGGTACAACCTGTCGTTCCGCGAGGTCCTGCCCCCCGGCATCGCCTACGTGCCCGGTTCGGCCACGATCGCCGAGCCCGTCGTGCTCCCCGACCGGCCGACGACCGGCTCGACCACGCTGCTGTGGACGAACCTGGCCGACCTGGCCCCGGCCAACTCCGTCACGCTGGCCTACGACGTCACCCACCTGACCTCGACGTCGCCGTCGGTCAGCTGCGCCGGGGCGACCCTGTGCGTGGGCGAGACCTACACCCACTCGGTCGGCGCCTACGTCAACAGCGATCCCCGCTTCGTCCCCGACTTCGACCCGCTGACCGGCACCCCGATCACCGGCCCGGCCAGCCACACCGGGTGGGCCGAGGCGACCGACAGCACCCTCCTGGTGCCCTTCGAGGTCGAGAAGGACGAGCCCAACGCCGAGGGCGAGATCCTCCGCGGCCTCCACGACCACGCCACGACCTACACCGTCACGATCACCAACAACGGGGTCAACCCGACCGCCGGCTTCGTGGTCGAGGACTGGCTCCCCGCCGGCCTCGAGCTCCTCGGCTGCGGCGCCGTCGACAACACCACCGACGCCCCGACCAACCCGGGCAGCCCGCTCGAGTACCCCGGCGCCGCCCCGCTCACCGCCACCGCCACCCCCGCCGACTGCATCACCCCGACCTTCGTCGACACCGAGCTGGTCGACCCCGACGGCGACGGCCCGCTCGACGAGGGCGTCCACACCCACGTCCAGTGGACGGGCCTCGGCACCCTGGCCGCCGGCCAGGAGCTGGTGATCCGCTACGCCGCCGGCATCCCGATCCGCGAGAACACCCTCACCTGGTCGAACGGCGAGCCGCCGACCACCGGCCAGCAGGCCGCCAACCTCGACAACAACTCCGGCCCCGAGACGACCGACGAGCAGGAGCTGACCAACCTCGTCGCCGCCACCGGCACCTACCAGGGCGCCGTCTTCGCCGGCGGCCCCGCCACCACCACGGTCACCGACGACCTGACCCGCACCGCCGAGGACCTCTCGATCCACAAGTCGTCGAGCACCGGCGAGATCGAGCAGGACCAGGTCGTGTCCTGGGACCTGCTGATCGAGACCTCGGAGTACCGCCGGCTGGCCGACATCGTCGTCACCGAGACGCTGCCCAACGGCCTCTGCCCGCTCGCCCCCGGCACCGACTTCGACACCACCGAGCCGGCCGGGCGCGACGAGTGCAACGCCGACGTGCTCCCCGGCACCCCGGCGCCCTCGACCCCGTACAGCACCACCACGCCGCCGGTGGAGAACGCCGACGGCACCTGGACCGTCACCTTCGACGGCTCGTCGACCCCGGAGCTGGCCGCCATGGGCGCCAGCGGGTCGTTCACCATCACCCTCCCGACCCACACGCGGCAGCACTACCAGGCGAACGGCGAGGACACGACGCCGGTCGTCGGCCGCGACGGCTGGACCAACGAGGTCGCCCTGGAGGGCGCCGCCTCGCGCATCTGCGGGAACGGCGACGTCGACTGCACCGAGGGCGAGGCGCCGATCGACGGCGACCGTCCCGACGGCGAGGTCGTGCCCGACGAGTCGGGCGCCGACCAGGAGGCCGAGTACTCCGCGATCAGCAAGCAGATCGGCGCCCCCGACGCCGACGGCGAGTGCGACGCCGACGTCGACTGGGCCACCACCGACACCCTGTCGTTCGCCCTCGGGGACCGGCTCTGCTACCGGCTCACCGTCACCTTCAGCCCCCACCTCCACACCCGCAACGCCACCGTCGGCGACTTCCTGCCGCCCAACACCACCTACGTCGGCGGCTCGGCCACGGCCCTGCCCGGCAACACCGTGGACATCGTGGCCGGCGACCCGACGCTCGACGACCGCCTCCTCACCTGGCGCCTCGGCACCGACGCCGCCGGCGACCCCTGCGACCCCGAGTCCGAGGACTGCTACGTCAACCCCGGCGAGGCCTTCGACGTGGCCTTCGCCGTCACCGCCGACGACGACCCGGCCCGGGGCAACGCCTACGACCTGGTCGAGAACCTGATGAAGTTCTCGGGCGCCAACACCGGGGGCACCGTCGTGCCGCTGCGCGACGACGTCACCTTCCAGGTCGCCGCCCCCATCCTCTCGATCGCCAAGACCGAGGACGCCGCCGCCCCCGTCCGCCAGGGTGACGACGTCGACTACACGGTCACCGTCACCAACAGCGGCAACGAGCCCGCCCTCGACGTCGAGGTGTGGGACGTCCTGCCCCCCGAGGTCGGCTGCGACGACGTCTCCGCCATCAGCGGCGGCGGCGCCTGCACCACCCTGACCGGTTCCGACCGCATCGCCTGGGAGATCCCGGGCCCGATCGCCCCCGGCGCCAGCGCCTCGGTGACCTACACGGTCACCATGCCCGACGGCGGCACGGCCGCCGAGCCGGTGGCCGCCGGCGACACCCTCCACAACGAGGCCGGCGTCCGTCGCTACGAGACCGAGACCAACCTCGGCGACCGCGTCGTCTACATCCCCTCGGACAACATCGACCCGACCGAGGAGGACGACGCCAACGTCGGCCCGATCGACGATGACGCCGCCGTCGACATCGTCGACGCCACCGTCACCAAGGCCGTCGCCTCGCTGACGAACCAGCCCGGCAACGACGCCGGCGCCCAGGCCACCATCGGCGAGACCGTCCGCTACACGGTGACCCTCACCGTGCCCGCCGGCTCGTCGGTCTACGACGCCGTCCTGACCGACGTGGTCAACGGCCGCCACACCTACGTCGACGGCACCGCGACGGTCACCTTCCCCGACGGGTCCACCTTCGTCGACGACGGGGTCGGCGACCCGCCGCCCACCGGCTTCGCCTGGTCGGACATCCAGCTGACGTTCCCCGACGCCTACGACAACCCCGCCGGCTCCGGTGACGACGTCTTCACCCTCGTCTTCGACGCCACCATCGACGCCGAGGCGGCCAACACCCGCACCTCCGGTGGGATCACCAACCAGGCCACCCTCACCGCCGACGACTCGTTGGGCGACGCGGTCCCGACCGTCACCTCCAACCAGACGAGCGTGAGCGTCGTCGAGCCCGTGGTCAGCGTGGCCAAGACCAACGGCGGCGGCCCGATCGCCGGTGGCGACACCGTCCACTACACGGTGACGATCACCAACTCGTCGGCCTCGCGCGTGTCGACGGCCAACGACCTGGTGGTCACCGACGTCCTGCCCGCCGGCCTCACCACCACCGCCCCCACCGGCATCACCGGGGGCGGCACCTTCGCCGCCGGCCCGCCCCAGACGATCACCTGGACCATCCCGACCCTGGCGCCCGGCGCCTCGGTCACCCGCGAGTACGACGTGCTGGTCGACGACGCCGTCGTCGCCGGCACCACCTACACCAACGAGGTCACCGTCGACTCGACGTCGATGCCGCCCGGCGACCCGCAGGGCACCGAGCGGACCTACTCCACCGACGACCAGAGCGACGTCGGCGTGGTCGACCCGCCCCTCACCAAGACCGTCACCCCGACCACCCGCACCATCGGCGAGGTGGCCACCTACACGATCGACCTGACCATCCCGGCCAACGTCGAGCTCTACGACGTGGTCGTGGTCGACACGCTCGACGACGGCCTCGTCTTCGTCGACCACGGCACCTGCACCGACGGCGGTGCCGGCCTGTGCGCGGCGGCCGCCGAGCTCGGCCCCGACGCCGACACCCCGACCGCCGGCCGCACCCGGGTGGGCTGGTCGTTCGGCGACATCGCCACCGCCCCGGTCCCCCGGCCGGTCACCCTGACCTACACCGCCCTGGTGGGCGCGGCCTACGAGGACGGCGACGACGTCGTCGCCGGCGACACGCTCGACAACACCGCCGGGCTCCACTGGAACGTCGAGGACGGCGAGACCGGGACGCCGACCGAGGTGCCCGACCCGAGCGACCGCGACGAGGGGACGACGCCCCCGGCCGTCGCCACCGTGACCGTGGTCGAGCCCGACCTGGCCATCGACAAGGACGTGGCCGGCCAGGCCGGCGACAGCGACGCCCGCGGCGCGGACGTCGACGAGGTCCTGACCTACACCGTCGTCGCCACCAACGCGACCGGCGCCACCGTCTCGGCCGCCCACGACCTGACGATCGTCGACACCCTGCCCGCCGACCTGGTCCTCGACGAGGCGACGATCTCCCACGGCGGCACCTACGACGAGGTCGCCGGCACCATCACCTGGACCCTCGCCGGCCCCTTTGCCCCCGGCGCCTCGACCCCGGCCCTGACCTACAAGGGCACGATCGCCGACTCGGCCGGCCTCGGCGCCGGCGACACGCTGGTCAACACGGCCGAGATCACGTCGTCCTACGGCGTGGCCGCGGCCGAGCGCCAGGCCGACCCCGACCGCCCCTACCGGGAGTACGAGGGCCCGGACGACACGGTCACCGTGACCCCCGCCTTCCCCCAGCTCCAGGTGGTGAAGACCTCGACCGGTGACCCCGTGATCAGCGCCCCGTTCCCGTGGACGCTCACCGTCACCAACGCCTCGTCGGTGGCCGACGCCTTCGCCGTCGACGTGGTCGACACCCTGCCCGCCGGCTGGGAGTACGTGGCCGGCTCGGCCTCGCTCTCGATCGGCGGCGGCCCCGCCGCCCCGCTGGCCGACCCGACCGGTCCCGACCTCACGTGGACCGACGTGGCCGACCTGCCCGCCGGCACCAGCCTGGCCATCACCTTCTCGGCCACGCCGCTGATGGCCGCCCGCGACAACGCCACCAACGTCAACGAGGTCGTGGTGACCGGTGACGACGCCGACGGCAACGAGGCCAACGACGACGGCCCGTACACCGACGACGACACCGACGAGGTCGACCTGACCGGCGCCGCGCTCGGCGACCGGGTGTGGGAGGACCTCGACGGCGACGGCGTCCAGGACGCCGGCGAGCCCGGCATCGAGGGCGTCGAGGTCACCCTCTACGCCGCCGACGGCACCACCGTCATCGACACGACCACCACCGGCCCCGACGGCGGGTACCGCTTCGACCTGCTGGCCGCCGGCGACTACGTGGTCGGCTTCGCCACCCCGACCGGGATGACCCCGACGCCGGCCGACCAGGGCGGTGACGACGCCGCCGACTCCGACGCCAGCGCCGGGCGCTCGCCCGTCACCACCCTCGCCGCCGGCGAGGAGGACCTGACGATCGACGCCGGCTTCTATACGCTCGTCTCGCTCGGCGACCGGGTGTGGGAGGACGTCGACGGCGACGGCACCCAGGACGCCGGCGAGCCCGGCGTCGAGGGCGTCACCGTCACCCTCTACGGCCCCGACGGCACCACCGTCATCGACACGACCACCACCGGCCCCGACGGTGAGTACCTCTTCGAGGACCTCACCCCCGGCACCTACGTGGTCGGCTTCGCCCCCACCGGCGACGCCCTGCTCACGGTGGCGAACGCCGGCGGTGACGACGCCGCCGACTCCGACGCCGACCCGGCCACCGGCCGCACCGGGCCCATCGCCCTGGTCTCGGGGGAGGACGACCTGACCGTCGACGCCGGCGTCTACACCGCCGCCGCCCTCGGCGACCGGGTGTGGTTCGACCTCGACGGCGACGGAGTCCAGGACGCCGGCGAGCCCGGCGCCTCCGGCGTCACCGTCGAGCTGCTGTCGGGCACCACCGTGGTCGACACGACCACCACCGGCACCGACGGCCTGTACCTGTTCACCGACCTGGCCCCCGGCACCTACACCGTCCGGTTCACCGCCCCGGCGGGCACCGCGCTGACCGCCGCCGGCCAGGGCGGCGACCCCGCCACCGACTCCGACGCCGACCCGGCGACGGGGACGACCGGTCCGGTCACCATCGCCAGCGGGCAGGAGGACCGGACCGTCGACGCCGGGCTGGTCGGCACCGGCTCGCTCGGCGACCGCGTCTGGGAGGACCTCGACGGCGACGGCATCCAGGACGCCGGCGAGCCCGGCATCGAGGGCGTCACCGTCACCCTGACCTGGACCGGTCCCGACGGCGCCGTCGAGCTCGGCTCGACCACCACCGGCCCCGGCGGTGCGTACCTCTTCACCGCCCTCCCGCCGGGGGACTACGTCGTCACCTTCGCCACCCCGGCCGGGATGACCCCCACCCCCGCCGACCAGGGCGACGACGACGCCGAGGACTCCGACGCCTCGGTCACCACCGGCCGCACCGGGACGATCACCCTCGCCCCCGGGGCCGAGGACCTGACCGTCGACGCCGGCTTCGTCACCCTCGTCTCGCTCGGCGACCGGGTCTGGGAGGACGTCGACGGCGACGGCGTCCAGGACGCCGGTGAGCCCGGTGTCGAGGGCGTGACCGTCACGCTCTACGGCCCCGACGGCACCACCGTCGTCGACACGACCACCACCGACGAGGACGGCGCCTACCTGTTCACCGACCTCGCCCCCGGCACCTACGTCGTCGGGTTCACCCCGCCGTCGGGGCTGCTCCTCAGCCCGGCCGGCGCCGGCACCGACGGGGCGCTCGACTCCGATCCCGACCCGGCCACCGGCCGCACCGGGCCCATCGCCCTGACCTCGGGGACCGATGACCTCGACGTC
The DNA here is from genome assembly GCA_035765045.1 of Iamia sp. GTDB lineage: Bacteria > Actinomycetota > Acidimicrobiia > Acidimicrobiales > Iamiaceae > Iamia. Next base: position 19,465 of record DASTYI010000034.1, on the reverse strand, counting down.
GACGCCGGGCTCTACAGCACCGCCGCCCTCGGCGACCGGGTGTGGTTCGACCTCGACTCCGACGGGATCCAGGACGCCGGCGAGCCCGGCACCCCCGGGGTCACCGTCGAGCTGCTCCTCGACGGTGACGTGGTCGACACGACCACCACCGACGCCGACGGCGAGTACCGGTTCGAGAACCTGGCGCCCGGCACCTACACCGTGCGCTTCACCGCCCCGTCCGGCACCGCCCCGACCACCGCCGGCCAGGGCGGCGACGGCGCCCTCGACTCCGACGCCGGCCCGACCGGCGAGACCGATCCGGTCACCCTCGTCAGCGGCCAGCAGGACCTCACGGTCGACGCCGGCCTCGTCGGCACCGGCTCGCTCGGCGACCGGGTCTGGGAGGACCTCGACGGCGACGGCACCCAGGACGCCGGCGAGCCCGGCATCGAGGGCGCCACCGTCACCCTGGTCTGGACCGGCCCCGACGGCGACGTCACCATCGGCTCGGTCACCACCGGGCCCGACGGCGCCTACCTCTTCACCGCCCTCCCGCCCGGGTCGTACCGGGCCACCGTCACCGACGTCCCCGGCGGGTTGATCCCCACCGGTGACCTCGACGGCGTGGGCACCCCGTCGACCGCCGTCGCCACCCTCGCCCCCGGCGAGGACCGCACCGACGTCGACTTCGGCTACCGCCAGGAGGCCGACCTGGCCCTGAGCAAGACGGTGGACGACGACACCCTCGACGCCACCGACACGGCCACCTTCCGCATCACCGTCGGCAACGACGGGCCCAACGCCGCCGAGGGGCCGATCGTCGTGACCGACACGCTCCCGGCCGGCCTGACGCCCGTCAGCGCCTCGGGTGACGGCTGGTCGTGCACGACCGCCGGCCTGGTGGTGACCTGCACCGCGGCCGGCCCGCTGGCCAACGGGGACACGCTCCCCGAGCTGGTGGTCACCGCCACCGTCGACCCCACCGCCGAGACCACCCTGGTCAACACGGCCACCGTCGGCGCCGCCACCTACGAGACCGACGAGAGCGACAACACCGACACGGCCACGGTCACCGCCCGGCACCTCGCCGACCTGGTGATCGCCAAGAGCCACGCGGCCAGCGCCTTCGTCGTCGGTGAGGAGGGCACCTACACCATCGGCGTGGCCAACCAGGGCCCGTCGCCCGCCGTCGGATCCGCCTCGGCGCCGATCACCGTGACCGACACGCTCCCCGACGGGCTCACCCCCGTGGGCGTCGACGCCACCGGGTGGGACTGCGGCACCGTCGGCCAGACGGTGACGTGCACCTGGGTCGGCACCGTCGCCGCCGGCTCGTCGCTCCCCCCGATCGGGATCACCGTCGCCGTGGGCACCGCGGCCGAGGGCGGCGTCACCAACACCGCCACCGTCACCCCCGGTGAGACCCACGACCCGGTCGAGGAGAACGACACCGACGAGGACCCGACCGACATCACGCCGGCCGCCGACCTCTCGCTGGTGAAGACCTCGGGCGGCTCGTTCGTGGTCGGCGAGGAGGGCACGTTCACCTTCACCGTGCACAACGACGGCCCGTCGGCCGCCGCCGCCCCGATCGTCGTCACCGACACGCTCCCGACCGGCCTCACCTACGTCTCGTCGTCCTCGGACGACGACTGGACCTGTGAGGCCGACGGCCAGGACGTCACCTGCACCCTGGACGAGGCCTTCGCCGCCGACCGCACCTCGGCCGTGACCATCACCGTCGCGGTCGACGCCACCGTCGACCCCGACGTGGTCAACACGGCCGCGGTGACGAGCCCGACCCTCGACCCGGACCCCGAGGACAACACCTCGGGCACCGACGATCCGTCGACCCCCACGGTCGACCTGGTGATCGACAAGCACCACACCGGTGACCTGCTCGTCGGCGCCACCGGGACCTACCTGATCGACGTGGCCAACGACGGCCCGTCGGCCAGCGCCGGCACGGTCACCGTGACCGACACGCTGCCCTCGGGCCTGACGCCCACGGCGGCCTCCGGCACCGACTGGTCGTGCACGATCGCCGGCCAGGACGTCACCTGCACCAGCGACGACACCGTCGCCGCCGGCGGGTCGTTCCCGGTGATCGCCGTCGAGGTCGACGTGCTCCCCGGGGCCTACCCGTCGGTGGTCAACACGGCCACCGTGGCCCCTCCCCCCGAGGTCAACGAGGTCGTCACCGAGAACAACACCGACGACGACCCCACCACCGTGCGGCCCCGCGCCGACCTCGAGCTGGCCAAGACCCACACCGGGACCTTCCAGGTGGGCACGCCCGGCACCTACGAGCTGACCGTCACCAACCACGGCCCGACCCCGACGCCGGGACCGCTGGTGATCGTCGACGACCTGCCCGTGGGCCTGTCGTTCGCCTCGGCCGTCGGTGACGGCTGGTCGTGCTCGGCGGTGGGCCAGGAGGTCACCTGCACCCGTGACGGTGACGACCTCCCGGTCGACGGCACCACCACGGTGGCGATCACCGTCGACGTCGGCACCGCGGCCGAGGGCACCGTGACCAACACGGCCACCGTCAGCGGCCCGGCCGTCGACGACGACCCCGAGAACGACACCGACAGCGACGAGACGCAGGTCGACCCGGTCGCCGACCTGTCGGTGGCCAAGGCCCACACCGGCGACTTCCTCGTCGGGGCACCGGCCGAGTGGACGCTGGCCGTCGCCAACGCCGGCCCGTCGACCGCCCGGGGCCCGATCACGGTGACCGACACCGTGCCCGACCACGTCGAGGTCACCGGGGCCACCGGTGACGGCTGGACCTGCACGATCGAGGGCCAGGACGTCACCTGCACCCGGGCCGACGACCTGCCCGTCGGGGCGGCGCCGGTGATCACCCTCGCCGTCGTGCCCCGGCCCGGCAGCGAGGGCGATCTCACCAACACCGCCACCGTCGGCGGCCCCACCCACGACCCGGTGCCGGAGAACGACACCGACTCCGACACCGTCGCCGTGGGGGCCGCCTTCGACCTGGCCGTCGAGAAGGCCCTCGTCGAGGACGCCCTCGTCGCCGGCGGACCGGCCACGTGGCGGATCGTGGTCACCAACGACGGGCCGTCGGCCGCCACCGACGTGGTCGTGGTCGACACCCTGCCCGAGGGGCTGGCCTACGCCGGCGCCTCGACCCCGGGGTGGGCCTGCTCGGCCAGCGGCCGGACGGTGACCTGCGAGCGCTCGGCCCCGCTGGCCGCCGGTGACCGGGCGACGCTGGAGCTCCGCACCACCGTCGACGCCGTCGTCGGCACCGACCTCAGCAACGCCGTCGCCGTCCACGCCGCCGGCACCGAGCTCGACGACACCGACAACGCCGCGGCCACCCCGGCCGTCGCCGTCACCCCGGCCCCCGTCGACCCCGCGGGCCCCTCGGGCCCGTCCGCCCCCACCGGCCCGTCGGGCCCGCTGTCCCGCACCGGCACCGACGCCCTCCGCCTCGCGGCCCTGGGCCTCACCCTCCTCGCCGGCGGCACCGCCCTCCTCACCGCCCGCCACCGCCGCCGCCCGGCCTGACCCCGCCCCCCCAGCCGCCCCCACCCCCGGGTGGGGGCGGCTGCGGTCGTCAGCCGACCGACTCCCGCGCCGCGTCACCCCGGCCGGCCATGACGAACAGCTCCACGGCGGTGCTGAGGTGGTCGGGCGTCGTGAGCATGACCTCGTTGAGCGCCGGCTCGAGGTCGGCCCCCCACGCCACCCCGAGGCCGTACGGGCTCGGTTGGCCGTCGAGCACCGGCGCGAAGGCGGCGCGGTAGGCCAGCAGGTCGAACAGCGAGCGACGGGCGTAGTCGTCGGGGGCCGCGGCGTGGCCCATCTTCACCTCGACCACCAGCCAGCGGTCCTCGTCGTCCGCGCCGGGCCGATGGCGGAGCACGAGATCCGGCCGCAGCGTCGAGCGACCGACGTGGTGGGCGTCGAGGACGCGGCGATGGACCGATCCGCTCAGGAGGTCGCTCGGTGAGCGCTGGTACCAGATGCCCAGGTGCTCGCCTCCCCGCGCCGCGGCGAACTGGACACCGCCGTCGATCAACCCCAGCGGCGTCACCTCCCAATCGGCCTGCTGGAGGGCGTCGATCAGGGTGAAGAGGCACAGCAGCTCGAAGAGGACCGAGTCGGTCCGGGTGACGAGACCCTCGCGCTCGATCACCGTGCGCAGGGCGTCCCGGTCCATGTGGGCGACCAGCCGCTGATGGGTCGTCCAGGCGTCGAGGACGGGCTGGAACCGCCGACGATGCCGGCCACCACGGATGCGGGCGATCGACCGCGCCGTGGGCGGCCGGGCGACGACGCCGGCCAGCATGCGGCTCCGGGCCAACCTCGTCGCCTCGGTCACCCGTGATCGGAGCAGCGCCCCCGACCCCTTGGCCGCAGACGTCAGCCACCCCGTCTCCTCACCCAACCGTGCGATCTCGGCGAGGAGGAACACCAGCAGCTCGGTCTCGGGCGTGTCGTACGCCCGCTCCGAGGGTCGGGACACGATGAGGGTGGTCAGGCCCGAGGCCGCTCGCTGCTGGAAGGTCCGGGGCCACTGGACCACCCCTCGGACACGCTCCACGCTGCGCTCCTCCTCGAGCTGGGAGGTCGTGGGGAGGCGTCGCAGCAGATCGGGGACAGCGGCGAGGAAGGCTCCGGCCTCGTCGCTCAGGAGGAAGTGGAGCCGGGCGAGCCGGGCCACGTCCGCCGTGTCCATCTGGAGCAGGGCGGCGGCCTCGAGCATCCGCTGGGGCTCGGAGGCCGGCGACAGGTAGGTCCAGATCCGGTCCCGGAGGTCCTCGACGACCTCGTCGGCCCGCCACGCCCGCGCCCTCATCCGGGCTCGTCACCCGCCATCGAGGTCGTCCTCCATCTCCGCCTCGCCCTCGATCGCCGCCGCCGGTGACGCCAGCTCGACCCCGAGGACCTGCTGCAGATCGCGACGCAGCCGCTTCCGCAGGGTGCCGTCGAGGGAGCGGCCGAGCCGCGTCACGAGCTCCCGCGCCGTCCCGTCGTCGATCCCCTCGAGCTGGGGCAGGAGGTAGCTGTAGAACAGCTGGTAGGTGAGGTGCGGGCCGTCGATGTCACCGAGGGCCAAGCGCTCCCGGGCGAAGCTGGCCATGTCGATGAACAGCGCCGGGCCGAGCTCCTTGACGGTGCGCAGGGCGAGCAGGTCCTCGAGCGCGGTGCGTGCCGTCGTCAGCTGGTCCTCGGGCATGCCCTCGAGCCGATCGGCGATCAACCTGCGGTACACCGCATCCGTAGGGGCACCGACCTCGATGAACGCGAAGCGGCGCATCAGGGCGAACGACATCTCGAACAGCAGCGACTTGTCGAAGACGTTCATGGTGGCCAGGAGCCGCCAGTCGTCGGCCAGCTCGATGACGTGGCTCTCGTCGTCCTCCGCACCCACCGAGCCCGCCTTGGCGAGCGTGATGGGACGACCCGTCGTGGCGTCCGTGTACGGCAGCGAGACCGCTTGGCCGGAGAGCAAGGTGAAGAGCTGGCCGAAAGCCCGGTCGAAGTTGGCCCGGTTCATCTCGTCCACGACCAACCACCGGTTGTCCCGGATCGCCTGGACGAACTGCCCCGGTGCGAACTCGAGCGCCCCGTCCGCCGGACGCAGCCCCCCGACCGTCTCGAAGGTCGTCCAGTCCGATGTCGCCGTGGTGAGCACGTAGCCGGCGCACAGCCCGGCCTCGGCCGCGGCATCGGCGACGGCCTCGGCCAGCGTCGTCTTGGCCGTGCCCGGCGGTCCCGTCAACACGATGTGCTTGCCGCTCCGCACCGCGGCGAGGATGGCGAGGAGGACCTCGTCGGGCAGGACCAGCCGGCGCCGGGCGACGTGCCGGCGCAGGATCTCCAGGTCGAACGAGCGGTCGGGCACGGTGTCCGTCTCCTGGTGGAGGAGGTCACCCCCGACGGTGACCAGGAGCGTGCTGTTCCGGCCTCGGACGTCGACGGGATCGCCCCGGCGCCGGCCCTGGGCGAACCGCAGGTTGCGCTCGGGCCAGTCGGCGGGGAGCGGCTCGAAGTCGGACAGCCGGACCCAGACCGGCGCGTCGTCGTCCCGGTCGTGCGCCGGGGTGCGATCGGGATCGGGGCGGAAGTCGCCCGCCTCGATCTGGCGCAACCTGGTCCGCCACACCTCACCGGTCCGGTGCAGGAACACGAACGTCGGGATGTCGTCCTCCACCTGGCGGCGCAGCCGCGCCACCGTCGTCGCGCTCGGACCCGGTCCGGACCCGGGGTCCCGCCACCACACCGACCCGTGCGCCTCGGCGACCTCCCGGTGGAGGGTCACCGTCTGCGGCTCCCGGGCCTGGCTCCACCGGAGCACGAGGTGCACCGACCCCCCGGAGGCGTCGGCCCGACGGCCGCCCGGCATCCGCTCGTTGAAGGCCGGGGCGAGGCGCGTGATCAGGTCCCCCTGGAGCTGCGCCGGGTCGTCGGCGACCCGCCAGGAGACCCGGCACGTGCTCAGGTACGCCTGGATCTCCGGCTGCGAGGCGTGGTGCCCCAGCTCCTCGTCGACCCGGGCCCCGATCTTCTGGTGGAGCACCGAGGACCCGCGACCACCCGAGATGTGCTGGAGCAACCGCTCTCGTTGGGCCCCGCTGCGCCCGACGTAGAGGACCTCGCCGTCGGGCCCCCACACCACGTGGACCCCCGGCCCGTCCTCCGCCGCCTGCACCGCCGCCCTGGTGTACGCCACCGGCGGCGAGAACCCCTCCAGCTCCTCCCCCGGCCCGCTCCCACCGTGCGTCATCCCTCAGATGGTAGGTCGTGACAGCCCCCGCCTACCCCTCAGAAGAGTGCGACCCGGTACCGGCCTCGGCGCCCACGAGGCGGCGGGCGAAGGCCTGGTGCAGGGCGATGACGGCGGGCATCGAGCCGCCCATCTCGGCGAAGGGCTCGACCAGCGAGCTGCACAGGGTCACGATCGCCCGGGACGTCTCGCGGGGCTCGGCCACGTCGAAGGGGCGCACCAGGTCGGTGAAGAGGTCGAGCAGGCGGGCCCGCTTGGCGTCGATGGCGGCCCGGTCCTCCGGGGCGAGCCGGGTGTACTCGCGCAGGGCGACGTTGGAGGCCCGCCGGGCGAAGCCGTCGTGGAGGTGGGTGGCGATCAGGGTGGCGACGGCCTCGTCGAGCCGGGCCGCCGGCGTCGGGTCCGCCAGGGCGGCCAGCCGGCGCTCGATCCGGGCCAGGGTGATCTCGTGGGCCTCGTCGAGGAACTCCCGCAGCAGGTCGAGCTTCGACGGGAAGTGGTGGTAGAGGGCGGCGACGGTGACCCCGGCCCGGGCGGCCATGTCCCGGGTCGAGCTGCCCTCGTAGCCGTCCTCGCCCATGACCTCGACGGCGGCCCGGAGGATGGCGGCCTTGCCCGGGCGGTGAGCCATGCAGCGAAACTAAGCGATCGCTAAGTTCTGCGCATGGGGCCCACCGAGATCCGGATCGAGCGCCACGGCGACGTCGAGGTCCTCACCCTGGACCGGCCCGCGGCCCGCAACGCCCTGACCTTCACCACCTACGCCGAGCTCCGGGCCGCGGTCGAGGCCACGACGGCGCGCTGCCTCGTCGTCACCGGCGCCGACCCCGCCTTCTGCTCGGGCGACGACGTCATGCAGGTGATGGCCGTCGTCGCCGACGCGCCCGGCGACCGCACCCCCCGGCTCACCCCGGCCGCCGGCGCCCTGCTCCGCACCGACGTCCCGGTGATCGCCGCCGTCAACGGCGCCGCCGTGGGCTGGGGGATGGAGCTGGCCCTGATGGCCGACATCCGGGTCCTCTCCGAGCGGGCCCGCCTCGGCGAGCTGTTCGTGAAGCGGGGGCTGTGCTGCGACGTCGCCGGCCTCGTCCGGCTCACCCAGCTGGTCGGCCGCGAGGCGGCGACCGAGCTGCTCCTCACCGGGCGGATCGTCGACGCCGCCGAGGCCCGCGACCTCGGCCTCACCCGGCGGGTCGTCCCCCACGACGAGCTGCTGCCCACCGCTCTCGCCCTCGCCTCCGAGATCGCCGCCAACCCGCCGCTGGCCGTGCAGGCGCTCAAGGCCGGGCTGCGCCGGGCCCTCGACCCCGACTGGGACGACCTCGGCCGCTGGGTCAGCACGACCCTCGGCGCCCTGTTCCGGACCGACGACCACCGCGAGGGCGTCGCCGCCTTCCTCGAGAAGCGCCCGCCCCTCTACACCGGAAGCTGAGCCATGGACCTCGACCTGCCCCAGGACCTCGTCGACTACCTCGCCGAGCTCGACGACTTCATCGAGCGCGAGATCAAGCCGCTGGAGGAGGCCGACGACAACATCCGCTTCTTCGACCACCGCCGTGAGGACGCTCGCACCGACTGGGACCGCGGCGGTCTGCCCAGCGAGGAGTGGGAGGCGCTGCTGCGGAAGATGCGCGACGTCGCCGACGCCGCCGGCCACTACCGCTACGCCTTCCCGGCCGAGTACGGCGGCAAGGACGGCACCAACCTCGGCATGGCCGTGATCCGCGAGCACCTGGCCCGCAAGGGGCTCGGCCTCCACAACGACCTCCAGAACGAGAGCTCGATCGTCGGCAACAACGTCGGCCTCCTCCTGATGCTCCACCACGGCACCGAGGCGCAGAAGGAGGAGTGGGTGCCCAAGCTGCTCGACGGCACCAGCGGCTTCGCCTTCGGCATCACCGAGCCGGCCCACGGCTCCGACGCCACCCACATGGAGACCACCGCCCGCCGCGACGGCGACCAGTGGGTCATCAACGGCGAGAAGACGTGGAACACCGGCATCCACAAGGCGCCCTACGACCTGATCTTCGCCCGGACCTCGGGCGAGCCCGGCGACGGCCGCGGCATCACCGCCTTCCTCGTGCCGAGGACGGCCCCCGGCTTCGAGATCGTCGAGTTCCTGTGGACGTTCAACATGCCGACCGACCACGCCCACATCCGGCTGACCGACGTCCGGGTCGGCGACGACGCCGTCTTCGGGGGCGAGGGCCGGGGCCTCGGCGTCGTCCAGATGTTCTTCAACGAGAACCGCATCCGCCAGGCCGCCTCCTCGCTCGGCGCCGCCGAGCATTGCCTCGACCGGGCCATCGAGCACGCCAAGACCCGAGCCCCCTTCGGCAAGCCGCTGGCCCAGAACCAGGGCGTCCAGTTCCCGATCGTCGAGCTGGTCACCCAGTGCGAGATGCTCCGGGCCCTCATCCGCCAGACGGCCTGGAAGATGGACCGCGACGGCGCCTTCTCGGTCAGCAAGGAGGTGTCGATGTGCAACTACTGGGCCAACCGCCTGTGCTGCGAGGCCGCCGACCGGGCCATGCAGGTCTTCGGCGGGATGGGCTACTCCCGCCACGAGCCCTTCGAGCACATCTACCGTCACCACCGGCGCTACCGCATCACCGAGGGCGCCGAGGAGATCCAGATGCGCCGCGTCGCCGGCTACCTCTTCGACTTCATGGGCCAGCAGGCCCCCAAGGGGGTGGACGGCGTCCGTGGCTGACCACCCGATCCTGATCTCGACCGTGCTCGACGCGGTCGACGCCCGGGCGCTGGCGGAGTTCTGGCGCCGGCTCCTGAGGTACCGGTACCGCGCCGGCGACGAGCCGCCCCCGCCGGGCGAGCCCGACCCGCAGGGGTCCGACTGGCTGGTGCTGGAGGACCCGGGCGGGGGCCACCGGCTCGCCGTCCAGCCGGTGGCCGAGGTGGCCCCGTCGACCTGGCCCGACCCGGTCGTGCCCCAGCAGCTCCACCTCGACCTCGGGGTCTCGACCGTCGAGGAGCTGGCCGCCCAGCACGAGCGGGCCCTCGCCCTCGGCGCCCGGCTGCTGCGGGACCGGTCCGACGACCCCGACGAGCAGCTGTACGTCTACGCCGACCCGGCCGGCCATCCGTTCTGCATCTTCGTCACCGCCGGTCTGCCAGCCGGATGACCGGCAGCGGGCGCCCCGCCCGCCGCTCGTAGGTGGCGATCCGGGGCCACACCCGCACCAGCGCGGCCCACGTCTCCTCCCGCTCGGCGCCGGCCAGCTCGACGGCCCGCACCGGGCGCCGCTCCCGGTCGACCACGGCGATCGCCTCGGGATCGGCGCGCAGGTTGCGGACCCAGTCGGCGGTGGCCGTCTGGCCCCCGGCCCCGCCCACGACGAGCAGGTCGTCGCCGTCGCGGTGGAAGGCGAGCGGCGTGGACCGCGTCGCCCCGCTGCGCCGCCCGGTCGTCTCCAGCACGAGCACCGGTGTCCGGAACACGAGCCCCAACCCGCTGCGCCCGAAGCGTCGGATCTCCGCCGCCTCGATCGGGCCGACCAGTCTCCGCACGGGCCGCATCCGATCGGCCCGGTTCCGCCCCATCCCGCCAGCCTCCCACGGACCGGTCATGCGTGGCGCTCGCACGGGGGTCGGGTAGACAGGCCGCATGCGGGACGACCGGTTCCACGGCGACAGCGGCGACGACGGTCGCTCGCCGGGCGCCCGTGACCGCGACCGGATCCTCTACTCCCGGGCGCTGCACCGGCTCGGCGGGGTCACCCAGGTCCTGTCGCCGCTGGCGTCGGGGGCGGTCCACAACCGGCTGATCCACTCGCTCAAGGTGGCCCAGATCGCCCGCCGGCTCTCCGAGGCGCTGGTGCGGACGGCCGCCGCCGACCCGGCGCTGGCCGCGGCCGTCGACCGGCTCGGGGGGCTCGACCCCGAGGTGGCGGAGGCGGCGGGGCTGGCCCACGACATCGGCCACCCGCCCTTCGGGCACCTCGGCGAGCGCACCCTCGACCGGCTGCTGCTCGACGCCGGCGACGACGAGGGGTTCAACGGCAACGCCCAGGCCTTCCGGGTGCTGGTGGCGCTCGACCACGACCGGCCGTCGCCGGGGCTCGACCTCACCCGGGCCACGTTGCGGGCCAACCTCAAGTACCCGTGGTACCGGGGCGACGGCGCCACCGGCCCCGACGACCCCCGCTGGCAGTCGTGGGGGGCCTACGCCAGCGAGGCCGAGCCCTTCGCCTTCGCCTGCGCCGGCCCTCCGGCCGAGGGCCGCTCGCTGGAGGCCGAGATCGTCGACTGGGCCGACGACATCTCCTACGCCGTCCACGACGTCGAGGACTTCACCGCCGGCGGCGCCATCCCGCTGGCCCGGCTGGAGGACGACCCCGGCGAGCGCGAGCGCTTCCTCGCCCTCGCCGACCCCGGGTCGATCGGCCCGGCGGCGATGGCCCACGGCCTCGACGTCTTCCTCGACCTCCACCGGTCCCGTCCCGACGACGTCCCCCGCTGGCCGTCGTTCCGGGCCGGCGGGGCCATGCTCGACCTGCTGATCAACGAGTTCGTCGTCGAGCACGACGGCGGCCCGCCCCGGGCCACCGCCACCCCGGTGGCGGCGGCGACGACCCAGGTCCTCAAGCAGCTGACCGCGGTCTACGTCCTGGAGGAGCCCGCCCTCGGCTTCGTCCACGAGCAGCAGGCCGAGCTGGTCGCCGACCTCTTCGGCGTCTTCCTCGACCGGGGGGCCAGCCCCCGGGAGGCGGCCGACGCCCTCGCCGGGATGGACGACCGCGAGGCCCTCCAGCGCCACGCCGCCCTCTTCGGCCCCGAGCTGGCCACCCGGGTCACCACGCTGACGACGCTCCCGCCCTCGGAGGGCGGCGAGCGGCCGCCGGCGCTGGCCACCGCCCTCGCCGCCGGCCGGGCCGCGGGCCGCGCCGCCGGTCGCTCCCCCGCCGGCGCCTAGGCGAACCGGTGCCATCAGGGGCAGCGGGCGCCGGGCCTGGTGACACCGGTTCGGGGGCGCCGGCCTAGGGCACCAGGGCGAGGGTCATGGCCACGGTGCCGGCCAGGGCGGCGAGGGTGCGGAGGTGGTTGCCGGCCACCCACACCCGCACGTAGCGGGCCCACCGGTCCGGGGCGTCGGGGGCCTGGGGGTCGAGCCGGTCGAGGGCGAGGTTGCGGGGGATGTGGAAGGCCACGGTCGTCAGTGCCGGGACGCACCCGGCGACGGCGCCGGCCACCACCCAGCCGTCGGCCACCTCGCCACCCCCGGCCAGGGCGACCGCGGCGGCGGCGATGCCGACCAGCGGCCCGCCGAAGAGCGGGAGCATGAACAGCGGGTGCGGGGCGGTGGCGTTGATGCCCTGCATGGCGGCCACGGCGACGGGGGCGGGGTTCCGGTCGAGGCCCTGGACCACGAAGGTCGAGAAGGCCAGGAAGACCCCGGCGGTCAGGCCGCCGGCCACGGCGGCGACGACGGTGAGGGCCCCGGCGGTGCTCATGGCCCCAGTGGACCCCGCCCCGGTGAGACCGTCCATGGCCGACCGGCTCGATCCTGTACGGAGGGGTCTCAGGTCGTGTAGAGGAGGATGCCCGCCTCCTCGCGGACCTTGGCCCGGCCATGGGTCCGGAGGTGCTCGAGGTGGGCGTAGGTCTCGTCCTCGGCCATCGCCCCCCACGAGCGCGGGGCGAACAGCCTCTGCGAGAGGGCGACGACGCTGGCCTCGCCCAGCTCGGCGCTGATCCGCAGCAGCTCGTCGAGCCGCTCGTCGTGGTGCTCCTTGATGGCCTCGACCCGACCGGGGAGGTCGGTGAAGGGGTGCCCGTGGGCGGGGAGGACGACGGCGACGTCGGGGAGCCCGGCCAGCCGGTCGAGCGAGTCGACGTAGCGGGCCAGCGAGTCCTCGGTCAGGTACCCCGAGACGTGGGGGGTGATGGTGGGCAGCACCTGGTCGCCGGCCAGGAGGACGCCGTGCTCCTCGTCGTAGAGGCAGAGGTGGTCGTCGGTGTGGCCGGGGGTGAACAGCCCGATCCACTCGCGCCCGCCGAGGGTGATGCGCTGGTCGTCGGCGACCCGGACGGTGGGGCGGGGCGCCTTGAACCAGCGGAAGACCTCGGCGGCCCGGGCCCGCATCTCGGCCAGGCGCTCGGGGGGCGGCCCGAGCGGCGTGCCGCCCCAGGGCGAGGGCCGGGGCCGGCGGAACCCGAGGGGGACGCCGGCGGCCTCGGGGTCGTCGGTGGTGGCCGGGTCGGCCGCCTCCAGCTCGCTCTCGTCGAGGTCGGCGGGGTCGAAGAGGGTGCGGAAGCGCTCGAAGGTGACGATGTCGGCGCCGGTCTCCTCGGCCAGCAGCCCGGCCGCCCCGAAGTGGTCGGGGTGCGAGTGGGTGACGACCACGGTGTGGACCCGGGCCAGCGGGACCTCGGCGGTGGCGAGGCGGGCCTGGAGGGCGGCCCAGGACTCGGGGCCGGGGAGCCCCGGGTCGACCAGGGTCACGCCCCGGGCGTCCTCCAGGGCGTAGCAGTTGACGTGGCCCAGGCCGGTGAAGTCGATGGGGAGCTGGAGCCGGCGGATGCCGGGCGCCACCTCCACCACCTCCTCGGAGGCCTCCTCCTTCTCCTGCTTCACGCCCCCGAACCTACCTTGACCGGCCGGTCAATCGGTCATGTCAGGCCTCGGCCTCGTCGCTGGCCAGGATCTCGTAGAGCCGGCGCCGGGTGTCGGCCAGGACCTCGGTGGCCCGGGCCTGCTGGGCCGGCGTCCCGACCCGGAAGACCTGCTTGAGGGCCTGGATGGTCGAGCCCATGGCCTCGCGCAGGTCGACGGCCTCGGCGCCGCTGTCGGCCAGCAGGGCCTCCCACGGTGGCGGGCCCTCCTGGCCCTCGGCCTCGGCCTTGCCGGTGTCGGAGAGCCCGAAGCGGCGCTTGCCGTCGGCCTCCTCGGCCACCAGCAGGCCCTCCTCCTCCAGCATCTGGAGGGTGGGGTAGACCGAGCCGGGGCTGGGGCGCCAGGCCCCCTCGGTGCGCTGGTCGAGCTCGCCGATGATCTCGTAGCCGTGCATGGGGCGTTCGGTCAGCAGGGCGAGGATGGCGGCGCGGACGTCGCCGCGCCGGGCCCGGCGATGGCCGCCGCGGAAGGGCGGGCCGCCGAAGCCGCCGGGCCCGCCGAAGCCCGGGCCGCCGCCGAAGCGGCCGCCGCGGCCGCCCCGTCCCCGGCGGCGGCCGCCGGGGCCCTCGGGGATCCAGGACGGGGGGGTGTCGTGGTGGTGGGGGTGCATGGTGCGTCTCCTCGGACGATCGGTTGCGATGTGCTCACGATATATCGCGATCGTGTCGACGACAACGCATCCGGGCGCGACGGAGCAGAGCGCACGACGGGGCGGCGTCAGAGGAGGGTCCGGGCCCAGGTGGTGAGGCCGTCGGTGGCGTCGGGGCGGTCGGCGCAGTAGCGGGCGAACAGCGACCGCGCCGCCTCGGCGGCCACCCCACCGGCGACGGCGGGAAGCCGGACGTGGGGGAGCTCCGCGCTCCGGCCGGCGTCCCAGGCGGCGGCCAGCCCGGCGGCGCCGTCGCCCGGCGAGCCCAGGGCGAACACGACCCGGGGCACCATCGCCGTGGCCGCCGCGGCCAGGCACATCAGGCAGGGTTCGAGCGTCGTGTAGAGCGTGGCCCGGGTGCGGGCCGCCCCGAGGGTCCGGTCGGCGGCGTCGAGGGCCAGCAGCTCGGCGTGGACCAGCAGCCGGCGCTGGCCCCGCTCCTGGGTGTGGGCCGAGGCGACCACGGCGCCGTCGATGACGACCACGGCCCCGATCGGCAGCTCCCCGGCGGCCAGCCCCTCGGCCGCCACCGCCAGCGCCGCCCCCATCCCCGCCTCGTCGTCCACGCCCCGCAGTCTGCTCCTACCGGCCGAGCCGGGTGGCGAGGCCGCGGAGGTCGCCGTCGGCGTCGGGCCACGGGGTGGCGGGGGCGAAGCCGAGGGCGGCGAGGGTGGGGACGAGGGCCCGGTCCTGGTCGCCCCCGACCTCGACCAGCAGCCAGCCGCCGGGGCGGAGGGCGGCGGCCGCGGTGCGGGCGACCGACCGGACCAGGTCGAGGCCGTCGGCCCCGCCGTCGAGGGCGAGGCGGGGCTCGTGGCGCTGGACGTCGGGGGGCAGCAGCCGGAGGGCATCGGTCGGCACGTAGGGCGCCACCGCCACCACCACGTCGATCGACCGGGGGCGGACGGGGGCGGCGGCCAGGTCGGCGTGCACGGCGGCCACGCCGTTGGCCCGGGCGCAGCGGACGGCGGCGGCGGAGCGGTCGACCCCGACGACGACGGCCCCCGGCACCCGGTCGGCGACCACGGCGGCGACCGCCCCCGACCCGGTGCCCAGGTCGAGGAGACGGCCGCCGGCGGGGAGGGCGGCGGCGGCCCGGTGGGCCAGCTCCTCGCTCTGCGGCCGGGGGACGTACACGCCCGGGTCGACGCGCCGGGGCCGGCCGCCGAAGGTGGTGGTGCCGACGATCCACGCCAGCGGCTCGCCGTCCTCCCGTCGCCGCAGCCACCCCTCGAGCACGTCGGGGCCGGGCCGGGCGGCGAGCAGGGCGGCGGCCTCCTCCTCGGCGGCGATGCACCCGGCGGCCCGCAGGCGGGCGGTCACCTCGGCGGATCGGTCGGCCCCGGTCACGCCGCCAGCATGGCGCCCCCGGCCCGGCGGCGTCGCGGCCCGTGCGCGGCGGGGACAACGGGCTTGCCGCCCCGCCGGGGCGGGCACCAGGATGGCCGGCGGCCTGCCCGGCGACAGAGGAAGACCAGTGCGAGATCCCGGACGCCCCAAGGCGCGGCTGCCGCTCGGCTTCGCCGACGCCACGGCGGACACCGTGATCGAGCGGGCCGAGGCCATCGAGACGATCATGGCCACCTACCGGCTGTTCGGCTTCGAGCCGCTGGAGACGCCGACGATCGAGTACCTCGACGCCCTGGGCAAGCACCTCCCCGACGAGGACGCCCCCGACGAGGGCGTGTTCGCCCTCCACGACGACGACGAGCAGTGGATCGCCCTGCGCTACGACCTGACCGCCCCGCTGGCCCGGTTCGTCGCCCAGAACCGCCAGGATCTGCCCACCCCGTTCCGCCGCTACCAGTACGGGCCGGTGTGGCGGCGGGAGAAGCCGGGCCCGGGCCGGTTCCGGCAGTTCTACCAGTGCGACTTCGACACCGTCGGCAGCGCCTCGATGGGGGTCGACGCCGAGGCCTGCACCCTGCTGTCGACGGCGTTGACCAACGTCGGGCTGGGCCCCGACCAGCACGAGGTCCGGGTCAACGACCGCAAGGTCCTCACGGGGATCCTGGCCCGCAGCGGGGTCGACGACCCGGCCAAGCAGCTCGAGGTGCTCCGCTCGGTCGACAAGCTCGACCGGCTCGGCCGTGACGCCGTGGCCGACCTGCTCGGCCCCGGTCGCACCGACGCCTCGGGGGCCGAGGTGCCCGGGGCGAACCTGGCCGACGAGCAGATCGCCCTGGTCCTCCGCTTCATCGACGCCGGCACCGGCGCCGCCGACCGGGCCGACGTGGTCGCCGCCCTGGCCGAGCTGGTCGGCGACGACCCGACCGGGCGCGAGGGCGTCGACGAGCTGGCCGCCATCGACCGCCTCCTCGGCGGCCCCGGCGCCAACCCCCAGATCGTGTTCGACCCCACCGTCGTGCGCGGCCTGGCCTACTACACCGGGCCGGTGTTCGAGGCCGCCCTCACCTTCGAGACGCTCGACGAGAAGGGCCGGCCCCGGCAGTTCGGCTCGGTCGCCGGGGGCGGTCGCTACGACGACCTCGTCCGCCGGTTCACCAACCAGGACGTGCCCGCCTGCGGGGCCAGCATCGGCGTCGACCGGCTCCTCGCCGCCCTCCGCTCGCAGCGGGCCGGCGAGCGGGCGGCCACCGGCCCGGTCGTCGTCACCGTGATGGACCGCGACCGCCTGCCCGACTACCAGGCCATGGTCGACGAGCTGCGGGCCGCCGGCATCCGGGCCGAGCTCTACCAGGGCACGCAGGGCTTCCAGAAGCAGATGCGCTACGCCGACAAGCGCTCCGCGCCGGTGGCCGTGATCGCCGGCGAGGACGAGTTCACCGCCGGCGAGGTCCAGGTCAAGGACCTGGTCGCCGGGGCCGAGCGGTCCAAGGAGATCACCGACCGGGACGAGTGGCGCACCGACCGTTCGGCCCAGCGCACCGTCGCCCGGGCCGACCTGGTCGCCGTCGTCCGGGAGATCGTCGCCCCATGACCGTGCCGCCGGTGGCCGGCATCGAGGACGCCAGCGGGGCCGAGGCGGTGCGGGCCGAGCAGGTCGCCGCCTCGCTGCGGGCGCTGTTCCAGCGCTACGGGTTCACCCCGGTCGTGCCGCCCGTGATCGAGAGCGCCGTGCCCTTCCTCGACCGCTCGGGCGAGGACATCCGCCGGCACATGTTCATCTTCACCGACCCGAGCGGCCGGGAGCTGTGCCTGCGCCCCGAGCTCACCATCCCGACCGTCGGGCTCTACGGCCGCCGGCCGGCCGACGCCCCCACCGAGCTGCGGGCGTACTACGTCGGCCCGACCTTCCGCTACGGCGCCCCGGTCGACGGCGGGGCCCGCCAGCTCACCCACGCCGGGGTCGAGCTGCTCGGCGCGACCGACACCGAGCTGGCCGACGCCGAGGTCCTGGCCCTGGCCCGGGCCAGCCTGGTCGAGCACGGCGTCACCCCCGGCCGGCTGGTGGTGAGCGACATCGGCTTCCTCCAGGCCGCCGTCGAGACCGACCTCCTCCCCGAGCGGTCGCGGGTGCCGCTGCGCCGCGCCGCCGGCGACCCCGACGCCCTCGCCGCCCTCCTCGACCAGGCCGCCGCCGGCCCGGCCGCCGCCCCCGAGGGCTCGGAGCTCGACGACCTGGTGGCCCAGCTCCCCCCGACCCTGCGGGCCGAGCTGCTCGACCGGATCATCGGCGGCCTGGAGCCCGAGGCCATCGGCGTCCGCACCGCCGAGGAGATCGCCGCCCGGCTGGTCAGCCGGTCGACGGCCCGGCCGGTCGAGCCCGTCCCCGCCGAGGTCGAGGGCCACCTGCGCGCCCTCCTCGCCCTCGACCAGCCGCTCGACGCCGCCGTCGCCGTGCTCGCCACCGTGGCCGAGGACCTGGCCAGCGACGGCCTGCGGGCGCTGGTCGCCTCGTGGCGCCGACGGATCGAGATGATCTCTGCCTACGGGATCGACCCGGCCACCGTGGCCCTGCGCCCCGGGCTGCGGCGGGGCATCGACTACTACACGTCCTTCATCTTCGAGATCGAGGCCACCGACCCCGGCGCCGACGCCCTCTGCGCCGGCGGCCGCTACGACGAGCTGGTCGGCACGCTCACCGGCCGGGGCCGGGTGCCGGGCGTCGGCTTCGCCCTCGCCGTCGAGGACCTCGTCCGCCGGGCGCCGGCCCCCGAGGCGGCCGTCCCCACCGTCGTCGCCGTGGTGGCCCCCGCCGTCGACGGCGTCTCGACAACCCGTTGCGTCGCCGTGGCCAGCGCCCTGCGGGCCGAGGGCCTGGCCTGCCGGCTCGGGGGCGACGACCCCGAGGCCGCGGCCCGGGCCGAGGGGGTCCCCGTCCTGGTCGTGGTGGGCGCCGACGACGGGCTCACCGTGGTGCGCCTCGCCGGTGGCGACGAGCGCCCCGCCGAGCTCGGCACCGTGGCCGCCGTCGTCCGGGAGGCCCTCGATGGCTGACGGTCCGCTGATCCTCTGCCTGCCGAGCAAGGGCTCGCTGTCCGACGGCGTGATGCGGCTGTTCGAGCAGTGCCTCATCCCGGTCAAGCGCACCCGCGGGGCCCGGTCCTACGAGGCCCACATCGCCGGCTTCGACGACGTCCACGTCGTGCTGGCCCGGGCCACCGAGATCCCGTCGATGCTCGACGCCGAGCAGGTCCACGTCGGCATCACCGGGCTCGACCTGGTCCAGGAGCACCTGGGCGAGGGGGCCTCGCCGATCCACGTCGTCATGCCCGACATCGGCTTCGGCCGGGCCGACCTGGTCGTCGGGGTGCCCCGTCCGTGGCTCGACGTCACGACGATCGCCGACCTGGTCGAGGTGGCCGACGACGTCCGCCACCGCCACGGCCGGCCCATCCGGGTGGCCACCAAGTTCCCCAACCTGACCCGCGACTTCTTCCGGGGCCACGGCCTGACCGACTACCGCATCGTCGAGTCGCTCGGGGCCATCGAGGCCGCCCCCCGGGGCGGTCAGGCCGACGTGATCGTCGACCTCACCTCCACCGGCACCACGCTCGAGGCCAACGGGCTCAAGCAGATCGCCGGCGGCACGGTGCTGCGCTCGCAGGCCAGCCTCGTCGCCGCCGGGCGGGCGACGATGTGGACCCCGGCCCACCTGGCCACGCTGGGCCGGCTGATCATGCTGTTCGAGGCCTCGCTGACGGCGCAGCGCCAGCGGGTGGTCCGGGCCCTGTTCCCGGCCCCCGGGCCCGACGCCGCCGGCCGGGCCGCGGTCGACGGCCTGTGCGAGGCCGCCACCTGGAGCGACACCGGCGACCTGGTCCAGGTGCTCGGTCGGGCCCCGGTCGGGCGGGTGCCGGCGCTGCTGGCGGCCCTGCTCGACGCCGGCTCGGTGGCCTCCTCGGTCGAGGAGCCGGGCCTGCTCGTCACCGCCGGCTCGCAGGCCCTCGCCGGCCTCCGCACCCACCTCGGCCTCTAGGCCCACCCCCCATCCTCCCGAACTGGCGATCGGATCCGACGGGAAGCCGTC
>DASTYI010000033.1:0-17610 GCA_035765045.1 Iamia sp. | reverse complement strand
CCTCAAGGTGCCAGGCACCTTGAGGCGGGGAGCGTCGCCACCTCCTCCACGGCGGCCGAGGAGACTGCGACCCTCAACGGGCGAGGACCCCGCTCAGGGTCGCTGATTCGGCCCGGACCTGGTTTGCAGGACACGGCCTAGCCCCCGGCCACCGCCGGGAGGTCGCGGGCCAACCGGCCGGTCCACCAGGTCGCGTCGACGGCGCGGTTCGCCACCACCGCGGCGTCGTGGTGGGCGCGGGCCCCGGCCTCGTCGCCGGCCGCCCAGGCCAGCCGGGCCAGCACGTCGTGCATCGAGCCCCGGCAGCAGACGATCGTCCCCGACACCCGCTGGAGCCCGGCCCGGGGCGCGAGCACCTCCCGGAGGGCGGGCACGTCCGGCGAGCCGGTGAGGGCGGCGACCTCGGCCCAGTCCGGCAACCGGTGGTCCCAGCTCCAGTCGACCGGCTCGTCCCGCCAGTCCCAGCCCGCCGCCAGCCGGCGGGCCTCGGCGTGGTCGCCGGTCCGGGCCACGGCCAGCACCGCCGTCGCCCGGGCCGGGGCCAGCGACGGGTCCTCGGCGGTCCGCACCACCCACTCGGCGATCTCGTCGAGCCGCCCCTGGGCGTCGCGGATCGCCACCAGCTGGAGCAGCCGGCACCAGTCGGCACCCCACAGCTGGGTGCGCAGGTGCTGCTCGTAGGCGTCCTCGGCGAGGGCCTCGGCGTCGACCCAGCGGGCCCGGAGGATCGCCAACCCGCACTCGGCGTAGGTGAGCTGGGCGCTGATCTCGGGGATGGCGACCTCGGCGACGAGGCCCCGGCTGCGGGCCAGGTCGGCCTCCACCAGCCCGACCTCGCCCCGGCGCAGACGCAGGGCGGCCCGGTGGAGGCGGGCCACCACCTCGGTCTGGGCCGGCAGGCCGGAGCCGGCCAGCGCCAGCGACTCCTCGCACGCCGCCAGCCGCTCGTCGTCCCGCTCGGGCACCCAGGCGGCGAGGACCAGGTTGTTGAGCGTCCGGCCCAGCAGGGCGGGGTCGCCCAGGTCGCGGGCGGCGGCCACCGCCCGCCGGGCCAGGGTCTCGCCGTGGGCCCGGTCGCCGCCGTAGTAGAGCTCGACGGCGACGGCCCCCCGCAGGCGGGCGGCCAGGGCCGGGTCGTCCTCGTTGTCGGCCAGCCGCTCGATCTCGGCGCACACGGCCCGGTCGATGTTCCCGTAGGGGCGCGTGTTCCAGAGGTTGACCCACCCGAGCTCGGCGGCGGCCAGGGCCATGCGGTGCTCGTCGTGGAGCGCCCGGGCGGTGGCGATGGCCTCGGTCAGGGTCACCCCGAAGGCGTGGGTGTCGCCGGCGGCCCGCTGGTCCTGGGCCATCTGGAGGGTGAGGTCCCAGTGCCGGGCGGCCTCGGCGGGCGAGCCCTCCAGCAGGCGCCGGGCCGCCTGCCGGTGGCGGACGGCCAGGTCGTAGCGCCCGGCGGCCCGGGCCGCCGCCGCCGCCGCGGTGCTCCAGCGGACGGCGTCGTCGACCCGGCCCAGCGGGGCCGCCTCGACCCGGTGGTGGGCCAGCTCGTCGAGGTGGCGGTGCGGGTCGGCGCCGTGGAGGGCCTCGACGGCGTCGCCGAGGGTGGCGTGGAGGCGCATGCGCTGGGCCCGCCCGAGCGTCGCCCGGACGGCGTCCTGCACGAGGGCGTGGGCGAAGCGCCACCCGAACCGGTCCTCGGCCTCGACCAGCAGCCCGCTGGCCACGGCCACGTCGAGCAGGGCGGTCACCCGCTCGGCCGGCAGGCCCGTGGCCCGCTCCAGCACCTCGGCCTCGATGGCACCGGGGGAGATCGAGGCCAGCCGGAGCAACGTGCGGGTGTCGTCGGGCAGCCGCCCGATGCGCCGCTCCACCACCTCCCGCACGCTGTCGGGCACCCGGTCGGGCGCGGCCCCGGTGGCCAGGGCCCGCTCGCTGACGAGCAACCGCACCAGCTCGGACACGAAGAAGGGGTTGCCCCCGGTGCGGGCGGCCAGGGTGGCGGCGAGGGCAGCGGGGACGGGGGCGCCGGAGACCTCCTCGGCCAGGGCGGCGACGTCGTCGGGCGCCAGGCCGTCGAGGTGGACCCGGTGCACCAGGCGCGACCGGCGGAGATCGGCCAGCAGGTCGTGGACGGCGGGCCGGTCGTGGACATCGGGCCGCCGGACGGTGGCGACGACGACCAGGCGGGCACCGTGGAGACGCCCCGGCAGCATCGACAGCGCCCGCAGGGAGAGGGCGTCGGCCCACTGGACGTCATCGACGACCAGCAGCGCGGGCCGGGTCCGGGCCGTCGCCATCAGGGCGTCGAGCACGGCGAGCACCCGGGCGAACCGGACCGCCTCGGGGTCGGCGTCGGGCGCCGCGGCCGGCTCCGGGGGCGCGGTGCCCCCCAGCCGGGCCAGCCCGTCGAGCCAGGGCCACAGCGGCGGCGCCCCCACCTCGTCGAGGCAGGTGGCCCAGGCGGTGGCGAAGCCGGCCGCCTCGGCCCGGGCCACGGCCTCCTCCGCCAGCCGTGACTTGCCGATCCCCGACTCGCCCTCGACCACCACGATCGACCCCGCCCCCCGGTCGGCACCGGCGAGCGCCCGGTCGATCAACCCCTGCTCGGCCCGCCGCCCCACCAGCCCGCCCCCACCGGTGCCCGGGTCGGGGGCAGGACCCGCCCCCTCCGGGACCGATCCCCCACCGAGACCGACGGGGCGGGGCGGCGGCACGGGGGCGGGATCGAGGTCCTCGTGGGCGAGGATGCGGCGCTCCAGGTCGCGGAGGGCGGGGCCCGGCTCGACGCCGAGATCCTCGGCCAGGGTCCGGCGGCAGGCCTGGTAGGCGCGCAGGGCGTCGGCCTGGCGGTCGCTGCGGTAGAGCGCCTCGACCAGCTGGGCCCACGACCGCTCGCGGTGGGGGTCCTCGGCCACCCGGCGCTCCAGGTCGGCGACGGCGGCACCGAACCGGCCGACGGCCAGAAGGGCGTCGATCCGGCGCTCGTCGGCCAGGGCGAGGAGCTGGTCGAGGCGGGCGACGGCCCCCAGAGCGAAGGGCTCGGTGGCCACGTCGGCGAACGGCGTGCCCCGCCGCAGGGCCAGCGCCGCGGCGAAGAGGTCCTCGGCCCGGGCCGGCCGGCCCTCGGCCATCGCCTCCTCGCCCTGGGCGACGAGCCGCTCGAGCCCCTCGGCGTCGAGGGCCCCGGGCTCGACCACCAGGGCGTAGCCCGGCGGCCGGGTGACCAGCCGGGTCGGCGCCTGCCGGGGCCCCCGCTCGGGTTCGAGGAGGCGGCGCAGCTGGGAGACGTAGGCCTGGAGCGTCGCCGTCGCCGCCGCCGGGGGCTCCTCGCCCCAGAGCACCTCGACGATGCGGTCGAGCGAGACGGTGTGGCCGGGCGACACCAGGAGGGCGCACAGCAGGGTGCGGGGCTTGCGGGCGCGCAGGTCGAGCGGCTCGCCGTCGACCCCGACCACCTCGAGCGGCCCGAGCACCCGGTACCGGACCGGTTCGGTCATCTGCACACCCCCATCCGACCCCCCATCGTGGGCTCCCTACTCCTCGACGGTCCAGCGGTCGGGGCCGGCGCCGACCAGGCCGGAGCGGGCCACGACCGCGGTGGGGCCGGGCACGCCGGGCCCGTCGGGGTCGGCCGCGACCGCCGTGCACCCGCGGGCCGAGGCCAGGGCGGCGACCTCGCCCCCGAGCCGGGCGACCAGGGCGTCGGTGCGGGCCCCGGCGGCCCGGACCACGGCGGTCGACCCGTCGATCCGCACGACGGCGGCCGCCACCGCCTCCCGGCCCGGGTCGACGACATCACCCAGCCACACCACCAGGTCGCCGGGTCCGAGGCCGACGACGCCGGTCCCGAACCGGGAGTCGACGACCCCCGTCGCCTCGGCGCCGGTCGCCAGGCGGGCCAGGAGGGTGCCGTGGGGGTCGTCCCCCGCGTCGTCGGGATCCATCGCCCACAGCGTGGACCATCCCACTTGGGTCCGACTTGGGTCCCAGGTCACGCCGGTGCGGGGGCCGCCTCGGCCGTCATCCCGGCGACGATCTGGTCGAGGACGGCCTGGCCCGGCTGGGGGGCGAAGGGGAGGTCGGGCAGCTGGCGCAGGACGTCGATCCCGGCGGCGATGCGGTCGTCCCGCACGACGGGGCCGTGGCCGGTGGCGACGACCCCGACGTCGAGGGCGGCGAAGGCGTCGACCGTGCGCTGCCAGCGCGCCCGGTCGATCTCGGTGACCCACGGGCTGTTCCACTGCTGGAAGAGGTGGAACCCGGCGACCCACTCGTCGAGGGGGAGCTCGGCGGCGTCGTAGGTCGGGGCCGGCACCGGGGCGGAGAAGCCGTCGGCGGCCCAGTAGGCCCGGGTGCGGGTGTCGAACAGGGCCTGGGTGGCGGGCGAGTCGTAGAGCGGGGCGGCCAGCGGCACGATCTCACGATCGCCGATGTCGAGGGCTTCCCCCAGGGCGAGCCAGCGCCACCGCGTCGGCGGGACCGGCAGCGCCTCACAGGCCAGCCGGTCCATGGCGAACCACGACGTCAGGAGGGTGGCGTTGGGGCAGGCGTCCATCACCGCGGCCAGGTTGCCGTGGTGGTCGGGGTCGTCGTGGGAGAGGAACACCCAGCGGACGTCCTCGGGCTCGACCAGGCCGAAGAGGTCGGCGAGGTAGCGGTCGCGGTTCGTGGCGCCACCGGTGTCGACCACCACGGGCTGCTCGCCCCGGATCAGCATCGAGTTCAGGTGCACGACCTGGGGCGTGCCCTCGCCGTGGTGGTCCTGGATGACGAACGTGTCGTCGGCGATCCGCAGCGGGGCGAGATGGGTCTTGGGGTGGGGTGCGTGGTCCATGGCGCCACCCTGCGCCTCCCCGCTGGGGCCTCGGTGGTGGCCGGCTTGGGCGCTCACCCCAACCGGTCGCTCGCCTCGATCGAGCGGCGGAGGCGGCGGGCGACGGCGGGGGTGAGCTGGCGGCGGGTGGCCTGCCAGGACCAGTTGCCGGTGTCGGTGCCCGGGGTGTTCATGCGGGCCTCGGACCCGAGGCCGAGGAGGTCCTGGAGCTGGACGATCGCCAGGTGGGCGGGCGACGCCATGGTGAGGTCGACGATCGTCCACCACGGCCGGGTGGCGTCGACGGTGACACCGAGCCCGACGGCGGCCGCCTCGACCTCGGCCCGCAGCTCGGGGGTGAGCGTGTCCCACCAGCCGAGGGCGGTCTCGTGGTCGTGGGTGCCCGAGTACGCCACCCGGTCGACGGGGTGGTTGGCCGGGTGGTGCACGGGGGGCTCGTCGGCCCCGAAGCCGAACTGGGTGACGACCATGCCGGGGAAGCCGAGGTCGTCGCGCAGCTTCTCGACCGGGGGCGTGATCACGCCGAGGTCCTCGGCGATCACCGGGAGCGGGCCGAGGGCCGCGGTGGCGGCGTCGAAGACGCTCCGCCCGGGCCCCCGCACCCAGCGGCCCTCGACCGCCGTCGGGCACGACTCGGGGATCGACCAGTAGGCGGTGAAGGCCCGGAAGTGGTCGATGCGGGTCAGGTCGACCAGGTCGAAGGTCCGGCGCAGCCGGGCGATCCACCAGGCGTAGCCCTGGCGCCGGTGGGCGGGCCAGGCGAACAGCGGGTTCCCCCAGCGCTGGCCGGTGGCGCTGAAGGCGTCGGGCGGGACCCCGGCGACCTTGCCCTCCTGGAACAGCCCGGGGTGGGCGGTGTGGTCGGCGCCCCCGGGGGCGACGTAGATCGGGACGTCGCCGATCAGCCGGACCCCGGCCGCCTCGGCGTGGGCCCGCACGCCCGCCCACTCGCGGTCGAACCGGACCTGGTCGAGCACCGCCTCGCGCCCGTCGCCGCCGGTGGCGGTGACGTAGGCGGCCCAGTCGTCGACCCAGCCGGCGCCGGGCCCGGTGCGGAAGGCGTCGACGTCGTCGGCGGTGACCCGGGCCCGCGGCGCCGACAGCAGGCCGCGCCAGCCGGCGAAGGCCGAGGCCGACCGGTAGGGCGAGCCGCTCTCGTCGGGCGGGCCGAGCGGGAGGACCTGCCACCAGCCCACCCCGGCCGAGGCCAGCCAGTCGACGAACCGCCGGGCATCGCCCAGCCTCCCGCCGGGGATCGAGGTCACATGGGCCAGCACGCCGGCGGATCGGGGGAGCGACACCGCCCCAGACTGCCCACCGGCGCGACCCTGTCCCGAACTCGCCGGGGACGGCGTCATGGACCCGCTGACCAGGCGAAACACGGCGTTCACCCGAACGCCGTTGTTTCGTCGGGGGCGCCCGGGTAGGGCTGGGACGGTGGAACCCGTGCCCGGACGCGCCTCCGCCGACCCGCCCGCCCGCATCCTGATCGAGCACCCCACACCGCTCGTCGACTGCGGCCGGTACCTCCCCAAGCGCACCGTCGGCGAGACCTTCGCCGTCGGCGCCGACATCTTCCGTGACGGCCACGAGGTGCTGCGGGCGGTGGTCCGCTGGAAGGCCCCGGGGCCGGGCAAGCGGCCGTGGCAGGAGGCCCCCCTCCGCCACGTCGACGCCGCCGTCAAGGGGGTCCGCTGGGAGGGCGCCTTCCCGGTCGACGCCCTGGGGCGGTGGCGGTGGACGATCGAGGCGTGGGTCGACGAGCTGGCCTCGTGGCGCGACGAGATCCGCCGCAAGGCCGACGCCGGCCAGGACGACCTCGCCTCCGAGCTGGCCGAGGGGGCCCTGCTGCTGCGGGCCGCGGCCAAGCGGGCCAAGGGCGAGGACCGCACCGCCATCGCCGCCGCCGCCGACGTCGTCGAGGACACGACGAGCCCCACCCGCACCCGGGTCGGGGCCGCCCTCGACCCCGCTGTCGTCGCCCTCTGCGACGCCCACCCCGACCGGTCCCGCTCGGCCAAGCTGGCCAAGGCCCAGGAGCTCGACGTCGACCCCGAGCTGGCCCGGTTCGGCGCCTGGTACGAGCTGTTCCCCCGCTCGTGGGGCGGGCTCAAGGGCGTCGAGGCGCAGCTGCCGGCGCTGGCCGACCTCGGTTTCGACGTGCTCTACCTGCCGCCGATCCACCCGATCGGCGTCACCAACCGCAAGGGGCCCAACAACACGCTCGTCGCCGGGCCCGACGACCCCGGCTCGCCCTGGGCCGTCGGCGGTGTCGAGGGCGGCCACACCGCCGTCCACCCCGACCTCGGCACCATCGACGACCTCGACGACCTCGTGGTCGCGGCCCGCGACCTCGGCATCGAGATCGCCCTCGACTTCGCCATCCAGTGCTCGGCCGACCACCCCTGGCTCACCGAGCACCCCGAGTGGTTCAACCGCCGGCCCGACGGCACCCTCAAGTACGCCGAGAACCCGCCCAAGAAGTACCAGGACATCTACAACGTCAACTTCGACTGCGAGGACTGGCGGGGCCTGTGGAGCGCGCTGCGCGACGTCGTGCTGTTCTGGGTCGAGCACGGCGTCCGGGTGTTCCGGGTCGACAACCCCCACACCAAGCCGGTCCCGTTCTGGGAGTGGCTGATCCGCAGCGTGCGCGAGGACCACCCCGACGTGATCTTCCTGGCCGAGGCCTTCACGCACCGGGCGATGATGCGGACCCTGGCCAAGGCCGGCTTCGACCAGAGCTACACGTACTTCACCTGGAAGTACTCGTCGTGGGAGCTGGCCGAGTACGTCACCGAGCTGGCCACCTCCGAGGAGGTCGAGTACTTCCGGCCCAACTTCTTCGTCAACACCCCCGACATCCTCACCGCCGAGCTGGCCGACGGCGGCCCGGCCAAGTTCGCCAGCCGGCTGGTCCTGGCCGCCACCCTCTCGCCCAGCTACGGCATCTACTCGGGGTTCGAGTCCTTCGAGTCGACGCCGGTGGCGCCCGGCTCCGAGGAGTACCTCGACAGCGAGAAGTACCAGGTGCGCGAGCGGGCCCTCGACGGGCCGCTGCTGCCGCTGGTCGAGCAGCTCAACCGCATCCGCCGCCAGCAGGTCCCCCTCCAGCACCTCGCCGGCACCCGCTTCCTCGAGACCGAGAACCCGGCCCTCCTCGCCTTCGCCAAGCAGCACGACGGGGAGACGGTCATCACCGTGGTCAGCCTCGACCCCGACCACGTGCAGGAGGGCGTCGTCCTCGTGCCCTACGAGCTCGGCCTCCCCCCCAGCTTCAAGGCCCACGACCTGATGAGCGGCGAGACCTGGGACTGGCGCATGGGCCGCAACTACGTGCGCCTGGTGCCGCTGGAGCAGCCCGCCCACATCATCGAGGTCGTCACCTGATGACGCCGGAGAACACGGCGCGCGACACCGCCACCCACTGGTTCGAGGCAAACCCGCTCTGGTTCAAGACGGCCGTCTTCTACGAGCTGCACCTGCGGGCCTTCTTCGACGGCAACAACGACGGCTCGGGCGACTTCCGGGGCCTGACCGAGAAGCTCGACTACCTCCAGTGGCTGGGCGTCGACTGCATCTGGCTGCTGCCGACGTACCCCTCGCCGCTGCGCGACGGCGGCTACGACATCGCCGACTTCAACGGCGTCCACCCCGACTACGGCACGCTCGACGACGTCCGGGACTTCCTGGAGGCGGCCCACGAGCGGGGCATGCGGGTGATCACCGACCTGGTGATGAACCACACCTCGAGCGATCACCCCTGGTTCCAGGAGAGCCGCCAGCCCGGCAGCGCCAAGCGCGACTGGTACGTGTGGTCCGACACCGACGAGCTCTACCAGGACGCCCGGATCATCTTCACCGACACCGAGGTGTCGAACTGGACGTGGGACCCGGAGGCGGGCGCCTACTACTGGCACCGCTTCTTCAGCCACCAGCCCGACCTCAACTACGAGAACCCCGAGGTGCAGGAGGCGATGATCGACGTCCTGCGCTTCTGGCTCGACATGGGCCTCGACGGCTTCCGCCTCGACGCCGTGCCGTACCTCTTCGAGGAGGACGGGACGAGCTGCGAGAACCTGCCCCGCACCCACGAGTTCCTCAAGCGGGTGCGGGCCACCGTCGACGCCGAGTACCCCGACCGGGTGCTGCTGGCCGAGGCCAACCAGTGGCCCGAGGACGTCGTCGACTACTTCGGCGACGGGGACGAGTGCCACATGGCCTTCCACTTCCCGGTCATGCCGCGCATGTTCATGTCGCTGCGCCGGGAGGACGCCACCCCGATGATCGAGATCCTCGAGCGCACGCCCGCCATCCCCGAGAGCTGCCAGTGGGGCCTGTTCCTCCGCAACCACGACGAGCTGACGCTCGAGATGGTCACCGACGAGGAGCGTGACTACATGTACGCCGAGTACGCCAAGGACCCGCGGATGAAGATCAACGTGGGCATCCGGCGCCGCCTCGCCCCGCTGCTCGACAACGGCCGCGACGAGATCACCCTCCTCCACGCCATCCTCTTCAGCCTCCCGGGCTCGCCGATCCTCTACTACGGCGACGAGATCGCCATGGGCGACAACGTCTACCTCGGCGACCGCGACGGCGTCCGCACCCCGATGCAGTGGACCGGCGACCGCAACGGCGGGTTCAGCCGGGCCGACTTCGCCCAGCTCTACGCCCCGCCCCTCATGGACCCGGTCTACGGCTTCCAGGCCGTCAACGTCGAGGCCCAGCTGCGCCAGCCCAACAGCCTGCTGCGCTGGATCCAGCGCTTCGTCGCCCTGCGCAAGGAGCACCCCGTCTTCGGCCTCGGCACCCACCGGACCCTCGTCACCTCGAACCCCAAGATCTTCGCCGTGCTGCGCCAGTACGAGGGCGACACCGTGCTCTGCGTCCACAACATCGCCCGCTCGGCCCAGGCCGTCGAGCTCGACCTCTCGGAGTTCGAGGGGCGCTGGCCCGAGGAGATGCTCGGCCGCACGCGGTTCCCCCGCATCGGTGAGCTGCCGTACCTCCTGACCCTGGCCCCCCGGGGCTTCTTCTGGTTCCGCCTCACCGAGGACGAGGACCCGGCCGAGCGCTTCGACGCCGCCCTGGCCCGGGCCGAAGCGGCCCACGACGAGGAGGTGGGAGGATGACCACCATCGCCGACGCCCTCGACTCCATCGACCTCGCCGCCCTGACCGACTGGGTCACGGGCCAGCGCTGGTTCTCCGCCAAGTCCCGTGAGGTCCACGTCGAGGTCCGCACGACCGTCCCGCTGTGCGACGACCCGGGGATCGGGCTGCTGATCGCCGAGGCCCGCACCGCGGCCGGCACCCACGAGCTGTTCCAGCTGGTGGTCGGCACCGACGGCGACGACCTCGCCTTCGACGTGCTCGCCGACCCGACCCGGGCGGCGGCGCTGGCCGACCTGCTCCGCCGGGGCGGCACCGCCGGCGACGGCGACCACACCGTCGACTTCCACTGGTCCGACGACGCCCCCGGCCTGGCCGACCCGCCGACGGTGCGGGCCCTGCGGGCCGAGCAGTCGAACACCTCGGTGGTCATCGACGACGCGGTCATCCTCAAGGTCTTCCGCCACCTGGAGCCGGGCGAGAACCCCGAGCTGGAGATGCTCGAGTTCCTGTCGGCCCACGGCTTCGAGAACGCCCCGGCGCTGGCCGGCTCGTACTCGCTCCACGGCGACCTGATCGACGCCACCCTCGGGGTGGCCCAGGAGTTCCTCGGCACCGCCCGCGACGGCTGGGAGCTGGCCCAGGAGGCGCTGATCTCGGGGGACCCGGCCGGGCTGGCGCCGCGCCTGGTGGGGCTGGGCGAGGTCGTGGGCCAGATGCACTCGACCCTCGGCTCGGACGCCTCGGACCCGGACTTCGCCCCCGAGGAGGCCACCGACGAGGCCCTCCCGATCTTCATGGCCACCGTCGACGAGGAGATCGAGCAGGTCTTCTCCAAGCTCCCCGAGCACGAGGTCTTCGCCCCGATCCTGGGGCGCGGCGACGACCTGCGCGACCGCCTCCGCCGCATGGCCCAGGGTGGGGGCGTCGGTCGGCTGATCCGCCACCACGGCGACCTCCACCTCGGCCAGACCATGTTGGACGACACCCGATGGACGATCCTCGACTTCGAGGGCGAGCCGTCGCGGCCGCTGCGGGAGCGGCGCCGCAAGCGCTCGCCGCTGCGCGACGTGGCCGGGATGCTGCGCTCGTTCGCCTACGCCGCCTCGGCCGCCGAGCGGGCGGGCGCCACCCTGCCCGCCGGCTGGGAGCCCTCGGCGCGGGCCTCGTTCTTGGAGGGCTACCGCTCCTCGGTCGAGCCCTCGCTGCTGCCCGCCGGCGAGGCCGCCTTCGAGCAGGTGCTGGCCATCTTCGAGCTGGAGAAGGCGATCTACGAGCTGCGCTACGAGATCGACAACCGCCCCGACTGGGCGGCGATCCCGGTGGCCGGCATCGCCCGCCTGCTGGAGGCGGAGGACACATGAGCGCCCCGACCGAGATCCCCCCGCTGGGCGACGTCGACGTCCACCTGTTCAACGAGGGCCGCCACCGCCGGCTCCACGAGATCCTCGGCGCCCTCACCGGCACGGTCGACGGCGAGGCCGGCACCATGTTCCGGGTGTGGGCCCCCGACGCCCGGGGCGTCTCGGTCGTCGGCGACTTCAGCCACTGGGACGGCAGCACCCACCCGATGAAGCCGGTCGGCTCCTCGGGCATCTGGGAGCTCTTCGTCCCCGGCGTGGGCGCCGGCGCGCGCTACAAGCTCGAGGTCCACGGCCACGACGGCTCGGTCGTCCAGCACGCCGACCCGCTGGCCCGCCAGGCCGAGGTCCCGCCGGCCTCGGCGTCGGTCGTCACCGAGTCCCACCACGCGTGGGGTGATGCCGGTTGGCTCGAGCGCCGCCGCACCCTCGACCCGCAGGCCGGGCCGATGTCGATCTACGAGGTCCACCTCGGTTCGTGGCGGCGCGACCCGGCGCAGCCCGACGTGCCCCTCGGCTACGCCCAGGTGGCCGACGAGCTGGCCGCCTACGTCACCGACATGGGCTTCACCCACGTCGAGCTGCTCCCGGTGATGCACCACCCCTACAGCGGTTCGTGGGGCTACCAGGTCACGTCCTTCTTCGCCCCCGAGGCGGCGTGGGGCACGCCCGACGAGCTCAAGTACCTCGTCGACACGCTCCACGCCCACGGCATCGGCGTGATCCTCGACTGGGTGCCGGCCCACTTCCCCCGCGACGAGTGGGCCCTGGCCCGCTTCGACGGCACCGAGCTCTACGAGCACGCCGGGGCCCGCGGCTCGCACCCCGACTGGGGCACGCTCGTGTTCAACCACGGTCGCCACGAGGTCAAGGGCTTCCTGCTGGCCAACGCCCTCTACTGGCTCCAGGAGATGCACGCCGACGGGCTGCGGGTCGACGCCGTGGCCTCGATGCTCTACCTCGACTACTCCCGCGAGGCGGGCCAGTGGAGCCCCAACGTCCACGGCGGGCGCGAGGACCTTGAGGCCGTCGCCTTCCTCCAGGAGGCCAACACGGTCATCCACGAGGAGGAGCCCGGCGTGATCTCGGCGGCCGAGGAGTCGACGGCCTGGCCCGGTGTCTCCCGCCCGGTCGACGGCGGCGGGCTCGGCTTCGGGTTCAAGTGGAACATGGGCTGGATGCACGACACGCTCGCCTACTTCGCCCACGACCCCGTGCACCGCAAGCACCACCACGGCGAGCTGACCTTCAGCCTCGTCTACGCCTTCGACGAGAGCTTCATCCTCCCGTTGAGCCACGACGAGGTCGTCCACGGCAAGCGCTCGCTGCTGGAGAAGATGCCCGGCGACCGCTGGCAGCAGATGGCCAACCTCCGCGCCCTCTACGCCTACATGTGGGCCCACCCGGGCAAGCAGCTGCTGTTCATGGGGGGCGAGATCGCCCAGGAGCGCGAGTGGAGCGAGGCCCGCAGCCTCGACTGGCACTTGCTGGAGCGGGCCGACCACGCCGGCGTCCAGGCGCTCGTGCGCGACCTCAACCACTGCTACCGCCGCCACCCCGCCCTGTGGGAGGTCGACGGCGATCCCCGCGGGTTCGCCTGGATCGAGGGCGGTGACGCCGACCGCAGCGTCGTCGCCTTCGCCCGCCGCTCGGCCGACGACGGCCAGCAGGTCGTGTGCATGGCCAACCTCACGCCCGTGGTCCGCGAGGGCTACCGGGTCGGGCTGCCCGGGCCCGGTCGCTGGACCGAGGTGCTCAACACCGACGCCGCCGCCTACGGCGGGTCGAACGTCGGCAACCTGGGCGGCGTCGACGCCGAGCCCCGGCCGTGGCACGGCCAGCAGTGGTCGGCCGAGCTGACCCTCCCGCCCCTCGGCGTCGTCTGGTTCACGAGCCCGTGATCCAGGACGACGGCCTCCTCCCCTTCGAGCACCCCCTGGGCGCCACCCCCGTACGAACGGTGCCAGGCACCGTTCGTACGGGGGTGCTGTTCCGGGTGTGGGCCCCCGAGGCCGAGGAGGTGCTCGTGCGGGTGCTGAGCGGGCCGGCCCAGGGCGACCACCCGACCGTCGACGCCGGGATGGGCGTCCACACCGCCACCGTGGCCGGCGCCGGGCGGGGCGACGACTACCTCTTCGTCCTCGACGGGCAGGCGTTGCCCGACCCGGCCAGCCGGCACCAGCCCGAGGGCGTGCGGGGCCCGTCGCGGGTCGTCGACCCGGCCACCTTCGCCTGGAGCGACGACGGCTTCGCCATCCGCCCCCTCGCCGAGCAGGTGCTCTACGAGCTCCACGTCGGCACCTTCAGCCCCGAGGGCACCTTCGACGGCGTCATCCCCCACCTGGCCGACCTGGCCGACCTCGGCGTCACCGCCGTCGAGATCATGCCGGTGGCCGAGTTCCCGGGCCGCTGGGGCTGGGGCTACGACGGCGTCTACCTCGGCGCCGCCCACTCGCACTACGGCGGGCCCGAGGGCCTGGCCCGGCTGGTCGACGCCGCCCACGCCGCCGGCCTGGCCGTGATCCTCGACGTGGTCCACAACCACCTGGGGGCCACCGGCGCCGAGCAGATCGCCGCCTTCGGGCCCTACTTCACCGAGAAGTACTCGACCTGGTGGGGGGCGGCCCTCAACTACGACGACGACTGGTGCGACCCGGTGCGGGAGTGGGTGCTCCAGAGCGTCGAGTGGTACCTCCGCGACCTCCACGTCGACGGGCTCCGGCTCGACGCCGTCCACGCCATCTTCGACCAGGGCGCCGAGCACCTCGTCGCCGCCGTCACCCGCCGGGCCCACCAAGCCCGGCCCGGCAGCATCGTCATCGCCGAGAGCGCCCTCAACGACCCCAAGGTGATCCGCCCGGCGACCCACGGCGGCTGGGGGTGCGACGCCCAGTGGGCCGACGACCTCCACCACGCCATCCGGGTCCTCGCCACCGGCGAGCGCGACGGGTACTACGCCGACTTCGGCCGGGTCGAGGACGTGGCCATCTGCCTCCACCGCCCCTACCTCCACACCGGCGGGTGGAGCCCGGCCCGCCACCGCCGCCACGGCGCCCCCGCCGACGACCGGCCCGTCGAGCAGTTCGTCGTCTTCACCCAGGACCACGACCAGGTCGGCAACCGGGCCCTCGGCGACCGCCTCCCCCGCGACGCCCACATGCTCGCCGCCGTGCTCGTGCTCACCTCGCCGTTCACGCCGATGCTGTTCATGGGCGAGGAGCACGGCGAGCCCGCCCCCTTCCAGTTCTTCAGCGACCACATCGACCCCGAGATCGCCGAGGCCACCCGGGAGGGCCGGAAGCGGGAGTTCGCCGCCTTCGCCGCCTTCCTCGGCGAGGACGTCCCCGACCCGCAGGACCCCGCCACCTTCCAGCGCTCGAAGCTCACCCGCCAGGCCGACCCCGACGTCGTCGCCCTCTACCGCCGGCTGCTGGCGCTGCGCCGCGACCTCCCCCCCGGCGACGTCGACGAGGTCGCCTTCGACGAGGAGGCTGGTTCGCTCCGCGTCCGGCGGGGACCGTTCCACGTCGTGGCCGCCCTGCGCGGCGCCACCACCATCCCCCTCCCGCCCGACGTCTCCGAGGTCCTCGTGTCCACCCACCACACCTTCGCCGTGACGGCCGGGGCCATCGCCCTGCCCGCCCACGGGGCCGCCGTCCTCCGATGACCGACGCCGCCGTCGAGCCCGCCAGCCCGTTCCCCGCCACCCCCGCCCCGGCCGACCCCGAGGCCGAGCGCCAGCCCACCGAGGTGTGGCCGGGCAAGCCCTTCCCGCTCGGCGCCGAGTGGGACGGCCACGGCGTCAACTTCT
This sequence comes from Iamia sp., assembly GCA_035765045.1. Taxonomy (GTDB): domain Bacteria; phylum Actinomycetota; class Acidimicrobiia; order Acidimicrobiales; family Iamiaceae; genus Iamia. The sequence continues at coordinate 2,493 of DASTYI010000033.1, read as the reverse complement.
CGCTGTTCAGCGAGAACGCCACCCGGGTCGAGCTGTGCCTGTTCGACGGCGACGGCACGGAGGAGCGGATCGAGGTCACCGAGCGGACCGCCTTCAACTGGCACGTCTACGTGCCCGGCCGGGGGCCCGGCTGCCGCTACGGGTACCGGGTCCACGGCCCGTACCAGCCCGAGGACGGCTTCCGGTTCAACCCGGCCAAGCTGCTGATCGACCCCTACGCCAAGGCGATCGAGGGCCCGATCGACTTCGACGCCGCCAGCGTCCTGCCCTACGTCCCCGACGACACCGACACCGCCGACCTCGAGCCCGACGACGAGGACGACGCCGACGCCATCCCCAAGAGCCTGGTGATCGACCCCGGCTTCGACTGGGAGGACGACCGCCGGCCCAACCGGCCGTGGAGCGAGACCGTCATCTACGAGGTCCACGTCAAGGGGTTCACCAAGACCCACCCCGAGGTGCGCGACGACCTCAAGGGCACCTACGGCGGGCTGGCCTCCGACGTCGCCGTCGAGTACCTGCGCGACCTCGGCGTCACCGCCGTCGAGCTGCTTCCCATCCACCACATCGCCGACGAGAGCTTCCTCCACGACAAGGGGCTCACCAACTACTGGGGCTACTCCTCGATCGGCTTCCTCGCCCCCCACGCCGGCTACGCCGCCACCGGCTCCAACGGCGAGCAGATCCGCGAGTTCAAGGGGATGGTGAAGGCCCTCCACAAGGCGGGCATCGAGGTGATCCTCGACGTCGTCTACAACCACACCGCCGAGGGCAACCACCTGGGGCCGATGCTCTCGTTCAAGGGCGTCGACAACACGTCGTACTACCGGCTCGTCCCCGACGACCCCCGCTACTACATGGACTTCACGGGGACGGGGAACTCGCTCAACGCCATGCACCCGAGCACCCTGCGGCTGATCATGGACTCGCTGCGGTACTGGGTGATCGAGTGCCACGTCGACGGCTTCCGCTTCGACCTGGCCTCGGCCCTGGCCCGCGAGCTGTACGAGGTCGACCGGCTGTCGGCCTTCTTCGACGTCATCCACCAGGACCCGGTGCTCTCGCAGGTGAAGCTGATCGCCGAGCCGTGGGACGTCGGCCCCGGCGGCTACCAGGTCGGCAACTTCCCGGTGCTGTGGACGGAGTGGAACGGCATGTACCGCGACACGATGCGGGACTTCTGGCGGGGCCAGGCCGACTACTCCGAGTTCGCCTCCCGGCTGACCGGGTCGAGCGACCTCTACGAGTCCGATGGCCGCTCGCCGGTGGCGTCGATCAACTTCATGACCGCCCACGACGGCTTCACCCTCCGCGACCTCGTCTCCTACGACCACAAGCACAACGAGGCGAACCTGGAGGACAACCAGGACGGCACCGACGACAACCGCTCGTGGAGCTGCGGGGTCGAGGGCCCCACCGACGACCCCGAGGTGCTCGCCCTGCGGGCCCGCCAGCAGCGCAACCTGATGACCACCCTGCTCGTCAGCCAGGGCGTCCCGATGATCCTCGGCGGCGACGAGATCTGCCGCAGCCAGGGCGGCAACAACAACGCCTGGTGCCAGGACAACGAGATCTCCTGGTTCGACTGGGACCTCGACGCCGGCGCCCTCGAGATGCGCGACTTCACCAAGCGGCTGATCGCCCTGCGCCGCGAGCACCCGGTGTTCCGGCGCTCGCAGTTCTTCGAGGGCGAGTCGAGCGAGTCGGCGGGGCTCCCCGACGCCTGGTGGTTCCGGCCCGACGGCCGGCGCATGACCCGGCGCGACTGGGACCGGGGCGACGGCCACGCCGTCGGCCTCTTCCTCAACGGCGACGCCCTCCTCGACCGTGACGGCCAGGGCCGGCGGATCGTCGACGACTCCTTCCTGCTGCTGGTCAACGCCCACCACGAGGACGTCCCCTTCGTCATGCCGGCCCGGCGCTTCGGCGCCCGCTGGGACGTCGAGCTCACCACCGTCGACCCGGCCGTCGAGCCCGGCGCCTGGTCCGCCGCCCCCCGCGGCACCGTCGACGTCACCGCCCGCTCCATCACCATCCTCAAGCGGGTCCCCGATGCCTAGGCCGCACGCCCCCGTCCTCGCCCCGCGACCATTCCCGACAAGAACCGGTTCTGGTAGGCGATGGTCGCGGGGACGCGACCTGACCGCGCCAGTCGCGTCGCTCAGGCGTTCCGGCGCGGTGAGGTCGCGTCGGCGCGACCTCACCGCGCCAGAACGGAGGACGCGACCGATCCCTACAAGAACCAGTTCTTGTCGGAGGGGGTCGCGGGAGGGGGGCGGCCGTGGGTGAGCGGCGGCCGCTGGTGGCCACGTACCGGATCCAGCTGAGCCCGGAGGGGATGGACCTCCACCGGGTGCGGGCCCTGGTGCCGTACCTGCGGGACCTCGGGGTCTCCCACGTCTACCTGTCGCCGGTGCTGACGGCCCGGCGCGGGTCGACCCACGGCTACGACCAGGTCGATCCGACGACGGTGTCGGAGTCGCTCGGCGGCGA
>DASTYI010000032.1:0-22918 GCA_035765045.1 Iamia sp. | reverse complement strand
CCCAAGGCTCCTCGCCCTGCCTGCCCACCCGGCCTGCGCTCGATGGCCTCGACACCTCCTCTCCTCGCCCAGCCCGCTCCTCTCCTCGCCCGGCCCGCGCCCGATGACCTCGACACCTCCTGTCCTCGCCCAACCTGCCCGCCGGGCCCGCGCCCCTCTCGCCGCCGGGGCCGAGCTCCTCGCCGCCGCCCTGACCCGCCCGTCTCGGGCCCCGCTCTCGTGATACCGCTGCTCATCGTCCTGACCGGCCTGGCCGCGCTGGCCTGCCACCACCACGCCCGGCGCCTGTCCCGGGCCGGCACCGCACCCCTCGCGTCCGACCTCCGGGCCCGTGCGAACCCCGGGCCGGTGGTGGAGCGGTGGGCCCGAGCGCTGGCCGATGCCGGCGTCGAGGTCGATCCTCGGACCAGTGGCCGGGCGGCGCTCGGGGGCATGGCCCTCCTCGCCCTGGCCGGTGCGGCACGAGGCGGCCCGACGGGGGCGATCGTCGTCGTCACCGTCGTCCTCGCCGGGGCGATCGTCGCCCGGCAGGCGCTGCGGGGACGGGGCGCTCGGGCGGCCGACGCCCGGCTCCCCGAGCTGGTCGAGCACGTCGGTCGGGGCCTGCGTGCCGGTCACGACCTGCGGGGCGCGGCACTCGTCGCCGCCGATGTCGTGGGTGGGCCCCACGGGCGAGCCCTCGGGGCGGCGGTGGGCCGCATCGACGGGGGCGCCGCCTGGGCCGACGCGCTGGAGGGATGGCACCACGCCCACCCCCGCCGGCCCGTCCAGCTGGTGGTCGGCGCCCTGGTGGTGGCGGAGGAGGCCGGGGGCCGGGCCGGCCCCGCGCTCGACGGGGTGGCCGCCACGCTCCGGGCCCGGGCGGCGGTGGCCGACGAGGCCCGTTCCCTGGCCGGTCAGGCCCGGGCCTCGGCCGCCGTCCTGGTCGGCCTCCCGGTCGTCGTCGCCGCCGGAGGGGCGGCCGCCGACCGCAGGGTGGCCGCCACCCTCCTCGGCACGCCGTGGGGTCTGGGCTGCATCGCCCTGGCCGTGGTGCTCGACGGCGCCGGCGCCCTCTGGATGCAGCGCATCGTGTCCGGAGCCCGACCGTGACCACCGCCCGGTCGTCGTCCCCGACGGGCCCGGTGACGGAGGCCGACGATGCAGGGTGAGGCGGTGGCGGTCATGCTCGCCGGCGGGTGGGCGGCGCTCGTCGGCGTGGCGCTGGCCGCCGTCCGGCCCCGCCGCCGGGCCCCGCTGGTCGACGGTCGGGTGCCGTCCGATCCGTCCGGTGGCGGCCCGCTGGCGGCCCTCGGTGCCGGGCTGCGCCGGATCGTCGTGCGCGCCACCGATCGGCCTGCGGCGCCGGCCGATCCGGTCGCCGACGTGTGGGTCGGGGCGGCTGCCGTCCTCACCGTGATCCTGGTCGTCGTCGCCCCGGTGCTCGTGCCGCTGCCCCTGGCGGTCGGAGCCGTCGGGCCCCGTCTCGCCCGTCGCCGGGCCGTCGAGGCCGAGCGTCGGGCCTGGTCCGACGGCCTGCCCGACGCCGTCGACCTCCTGGCCCTCGGGCTCGGGAGCGGCCTGGCCGTCGCCCCCGCCCTGGCCCTCGCCGCCCCGCGGACGCCACCACCGCTGGGTCCGGCGCTGGCCCGGGCCCACGACCGGATCGCCCACGGCGCACCGCTCGCCGAGGCGCTGGAGGCGGTGGCCGACCGGGGTCCGGCGAGCCGGCCGCTGATCGCCCTCCTCGTGGCCTCGCACCGCGACGGCGCCCCCGTCGTCGAACCGCTCACCCGCCTGGCCGGCGACCTCCGGGCCGACCGTCGCCGGGCGGTCGAGGCCCGAGCCCGTCAGGTGCCCGTCCGTCTCCTGTTCCCGCTCGTCCTCTGCTCCCTGCCCGCCTTCGTGCTCCTGGCGATCGTCCCACCCGTCGTCGCCGCCATCACCGGGCTCGACCGCTGACGACCGCCCCGATCGACCTCCTCGCGGCTCCGGCCGCCGCTTCGTGGCCCCGGCCACCGTCCCTGCCTCGTTCGGCGCCCCCCCGGGCCGCCCCCACCCCTGGAGGTCCCGTGCTCCTCGTCCTCATCCACGTGCTCCCCCTGCTCACCCGCCTCCGGCCCGCTCGTCCACGACCTCGGGCCGGCCTCCGCCCCCCGTCCCGTCCCGGCGACGCCGGCCAGGCCACCGCCGAGTACGCCCTCGTCCTCCTGGGCGCGGCGGTGATCGCCATCGCCCTGATCACCTGGGCCACGGGGTCCGGCCGCATCGGCGACCTCTTCGACGCCGTGTTCGACGAGCTCCAGAGCCGGATGTGATCCGGTGGCGCGCCGACGACGGCCAGGCCACGGTCGAGCTGGCCCTCGCCCTCCCCGCGGTGATGCTCGCCCTGCTGGCCATCGTCCAGGCGGGGCTGGTGGTGGCCGACCACGTCCGGACCGTCCACGTCGCCCGGGAGGCGGCCCGGGCGGTGGCCGTCGACGGTCGGCCCGGGGTCGCCGCCGAGGCGGTGGCGGCGGCCGGGGGAGAGGGCTGCACCACGACGGTCGACCGGCCGTCGGAGGTCGGTGCGACCCTCACCGTCGCCGTCGGCTGCCCCAGCCGGACCGACGTCCCGCTGGTCGGGATCCTCCTACCCGACGTGGTCGTGCGGAGTCGCGCCGTGATGCGGGTCGAGCGCTGACACACGGCGGACCACAGAAAGGGGTCCCTGGTCAGAAGGACATCAGACACATGCGGTGAACCACGACGACCATGAAAGCGTTCCCCCGCGTCCTGGCCGCCCTTGCGGTGGTGTCCGCCTTCTCGTTCGTGGCCGCCCCCGGTGGCGCCCAGGAGGGGAGCGTCCCGCTCCCCCGAGCCGAGGCCCAGGCCTCCGCCGTGCGGGTCAGCCTCTTCGGCAACGAGCTGATCGTCGCCCAGACCGACTCGGCGGCCAGCTCCGCCCCGTCCGCCACCGCCAACGGCACTGGCGCCCTCCTGGCCACGCAGGCCTTCGGCCAGTCCTCGGCCACCGCCGACTCGGACACCCCGACCTCCGGTGGTGACACCCCGGTGTGCAGCGGCGACGAGCTGCCGCTGGCGCTGCCCTCCGACGTGCCCCTGCCGGTCGAGGTCACCGCCGCGTGCAGCACCTCGGCCGCCACCGCGGCCGAGGGCGCCGGCAGCGGCACGGCCACGGCCGACGGCTTCACGATCACCGTCAACCTCGGCGACTCGCCGCTCCCGCTCGGCGACATCACCGACCAGATCGTCGACCCGATCCTCGACCTCCTCGGCCAGGCCCCGCTGCCGGTGGAGGAGCTCGACCAGCTCGGTCTGCTGCTCGACCTGGCCCTCGACGGCGCCGTCCCCGTCCTGAAGATCTCCAGCGGCAGCACCGACGCCACCTCGACGGCCTCGGCCTCGTCGGCCTCGGCCACCGCCTCGGCCGAGGGCGTCACCGTCGAGATCCTCGGGGGCATCGCCGCCACGATCACCATCGGCCGCTCGGTCGCCACCGCCACCTACGAGGGCGGCGAGCTGGCCGCCGAGCACGTGGTCGCCCCGGTCAGCATCACCCCCGGCGCCGCCCTGGTCGAGGCGCTCGGTCTGCCCCCCACGCCGATCCCCGTGCCCCCGGGCCAGACGATCGACCTGCCGCTGCCCGACCCGCTGACGTCGTCCATCACCGTCGCCGACGGTGAGGACGCCATCGAGGGCAACACCGCCCGCTCGAACGCCGCCAACCTCCGCCTCGACCTCGCCACCGGCCTGCCCGGCGGGGGCATCGTCCTGGCCGCCGCCGATGCGGCCGCCGCCGTCGAGCGCCCGGCCGAGGAGACGGTGCCCGCCACCGTGCCCGCGGCCGAGCCGCCCTCGGTGCTCCCGGCCTCGACGCCCCCGGCCCGCCAGGCGCTGCCCCGCACCGGTGGCGACGGCCGCTGGGTGCCCGTCGGGGTCCTGCTGGCGGTCGGAGCCTCGATCACCGTCCTCGCCCTGCGCCGGACCCGCACCCGCACGGCCTGACCTCCCGACGGCCCGGATGTCGGCACCATCGCCGGCATCCGGGCCGAGGTCCCCCGTCGGGGCCCACCTCGCCGCCGCCCGCCGTGGTGGCCCGCCGCGGCCGCCGGGGCGTCGCTCGATCTCCCCCTCGACACCGACCTCGGTGGAGGGGACCGCGCACCCACCGTCGAACCAGGACCACCGATGAGCACGAGCCGGGCGATCGACGCCCCCCACCCGCACCGGAGCCGGCCATGACCGGTACCTCGCTCCTCATCGTCACCGCCGCCGGGCTCTGCGCCTCGGCCCTGGTGGCGCTCTGCCTCGGCCCCCGCCGCCCGCCGGCCACGCCCGTCGCCGAGGCTCCCGGCCCGCCGGCGGCGCCCGCCGAGGCGAGCCCGGCCACCGCCGGCCTCGAGGCCGCCCGGCTGCCGCTGGGGGAGCGGATGGCTCGCTCCCGCATCCTGCGCCGGTCGTTGGGGGCGCTGACCGTCGTCCTGGTGGTGGCCGCCGGCGTCAGCATCACCTGGCCGTTCTGGACCGACCAGTACCAGCACCGCCTCCAGGTGAAGCTCGACCGCCAGCTCGACGAGCAGATCGAGAGCCCGCAGGCGGCCGAGGAGTTCGCCGCCGGTGAGGTCCGCTCGGGCGACAGCCTGACCCGCTTGCGGGCGCCGTCGATCGGCGTCGAGGTGGTGGTGGTCGAGGGCACGACCCAGGCCGCCCTCCGGGCCGGCGCCGGCCACTACCCCGAGACGGCGCTGCCCTGTGGCTCGGGGAACGTGGCCATCGCCGGCCATCGGACCACCTTCGGCAAGCCCTTCAACCGCCTCGACGAGGTCGTCCCGGGCGACGAGATCACCCTCGAGACACCTCTGGGCACGTGCAGATATAGAGTGAGCGAGGCTGCCTTCGTCGTCACCCCTGATCAGATCGAGGTGGTGGCGCCAACCGATACACCGCGACTGACGCTCACGACCTGCCATCCCAAGGGGTCGGCCCGAGAGCGGCTCGTCCTCCACGCCGACCTCGTGGGGGACCCGCTGCTGGAGGACCGAGGTGGCCGGACCCCGCCCGACATCCGAGGTGAAGCATGACCCGCCGCCCGATGCTCTGGATCGCCGCCACCGCAGTCGCGGCGAGCACCGTGACGGCCATCCCCTCGGTCGCCGGAGCCGACCCCGCTCCGCTGTGGACGGTCACCATCGACGCGCCAGCGACGGACGAGGTCCCCACCCGCACCATGACCATCGAGGGCGCCGCGGAGTGGCTCGGGCTCCAGGGCAGCGCCGACTCGGTGACCATCACCGTCCATCCCGTCGACCTGCCGGCCGACTGCGGGCCGCCGACCACCTGGACCGGGCCGGTGGAGCGCGGCCGCTACCGCGTGCCGGTCGACGTGGCCTGCAACGGCCCGCACCGGGTCGAGGTGGTGGCCGAGAACCAGTGGGGTGCCACCTCGGGGGGACCGGCGGTGCGTGAGATCGGTGTGGCCGAGCCCCCGCCGACGCCGGACGCGGTGGGGCTCGCCGAGACACCGGAGGGCGGCCTGGCCGTCACGTGGGGACCGACCACCGACGTCGATTCCGAGGGCTGGATCCTGAAGACGAACGACGGCGAGATCCCCTTCGGCCCGGGCGTGGTTCGGACGACCCTGCCCCCCGCGAGTCGGCGGGCGACTGTGTCGGTGCGAGCGGTGCGCTGGGGTGCGGACGGGCCGAGCAAGTCGACGGTGATGTCGAGCTACTCGATGGAGAACCGTCTCGCTGGTCAGCGCCCGCCGAGCACCACGACGGAGCCGCCGCAGAGCACGGATCCGGAACCGCCGCCGTCGTCGAACCCGCCGACGACCTCGACCCGGCCGTCGGGCGGTGGGGTGCCGCCGAGCAGCACGACCAGCGGACCGACCCGGGGGACCGGGGCGCCGTCGACGACGCTGCCGGAGGGCTACAGCGAGGAGCTGCCGTTCGGGACGCCGGACGACTCCTTCGTCCCGGGTGACCCGGGTCGACGGCCGGTGGAGGCCGAGGAGAGCGCGGTGTCGAGCTCCTCGCCGGTGGCGGGGTTGGTCCGCACGACCGAGAAGCGGTCGCCGGGCCTGGTGGCGCCGTTCGCCCTCGGCCTGCTGATGATCACCATCGCGGCCCACATCGCCTGGTACCTCCGCCGCTCCCGCCCGACCGGGGGGCAGGGCCACCCGGGCTGACGTCGAACACCCTCCGCAGACGGGTGCCGCGGGCGCGACGCGGCGTCCGGCCCGAGCGGGGGGCGGGCCGGGCGTCCGTCCCGCTGCGCCGGGCCGCTCCACCTGGCCGCCGACCGAGCGAGCGAGCCCCGCGGGGTGGGCAGACGGGCTCGGTCCCGGTCGGCCCCGCCGGCTGGCGAGGCGACGTGGGCGGGGCGAGGCGAGCCACGAGGGCGTGGGTGGGCGCGGCTTGGTCCAGGTGGGCCCGCCGGCTGATCTGGTGACGTCGGCGGGGTGAGGCGAGCCCGCAGGGGCCGGGTCGGCCCGCCGGGCTGGTGAGGTGACGTCGGCGGGGCGAGGCGAGCCCGCAGGGGATGGGTCGGCCCGCCGGCTGGTGTGGTGACGTCGTCGGGGCGGGCGAGTCCGAAGGGGATCGGTTGGCCCGCCGGCTGGTGCGTGGCGGTGGCGGGGCGGGCGAGCCACGAGGAGCGTGGGCAGGCCAGCGAGGAGGGGCGGGCCGGGGCGGGGGGTCAGGCGGAGCGGGGGGTGGGGGAGGCGGTGGGCGCCGGGGTGGCGGTGGGGAGGCGCAGGGCGGTGAGGAGGGCGACGGCGCCGGCCTTGTCGAGGGGCTCGTTGAGGTTGCCGCACTTGGGGGACTGGACGCAGGAGGGGCAGCCGGTGGCGCACGGGCAGCGCTCGAGGGTGTCGAGGGTGGCGGCGAGGTGGCGGTGGGCGGCGTCGTAGCCCAGCTCGGCGATGCCGGCGCCCCCGGGGTAGCCGTCGTAGATGAAGATGGCCGGGCTGGCCAGGTCGGCGCACCACGGGGTGGAGACGCCGCCGACGTCCCAGCGGTCGCAGATCGTGAACAGCGGGAGCATGCCGATGGCGGTGTGCTCGGCGGCGTGGAGGGTGCCGGGCCACGTCGCCGGGGCCAGGCCGGCCCGGCGCAGGAGCCCGGTGGGGATGGCGTACCAGAACGCCCGGGTGACGAGGCGGGAGGGCGGCAGGTCGACCTCGACGACGCCGAGGACCTCGCCGCTGGCCACGTCGCGGCGCTGGTAGCCGGTGACCTGCGAGGTGACCTCGACGGTGCCGAGCGAGAGCGTCGCCCGCCCGACCGGCCGGGTGCGCTCGGTGCCGAGCACGGCGATGTGGACCTGCGAGCGGGCCTGCGTGGTCTCGGCCCCGTCGGACCGCTCGACCACGGCGCACCCGTCGTCCAGGTCGAGGTCGGCGACCCGCCAGGCCACCCCCTGGTGGAGGTAGACGGCACCGGGATGGACGACCTCGGGGGCCCGGCCCTCGTCGACCGTGCCGACCAGGCGTCCGTCGGCCTGCACGATGCGGATCTCCCGCCCCCCACCGCTGCGCAGCCCGACGCCGTGCGACGGGAAGCCCCGGGCCGCCCACACCGCCCGGGGCCCGGCGCCGCCGAAGCGGGTCAGCCGGGTGGCGCTGCGGATCTTGAGCTTGTCGTCGACCACCAGCCGGCGGACGCCGTCGGCCAGCACCTCCTCGCCCCACCAGCGTTCGTCTTCCGGGGCGAGCGGCGTCTCGTAGGCGGCGCAGGCCAGGTGGGCGTCGAGGACGAAGGGGTTGTCGGGGTTGACGACCGCCGGCTCGGGGGGCCGGGTGAACACCTCGTCGGGGTGGCTCATCAGGTACTGGTCGAGGGCGTCGTCACCGGCGACCAGCACGGCCAGCGACCGCCGCTGCGACCGCCCGGCCCGGCCCGCCTGCTGCCACAGCGAGGCGATCGTGCCCGGGAAGCCGTCGAGCACGCAGGCGTCGAGCCCGCCGACGTCGACCCCCAGCTCGAGCGCCGAGGTGGCCACGACGCCCCGCAGCCGCCCGCCGAACAGCTCGGCCTCGATCTCCCGGCGCTCCGAGGCCAGGTAGCCGCCCCGGTAGGGCCGCACCGCGCCCTCCCACCCGGTGCCGAGCCGGCGCTGGGCGTCGGCCGCCACGACCTCGGTGCCCCGGCGGCTGCGGCAGAAGGCGATCGTGCGGTGCTCGGCGGCGACCAGGTCGGCCACCAGGGCGGCGGTGACCTTGTGGGCCGAGACCCGGGCCCCGGTGCCGGCGTCGACCATCGGCGGGTTCCAGAGGGCGACGAGGCGCTCGCCGCGGGGGGAGCCGTCGTCGGTGACCTCGGCGACCGGGGCGCCGATCAGCGCCGAGGCCAGCCCCGACGGGTCACCGATGGTGGCCGAGGCGAAGACGAAGGTCGGGTCCGAGCCGTAGCGGGCGCACAGCCGTCGCAGCCGGCGCAGGACGTGGGCCACGTGGCTGCCGAACACGCCCCGGAAGGTGTGGAGCTCGTCGACGACGACGTAGCGGAGCCGGTGGAGGAAGGTGGCCCAGCGGTCGTGGTGGGGGAGCAGCCCGCAGTGGAGCATCTCGGGGTTGGTGAGGATGACGTTGGCGTTGGCCCGGGCCCAGGTGCGGGCCTCGGGGCTGGCGTCGCCGTCGTAGGTGGCGGGGACGAGCCCGGGGACGCCCAGGGCGCCGAGGGCCCGGAGCTGGTCCTGGGCCAGGGCCTTGGTCGGCCCGATCAGCAGGGCGGTGCCGCCGCCGGCGGGCCTGCGAGCGGCGTGGCCCGCAACGCCGATCGGCTCGGTGACGGCCTCGGCGATCGGGAGCTGGAAGCAGAGCGACTTGCCCGACGCCGTCCCGGTGGCCACCGCCACGTGGGTGCCGGCGCGGGCCAGGGCGATGGCCTCGGCCTGGTGGACCCACAGCCGCTCGTGGGGGAGGTGCGGCGCCAGCCGGGCCGGCAGCGGGGGCACCAGGTCGGCGAAGCGGGCCGGCCGGGCGGGGATCCGCTCGACGTGGACCAGCCCGTCGGCGCGCCGCTCGAGCACCTCGAGCAGGCGATCGGGGGCGGCGTCGGTGAGGAGCGTCATGCTGTCCCGTGGGGGCGAGCCGGCGGCGTGGGGGCGAACGGGTGTCCGCCCGTCGCCCCATGCTAACGACACGGCCGTAACTCCACCCGTGGCATCAGGCCACGGGGAGTGGCGGCACCGTCAGCAGGGACCGACGCCATCGCGGTGTACCGTGCTGGGAACGTGCCACGGTGGTCGACGGAAGCGCGAGGAGCCACGACGTGATCGAACTGGGGTTGGAGCTCACCGAGCGGGACGGCTGGGCCGTCCTGGCGGTCTCGGGCGAGGTCGACGTGGCCACGGCCCCCCGTCTCCGGGAGCGGCTGGTCGGCCTCGTGGGCGAGGGTCGCACCCGGATCGTCGTCGACCTCGAGAAGGTCGACTTCATCGACTCGACCGGTCTGGGCGTGCTGGTCGGGGCGCTCAAGCGGGTCCGCACCAACGAGGGCGACCTCGCCCTCGTGTGCACCGGGCCCCGCATCCTCAAGGTGTTCGAGATCACCGGGCTGACCAAGGTGTTCGCGATCCACCGCAGCATCGACGAGGCCACCGCCGCCGCCTGATGAAGGACGACGTCGTCCACCTGCGTGTCCCTGCGCAGCCCGAGTACCTGGCGCTGGTCCGCATGGTGATCGCGGGGACGGCGCGCATCGACCCCCTCCTGGACGACGAGCGGGTGGACGACCTGCGGGTGATCGTCTCGGAGGCCTGCACCAACGCCATCGAGGCGCTGCGGCTGCGGGCCGAGGACCAGGGCCTCGACCCCGACGCCCTCCCCTCGGCGATCTCGATCGAGTGCCACCTCAGCTCGTCGCGGGTCGAGGTGATCATCGCCGACGAGGGCGGGGGCTTCGACCCCGACGACCTGAGCGCTCTGCCCCCGGTCACCGACCCGTCGCGGCTGCGGATCGAGCGGGGCCTCGGCATCCCGCTGATCAAGGCCCTGTCGGACGAGGCCGAGATCACCTCGGGGCCCGAGGGCACGCGGGTGCGGGTCGTCCTCGACGCCGAGGCGCCGGCCACCACCTGAGGGGCCGGGGTGGCCGACGACCTCCCCGTCACCGACGCCCTGGTGATCCCGGGGTGGGAGCTGGTCGAGACGTTCACGCCCTCGGGCGGTCCCGGCGGCCAGCACGCCAACAAGGCGAGCACCCGGGTCGAGCTGCGGTTCTCGGTCGAGCACAGCTCGGTCCTCCGCCCCGAGCAGAAGCGGCGGGTGGCCGGGCGGCTGGGTCCCGAGGTCCGGGTCGTGGCCGACGACGAGCGCAGCCAGGCCCGCAACCGGGAGATCGCCCGGGACCGCCTCGCCGCCGCCCTCCGCCAGGCCCTCGTGCCCCCGCGCCGACGGGTGGCGACCCGCCCCAGCCGGGGGTCGAAGGAGCGTCGCCTCCAGGCCAAGCGGGAGACGAGCGACAAGAAGGCCCAGCGCCGCCGCCCCACCGCCGAGGACTGACCGCCTCAAGGTGCCTGGCACCTTGAGGCGGTCCTAGAGGTCGTCGGGTGGGGGGAGCTCGAAGACCCAGGGGGCCCACTGGCGGAAGGCTTGACCGATCTGGCCCCACTCCCACTCGGGCTCGAAGGTGCCGATCGGGATGATGCGGTCCCAGCCCCGGGCCTGGACCTGGCGCTTCATCGCCGGGTCGACGGCCCAGTGCAGGTGGCCCTCGGCCAGGACCAGGGCCTCGACCCGTCCGTCGGGGAGGTCGACCTCGCCCAGGGCGTCGACGTCGGCCCAGGCGCAGCGGACGTGGAACCGCCCCGGCTCGTAGGACAGCCCGTCGGGCGAGAGGCGCAGGACGGGTCGGTGGCGGCGCCGGAGGCCGAACCAGAGGAACAGCGTCTGGGCCACGACGTAGAGGACGGCCACGCCGAGCCCGACGATCAGCCAGAAGACGACGGCGACCGGGATGGCGGCCACGACGAAGAGCACCAGCATGCGGATCTCGCGCCTCCGGCGGACGCCGGCAGGGACCTCCACCACGATCTCGTCGGGGTGCGGTCGGGGGGCCGGCATGGTCGTTTCCTAGCCGAAAGCCGGGGTCCGACCACGGACCGTGCTTGACACGAAGGCGTGGCGCCCCCGTACCCTTCCTCGCCATATGGCCAGATCGCTCGTGATCGTCGAGTCGCCCGCCAAGGCGCGCACCATCGAGGGCATCCTCGGTGACGACTTCGTCGTCGAGTCGTCGGTCGGCCACATCCGGGACCTGCCGTCGAAGGGCCTCGGCGTCGACGTCGACGCCGGCTTCGCCCCCACCTACGAGGTCCACGCCAACAAGAAGGACGTCATCAGACGGCTCAAGGCGCTGCTCAAGGACGTCGACGAGCTCTACCTCGCCACCGACGAGGACCGCGAGGGCGAGGCCATCTCCTGGCACCTGCTGGAGGAGCTCAAGCCCCGCGTCCCGGTCAAGCGGATGGTGTTCCACGAGATCACCCGCCCGGCGATCGAGCGGGCCGTCGACGAGTGGCGCGACATCGACATGGGGCTGGTCAACGCCCAGGAGTCGCGGCGCATCGTCGACCGCCTCTTCGGCTACCCGGTGTCGAGCGTGCTGTGGCGCAAGGTCAACCAGGGCCTGTCGGCCGGCCGGGTCCAGAGCCCGGCGGTGCGCCTCGTCGTCGAGCGCGAGCGCGAGCGGATGGCCTTCGTCAGCGCCGACTACTGGGACCTCACCGCCGCCTTCGCCACCGACCCGGCCTTCAGGAGCAGCCTGATCGGGGTCGACGGCAGCCGGGTCGCCCAGGGCCGTGACTTCGACAGCGACGGCAACGCCAAGGCCAACGTGGTCGTCCTCGACCGGGCCCGCGCCGAGGGGCTGCGCGACGGCCTGGCCGACGCCACCTTCACGGTCACCAGCGTGGAGGAGAAGCCCTTCACGTCGAAGCCCAAGCCCCCGTTCATGACGTCGACCCTCCAGCAGGAGGGCGGGCGCAAGCTGCGGATGACGGCGGCGGGTGTGATGCGGGTCGCCCAGGAGCTCTACCAGGGTGGCTACATCACCTACATGCGGACCGACAGCACCAACCTGTCGGAGACGGCGATCACCGCCGCCCGCAGCCAGATCTCCCAGATGTACGGCGCCGAGTACCTGCCGGACGCCCCCCGCACCTACGCCCGCAAGGTCAAGAACGCCCAGGAGGCCCACGAGGCCATCCGCCCCGCGGGCGAGACCTTCCGCACCCCCGACTCGCTGCGGGGTGAGCTGCGGGGCGACAGCCTCGCCCTCTACGACCTCATCTGGAAGCGCACGATCGCCTGCCAGATGGCCGACGCCCGGGGCCGCACCCTGTCGGTCCGCTTCGCCGCCCCGGCGGTCGAGGCCGGTCGCCCCGAGCCGACGCCCACCGAGTGGAGCGCCAGCGGCCGGACCATCACCTTCCCCGGCTACATGCGGGCCTACGTCGAGGGCGCCGACGATCCCGACGCCCAGCTCGACGACCGCGAGAGCCTGCTCCCGGCGCTGACCGAGGGCCAGGCCCTCACCGCCACCGAGGTCGAGGCGCTGGGCCACAGCACCTCGCCGCCGGCCCGCTACACCGAGGCCTCGCTGGTCAAGCGGCTGGAGGAGCTCGGCATCGGCCGGCCCTCGACCTACGCCTCGATCATGCAGGTCATCCAGGACCGCGGCTACGTGTGGAAGAAGGGCACGGCCCTGGTCCCGTCGTGGACCGCCTTCGCCGTGATCAAGCTGCTCGAGGAGCACTTCGCCGACCTCGTCGACTACGCCTACACGGCCCGGATGGAGGACGAGCTCGACCAGATCGCGGCCGCCTCGCTCGAGCGCGAGCCGTGGCTCCACCAGTTCTGGTTCGGCGACGGGTCCGACGGCCCCGAGGACCGGGGCCCCGACGACCCCGGGCGCATCGGGCTGGAGAAGCTGGTCGACGAGGGCCTGGCCAAGATCGACGCCGCCGCCATCAACTCGATCCCGATCGGGGTCGATGCCGACGGCGAGCCGATCGTGGTCAAGCCCGGGCGCTACGGGCCCTACGTCAAGCGGGGCGAGGACACCGCCTCGGTGCCCGACGACATCGCCCCCGACGAGATGACGGTCGAGAAGGCCCTCGAGCTGCTGTCGGCGCCCAAGGGTGACATCCCCCTCGGCACCGACCCCGAGACCGGGCTGGAGGTCTTCGCCAAGCCCGGGCGCTTCGGGCCCTACGTCCAGCTCGGCGAGATCGTCGAGGGGTCGAAGGAGAAGCCCAAGACCTCGTCGCTGCTGTCGCACCAGACGCTCGACACGATCACCCTCGACGACGCGCTGAAGCTGCTGTCGCTGCCCCGCACCGTCGGCGTCGACCCCGAGTCGGGCGAGGAGATCACGGCGCAGAACGGCCGCTACGGGCCGTACCTGAAGAAGGGCACCGACTCCCGGTCGCTGGAGACCGAGGAGCAGATGTTCACCGTCGACCTCGACGCCGCCCTGCGCATCTTCGCCCAGCCCAAGCAGCGCCGGGGCCAGCGGGCCGCCGCCGCCCCGCTGCGCGAGCTGGAGGGCACCGACCCGGTGTCGGGCCAGCCGGTCGTCGTCAAGGACGGCCGCTTCGGCCCCTACGTCACCGACGGCGAGACCAACGCCAGCCTCCGCAAGGGCGACACGGTCGAGAACATCACGATCGAGCGGGCCGCCGAGCTGCTCCAGATCCGCCGTGAGGCCGGGCCGAGCAAGAAGAAGAAGGCCACCAAGAAGGCGGCCAAGAAGAAGGCCCCGGCGAAGAAGAAGGCCGCCACCAAGAAGGCTGCGGCCAAGAAGAAGGCCTAGCGGTGCCGGGGGCGGCGCGGTTCATCGCCTTCGAGGGCGGTGAGGGCTGCGGCAAGTCGACCCAGGCCCGGTTGCTGGCCGAGCGGATCGACGCCGTCCTGACCCGGGAGCCGGGGGGCACGCCGATCGGCGCGGAGATCCGCGGCATCGTCCTCGCCGCCGACGACAACGGCCTGGTCGACCGGGCCGAGGCGCTGCTGATGGCGGCCGACCGGGCCCAGCACGTCGCCACCGTGGTCCGGCCCGCCCTGGCCACCGGTCGCCACGTGGTGACCGACCGCTACCTGCCCTCCTCGGTCGCCTACCAGGGCGACGGCCGGGGCCTCGGGGCCGAGGTGGTGCGCGACCTCTCGCTGTGGGCCACCGAGGGCCTCCAGCCCGACCTGGTCGTGCTGCTGACGGTCACCGAGGTCGAGGCCCGGGCCCGCATCGGGACCGGCCGGGACCGGCTGGAGAAGGCCGGCGCCGACCTGCACACCGCGGTGGCCCGCAGCTACGCGGCCCAGGCCGAGGCCGACCCCGACCGGTGGGTCGTCCTCGACGGCGGCGGCACCGTGGCCGAGGTGCGCGCCCGCGTCGACGCCGCCGTCGCCGCCCGCCTCGACCTCTGACCCCCCGGACCTTGGACGGAACCCCGCCGTGGACGGTGCCTTTCCGTACAAAGCTCGGTGGCGTGGCAGGGTGGGCGGGTGAGCGAGGCCGCGACGACGAGCGATGCGTGGAGCTCGGTGCCGGGGCAGGAGCGGGCGGTGGCGCAGCTGCGGGCGGCGGTGGCCGACCCGGTGCACGCCTACCTGTTCATCGGGCCGCCGGGGTCGGGCAAGGAGACGGCGGCGCGGGTGTTCGGGGGTGAGCTGCTGGCGGCGGCCACCGACGATCCCCACGACGCCGCCCGCCACCGCGAGCTGGCCGCCCTCGACCAGCACCCCGACATCTCGGTGATCCGCCGGGAGGGCGCCAGCATCCGGGTCGAGCAGGCCAGCGAGATCGTCCGCCAGGCGTCGCTCAAGCCCATCGAGGGCAGCCGCAAGGTCCTCGTGCTCGACGAGTTCCACCTCGTCGCCGACGCCACCGCCGGCAAGCTGCTCAAGACGATCGAGGAGCCGCCCGGGGGGACGATCTTCGTCGTCCTGGCCGACGACCTGCCCGACGAGCTGGTCACGATCGCCTCGCGCTGCGTGCAGGTCGAGTTCCCGGCCCTGACGGCGGCGGCGGTGGCCGACGTGCTGGTGGGGGAGGGGCTCGACGCCGAGGCCGCCGGGAAGATCGCCGAGGCGGCCCACGGCGACCTCGACCGGGCCCGGCTGCTCGCCTCCGACGAGCGGGTCGCCCTCCGCCTCGCCGCCTGGGCCGCCATCCCGGCCCGGCTCGACGGCACCGGTGCCACCGTGGCCGAGATCGTCGCCGAGCGCCGGGCCGACATCGACGACGCCGCCGGCCCGCTCCAGGCCCAGCAGGCCCAGGAGGTCGAGGCGCTCAACGAGCGGATCGAGCGCTACGGCCAGCGGGGCTCGGGCGCCCGGGTGCTCGACGAGCGCCACAAGCGCCAGCTGCGCCGGCTCCGCACCGACGAGCTGCGCATGGGCCTGGCCGAGCTGGCCCACGCCTACCGGGCCGCCCTGGTCGGCGATCCGGGCGCCCCCGCCGGGATCGACGCCGACGCCGCCGGCGCCGCCCTCGACCGCATCTGGCGGGCGATCGACGCCCTGGTCCGCAACCCCAACGAGGAGCTGCTGCTCCAGGCTCTCCTGCTCGATCTGCCGTCGCGCTGACGGCGGCGATCAGGCGAACCGGGTGCGGTCGCGCACCATCTTGAGCAGGACGTGGGGGGCGAGCGGGGCGGCGAACCGGTACCCCTGGCCCCGGGTGCAGGCCAGGTCGCGCAGGGCGGTGAGCTGGGCCTCGGACTCGATGCCCTCGGCGACCGACTCCAGGCCCATGGCGGTGGCGATGCCGACGACCGCGCTCACGATCGAGGCCCGGTCGGCCGAGCCCGCCTCGCCCAGGCCCCGCACGAAGGAGCGGTCGATCTTGATGACGTCGATCGGCAGGCGCTGGAGGTGGGTCAGCGAGGAGTAGCCGGTGCCGAAGTCGTCGACGGCGATGCGGACGCCGCTGGCCCGGAGGGCGAGGAGGGCCCGCGAGGCGAGGTCGAGGTCGTCGGTGAGCGCCGTCTCGGTCAGCTCCAGGCAGAGGTCCTCGGGCTCCCACCCGTGGGTCTCCAGGGCGTCGGCCACCATCGCCACCAGCGCCGGGTCGTCGAGCTGGCGGGCCGAGAGGTTGACCGACAGCTCGAACACGCCCTCCGGGGCGATCCCGGCACCGGGCCGGACCAGGGGGCCCATCTCGGCCAGGGCGGTGGTGAGCACCCACGCCCCGATCGAGCGGATGGCCCCTGACTCCTCGGCCACCGGGACGAACACCTCGGGGGCGATGCGGCCCCGCTCGGGGTGCTGCCAGCGGCAGAGGGCCTCGGCCCCGACGATCCGGCCCGTCGCCAGCTCGATGATCGGCTGGTAGACGACCCGCAGCTGGCGGCGGTCGATCGCCCGGCGCAGGTCGGCGGCGATGCTCAGGCGCTCGCGGGCGCTGGCCTGCATCGCCGGGTCGTACATCTCGACCCGGTCCCGGCCCCGCTGCTTGGCCCGCAGCATCGCCGCGTCGGCCTGGCGGACCAGGGTGGCGGCGTCGACCCCGGGGGCGCTGAGGGCGAGGCCGATGCTGGCGGTGAGGACGAGCTCGCCCCGGTCGGGCGAGAAGGGCTCGGCCAGCGCAGATCGGAGCCGGTCGGCGAGGGCGACGACCGTGGCCGCCCGGCCGGGGCGGGCGCAGACCACGACGAACTCGTCGGCACCGACCCGGGCGATCGTGTCGTCGGGACGAGTGGCCCGCCGCAGCCGGTCGGCCACCTCGGCGAGCACGCCGTCCCCGGCGACCAGCCCGTAGGTGTCGTTGACGAGCTTGAACCGGTCGAGGTCGACGTAGACGACGCCGACCTCGGCCCCGGTGCGCTGGGCCCGATCGAGCCCGGTCTGGAGCCGGTCGAGCAGCAGGGTGCGGTTGGGCAGCCCGGTCAGGCCGTCGTGGAGCTCGCGGTGGGCCAGCTCGGTGACGGCGGTGTGGCGCTCGAGGGCGACGGCGACGAGGGTGCAGCCGATCTCGGCGGCCCGCAGGGCGTGGGCCGAGGGGGGTCGCCGGTCGCGTCGGAACGAGACGAGGGCGGCCACCGCCCGGTCACCGTCGGCCGGGACGACCGGGGCCCACCAGACCGTCTGCATGCCCGCCGCCTCCAGCGCCGGGCGCATCACCGCCGACATCGCCGGGTCGTCGACGTGGCGGGCCAGGACGACGCCGTGGGCGGCCCCCTCGGCGTCGTGGAGCCCGGGGGTGACCTCGACCTCGCCCAGGGCGGCCCGGAGGACCGCCGCCGGGCCCCGGCCGTGACGGGCGCGTGGGCGGAGGCGGGGCCCGTCGACGAGCACCACCGCGACCTGGGAGTCGGGGTCGTGGTCCTCGACCATGGCGGCGATCGCCTCCAGCACGTCGTCGAGCGGAGTGGTGCCGGCGATCAGCTCGAGGATGGTGGTCTGCCCGGCGACGAGCGACTCGGCCCGCTTCTGGTCGGTGATGTCGCGGGTGGTGAGGACGACCCCGCCGACCTCGGGGTCGTCGAGGAGGTTGACGGCGTTGACCCAGATGTCGACCCACGTGCCGTCGACGTGGCGGACCCGGGCCTCGGTGGCGACCGGGTGGCCGGGCTCGTCGAGGACCTGGCGCACCAGCGGCGCCACCCGGGCCACGTCGTCGGGGTGGAGCAGCTCGTCGAAGCTGCGCCCGACCCAGGAGTCGGTCGGGTAGCCGAGGACGGTGACGACCTGGCCCGAGGTGCTCTTGATCCGCCCGTCGGGCCCGATCACGGTGACGCCGTCGGAGATGTTCTGGAGCAGGGTCCGCCAGCGGTGCTCGCTGGCCCGCAGGGCCCGGTCGAACGCCATGTCCTCGGTGACGTCGACGAAGAGGACGAGGACCTCGGGCTCGTCGCCGTCGGGGGCGTCGGTGAGCGTCGTCCACGCCCGCAGGTCGACCGGGTGGCCGGTGGCGTCGACCCCGGTGACGTGGGCGCCCTCGATGGGCTCGCCGGCGACGGCCCGCTCGCGCAGGTCGCGGCCGCCGTCGGGCAGGGCGATCAGCGGGCCGCCGACCACCTCCTCGGCCAGCCAGCCGAGCATGTCCTCCGAGGCCGGGTTCCAGAGGGTGACGGCGCCGTCGGGGCCGAGGCGGACCACCGCCACCGGCATCTGCTCGACGAGGGCGGCCATGTCGGTCCGGGCCGCCGCCAGGGCGCCGCTCAGGGCCCGGGTGGTGGTCGACTCGACGATGGTGATGACGAAGGCCTCGACTTCGCCGTCGGGACCGGTCAGCGCCCGCCCGTCGGTGGTGAACCAGCGGCGTCGGCCTGGCCGCCCGACCTGCGACTCGACCTGGATCGGCACCGCCTCGCCTCGGGCGCAGCGGTCGAGCCAGTCGGCGGTCAGGGCCCGGTGCTCGGGCTGGACCAGGTCGAGCAGGGGGTGGCCGACGAGCTCGTCGGGCTCGGCGGCCATCACCCGGCACAGCGCCGGGTTGACGTCGACGACGACCCGGTCGGGGCCGACGACGGCCATGGCCGTCTCCGAGAGGGAGAAGAGCCGGGCCCGGACGGACTCGCGGCCGGGGCCGCGGAGGGCCGATCCGACGGTGGGGGTTCCGGGCGTGCTCGCCGAGGTCTCCATCACCCGTCCTGCTGCTGCGACGTGGACGGAGTCTCGCGCCCCGGGGCGGTCGGGGGGAGCGCTCGCCTCATCGGGTCCGACATCGGTCGCCGCGGTCGTGGCATGAGGCACAGCATGTCAGTGCGTGCGCTCGCTCGCAGACCTCCGCGTGGTCAGGTCGTAGGGTCGCCGGCCATGGCACCCCACGACGTGGACCTCGAGGGCTTCGAGCGGACCACCTTCAGCCACGACGGCACCACCCGGGCCGTGTACCGGGCGGGGTCGGGGCCGGGCGTGATCGTCATCGCCGAGATGCCCGGCATCACCCCCGAGGTGATCGGCTTCGCCCGGCGCGTGCTCGGCCTCGGCTGCTCGGTGGCGCTGCCCCACCTGTTCGGCGTGCCCGGCCGCGACCCGTTCCGCGCCGGGACCCGCTCCGCCATCCCCGACTACGTGACCAGCATCGTCCCCGCCTGCGTGTCCCGCGAGTTCACCGTGCTGGCCACCGGGCGGACCTCGCCGGTCATGGGCTGGCTGCGGGCCCTCGGCCGCCAGCTCCACGAGGAGTGGGGCGGTCCCGGCATCGGCGTCGTCGGCATGTGCTTCACCGGGGGCTTCGCCCTGGGGATGATCGCCGACGCCCCCGTCCTCGCCCCGGTGCTGTCGCAGCCCTCGCTCCCGTTCTCCACCACCAAGAGGGCCAAGGCCGACATCAACCTCTCGCCCGAGGACACCGCGGCCATGGTCGAGACCTGCGCGGCCCGCGACCTCACCGTCCTCGGCCTCCGCTTCACCGGCGACGCCCTCTCGCCCCCGGAGCGCTTCGCCACCCTGCGGTCGCTGCTCGGCGAGCGCTTCGTCGGGGTCGAGATCGACTCGTCGAAGGGCAACCCGTGGGGCCACGCGGCCAAGGCCCACTCGGTGCTGACCGACGACCTCCAGGACGAGGAGGGCCAGCCCACCCGCGACGCGCTCGACCAGGTGCTCGACCTGTTCCGAACCCGCCTTCTCGCACCGACCGCCGGGGGGTAATGTCTCGGCCTTCGCCCGAGTAGCTCAGTCGGCAGAGCATCTCACTCGTAATGAGAAGGTCAAGGGTTCGATTCCCTTCTCGGGCTCCACAGCACGTGCGAACATCGGCGTGTGAGCGGGGACGAGATCGACCGGGGTCGGATCGGGGCGCTGCTGGCGGCCGAGCGGGACCGCTACGCCGAGGCCAACCCCCGGTCGCGGGCGGCCGCCGCCGACGCCACCCACCTGTTCGGTGGGGTGCCGATGACGTGGATGGCCAAGGCGCCGGGTGGGTTCCCGCTGACCTTCGTCGAGGCCCACGGGAGCCGGGTGGTCGACCTCGACGGCCACGAGCTGGTCGACTTCTGCCTGGGCGACACCGGGGCCATGGCCGGGCACTCGCCGCCGGCCACGGTGGCCGCCGTCCAGCGCCGCTACGCCGAGGCCGGCGGGGCCACGACGATGATGCCGACCGAGGACGCCGCCGCCGTCGCCGCCGAGCTGGCCCGGCGCTTCGGCCTGCCGACGTGGAGCTTCTCGCTCACCGCCACCGACGCCAACCGGTGGGCCATCCGGCTGGCCCGGGCCGTCACCGGGCGGCCCCGGATCCTGGTCCACAGCTGGTGCTACCACGGGAGCGTCGACGAGACGTTCGTCGTCCTCGGCCCCGACGGGCGCGCCGCTCCACGGCCCGGTGGCGTGGGGGCGCCGTGGGACGTCACCGAGACGACCCGGGTGGTCGAGTACAACGACCTCGACGGGATGGAGCGCGCCCTCGCCCACGGCGACGTGGCCGCCGTCCTGATCGAGCCGGCGCTCACCAACATGGGCATCGTCCTGCCCGAGCCCGGCTACCTCGACGGGGTGCGGGCCCTCGCCACCGCGGCCGGCAGCCTGCTGATCGTCGACGAGACCCACACGCTGTCGGCCGGCCCCGGTGGGTGCACGGCGGCGTGGGGCCTCGACCCCGACGTCGTCACCCTGGGCAAGGCGATCGGCGGCGGCGTGCCGATCGGGGCCTACGGGTTGAGCGACGGCGTGCGCGAGCGGATCGCGGCCCGCCCCGAGCTCGACCTGGTCGACACCGGCGGGGTGGGCGGGACCCTGGCCGGCAACGCCCTGTCGCTGGCCGCGGCCCGGGCCACGCTGACCGAGGTCCTCACCGCCGAGGCCTTCGCCACGATGACGGCCACGGCGACCCGCTACACCGATGGCGTCGAGGCCCTGGTCGCGAGGGCCCGGCTCCCGTGGTCGGTCGCCCAGCTCGGCGCCCGCTCCGAGTACCGGTTCGCCGCGCCCGCGCCCCGCACGGGGGGCGAGTCGCACGCCGCCACCGACACCGAGCTCGAGGACCTGCTCCACCTCTTCCTGCTCAACCGGGGGATCCTCCTGACCCCGTTTCACAACATGGCGCTGATGGCGCCGACGACCACGGCGGCCGACGTCGACGCCCACCTGGCCGTCCTCGACGAGGTGGTGACCGCCCTCCAGGGTTGACGCCGTCGGCTGACCCGTTCTGGCGATCGGATCCGACGGCGTCCCGTCGGATCCGATCGCCAGTTCGGGGGAGGGGGAGGGGGAGGGAGAGGTCAGCCGGCGGAGCGGGTCCTGACCAGGGCGGCGCCGCCGGCGGCCAGGCCCAGGGCGCCGAGCACGAGGCCACCGATGGCGAGGCCGTCGGAGCCGCCGTCGTCGTCGGAGTCGGTGCTGGCCGCGACCGGCTCGGTGGCGGCCTCCTCGCCGTCGGCCGGGGCCTCGTCGGCGGCCGGCTCGGTGGTGGCGGCGCCGTGGCCGTCACCCTCGGCCGCGACCACGTCGACGAACGGGGCCGGGTGCTCGGGCTCCTCGGCGCCGTCCTCGGTCTCCTCGATCCAGGCCGTCTCGCCCTCGGTGCAGGTCTGGATGATCTTGAAGTACAGGCGCTCGCCGACCTCCTCGGGGGCCTGGAAGCCGACGGTGAAGACCTCGCGGAACGCCGAGGGCAGCTCGTTGCCGGGCTGGGCCGTCCAGGTGATCTCCGAGATCCGCTCGGTCACCTCGCCGTGGGCGCCCTCGACCGGCTCGTCGAGCTCGGTGATCGTCGTCTCGGCGTCCCAGCCGTGGACGACCTGGGGGGCGGCGTTGAGGATGGGCTCGGGGATCTCGACGGCGATCTTGCTCGTCGGGGCGTCCTCGCAGCCGTGGGGCACGGTGAGCGTCACCTGGGTGTAGCCCCCGGCGGGGACGCTGTCCTTGTCGACGGTGACGTGGGCGCCGGCGGGGAGGCCGAGGCCGAGGGCCAGCGCCCCGGCGCCGAGCACTCCGAGGCCGAGGCGGTGGATGCGGTTCATGGTCTGGGTGGTCCCTTCGGGATGGGTGTCAGGGTTGGATGGGAACGGTGAAGGCGGCGGACTGCTCCTCGTAGAGCGAGATCCGGGCGACGACCTCGACCCGCCAGGTGCCGCCGATCGAGATGTCGTCGCCGACGTAGGTCCAGTGGCCGGTGCCGGTCGGGTCGGGCACCCGCTCCAGCCCGGAGATGTCGGCCGCCGGGAGGGCGAAGACGAGCTCGACGCCCTCGGGCAGGTCGAGCACCTGGCCGTCGGCGTCGTAGGTGTAGACGTGGATCGTCGTGCGCCCGGCCCGGGTCGGGTCGATGTCGATGTCGACCCGCCCCTCGCCGAGCTCCGCGCTGGCGGTGAAGGGGGCGGCGACGGCCGAGCGGGCCGGGGTGATGTCCACCAGGAAGGCGGTGACGCCGACGACGACGAGGAGCAGGACCGCCTCGGCGGCCAGCGTGCGGCGGAGCAGCCCGGTGACGGCGGGGGCGGGGCCGTCGGGGTCGCGCTCGAGCAGCGGGACGAGGCGGGTGCGGTTGATCCCGCCGAGCACGGCGACCAGGCCGACGATCACGACCTTGGCGATCAGCAGCTGGCCGTAGGCGGTGGTGCGGAGGGCGTCGAGCGAGCGGACCTGGGTCCAGCCCAGGGCCAGGCCACCGACGGCGACGGCCCCGAGGGCGACGGCGGCGACGCCCGAGAAGCGCATGACGACGGCGGCGGCCGACGTCCCGGCCCGGCGTCGGGCGACGACCACGGCGAGGCAGCCGACCACGCCGCCGAACCACACCGCCCCGGCCCCGACGTGGACGGCGTCGGAGGCGACGGCCACGACCTGCGGGCTGGTGGTGGCGGTGTGGCCGCTGAGGGCCAGCGACGTGCCCAGGGCGAGCACGGCGCCACCGGCCAGGAGGGCGTCGCCGCCCCCGTCGACGGCGACGAACAGGAGGGTCAGCAGGGCGACGGCCATGCCGATGCCGACCCGGTCGCCCAGCAGCTGGCCGGCCACGCCCGACTCGGTGATCGAGTCGGGGCC
>DASTYI010000031.1:0-32551 GCA_035765045.1 Iamia sp. | reverse complement strand
CTGGATCGAGTGCGAGTCGCGACCGTCGAGGTCCATGTCGAACCCGGCGGCCTCGAGGGCGCGGGCCTTGCGCTCCTCGATCGCCTTGCACCAGACGAAGTCCTCGATGTCGGGGTGGTCGACGTTGAGGATGACCATCTTGGCGGCGCGGCGGGTCTTGCCCCCGCTCTTGATGGTGCCGGCGGACGCGTCGGCGCCCCGCATGAAGCTGACCGGGCCGGAGGCGGTGCCGCCGCCCTTCAGGTGCTCCTTCGACGAGCGGATGCGGGACAGGTTGATGCCCGAGCCCGAGCCGCCCTTGAAGATGACGCCCTCCTCCCGGTACCAGTTGAGGATCGAGTCCATCTCATCGTCGACCGAGAGGATGAAGCAGGCGCTGGCCTGCTGGGGGACGCCCTTGACCCCGATGTTGAACCAGACCGGCGAGTTGAACGCCGCCTTCTGGGTGACGAGGAGGTGCTTGAGCTCGGCCCGGTAGGCCTCGGCCTCGTCGTCGTCGGTGAAGTAGCCGCCCTCGATGCCCCACGTGGTGATGGTGTCGGCCACCCGGTCGATCACCTGCTTGAGCGAGCGCTCGCGCTCGGGGGTGCCGAGGGTGCCCCGGAAGTACTTCTGGGCGACGATGTTGGTGGCGTTCATCGACCAGGTGGTGGGGAACTCGACCCCGAGCTGCTCGAAGGCCACCGAGCCGTCGGCCCAGTTGGTGATGCGGCTGTCGCGCTCCTCCCACGTCACCTCGTCGTAGGGGTGGACCCCGGCGCGGGTGAAGTGGCGACGGATGCCGATGCCGGTCTGCTCGGGGGCGATGGCCATGGGGTCTCCTGCGGGGTGGGGCCGGCGATCCGCCGGTGGTGGGGGCTCACCTGGGGGTCAGCGGCGGAGGGCGTCGCTGCCCTCACCGTCTGTGAACCACAACCGCTTGTGCCTCTCGCTCAGTGAACATGGCGAGGACCACAAGATGTGGCGTGACTGCTCATTACAGCAGTGTAGTTACAGGGATGTCAACGGAGGCCGCGGCGCGAACTCCCAGGTCAGGACGCGCTCGCGAAATCTTGCGCACGCTGTGACCGCTTGCGCGCCCACGGTCGCTGCCCCCGGGGGGATCCAGGGACATCCACACCCTCTCTAGTTCCGAGAGGCGCCGCGGCCCCGTCGACGGAGAGCACCCTAGAGACCCCGCCTTGTGGAACGGAAGGGGAACACTCTGTGGATTCCGGGCGATCTCCCGGGGATGTCGCGGTGGATGTCCCCGTCCCCATCCACAGCCCTGGGGAGAACCCTCCCCAGGGCGCCCTCGCACCGTCCTCAGCTCGCCGCCGCGATCTCCCCAGGGCCCGATCAGCCGGCGGGTGCGATCTCCACCGCGATGTCGATCTTGGCGACCTTGCCGACGAGCACGCCGCCGGTCTCCAGCGCCTGGTTCCAGGTCAGGCCGAAGTCCTCGCGGTCGATCTCGATCTGGCCCTCGAAGCCGGCGACGAGCTGGCCCCACGGGTTCTTGCCGGCGCCGTTGTAGGTGGCGGTGAAGGCGACGGGCCGGGTGACGTCCTTGACCGTGAGGTCGCCCGACAGCGTGAACTGGTCGCCCTTGACGTCGGAGATGCCGGTCGAGCGGAAGGTGATGTAGGGGTAGGTCTCGGCGTCGAAGAAGTCGGGGCTGGTCAGGTGGCCGTCACGGTCGGGGGTGCCGGTGTCGACCGAGGCGGTGGCGATCCGCACCTCGACCTGGCTCTGCAGCGGGTCCTCGGCGATGGTGACCGTGCCCTCGACGTCGCCGAAGCGGCCGCGGACCTTCGACACCATCATGTGGCGCACCGAGAAGGTCAGCTCGGAGTGGCTGGTGTCCACTGCGTAGGTGCCGGCGGCAGGGATCTGGAGTCCGTTGAAGTCACGGGTCTCGGTGGTGGGGGCATCGCTCATGGGAGGACCTCGCAGTCGTGAGTTGGTTGTAGGGACAACCATATCCGTTTTTGTTGTGCACGCAACTACCCTGGTGCCCACAGCACCCCGCCGGGGCGGAGACGTGTCCACCGTCCCCGCTCCCGCATCCAGGAGACGCGAACCATGGCCGACCACGCCCCGACCGTCAGCCCCCCCTCCGGCCCCGCCCCGGGTCCCAGCGACCCCCGGCGCGCCGCCCTCGACGACCCCCGCCTCACCGCCGCCGGCCTCCTCTTCGAGGTCTCGACCGGGCTGGCCGCCCAACTCACCGGTCAGATCAGCGCCGCCGGGATCTCGATGTCGGAGTTCGAGGTCCTGCTCCGCCTCAGCCGCAGCGAGGCCACCCGGCTCCGCATGAGCGACCTCGCCACCCAGGCCAACCTGTCGTCGTCGGGGCTGACCCGGCTCGTCGACCGGCTCGAGGCCCGCGGGCTGGTCCGCCGTCAGGCCTGCCCCAGCGACGGCCGGGGCTCGTTCGCGGTGCTGACCGACGACGGCCTCGAGGCCCTGCTGGACGTCCTCCCCGGCCACGTCGAGCTGATCGACCGCTGGTACACCAGCACCCTCTCCCCCACCCAGCTCGACCAGATCACCGCCGCCCTCCGCACCGTCCGCGCCGTCGTCAGGCCGGGGGCCGAAGCCGGCGCGTAGCGCTCCTACGCCGGGGCGACCTGGACGGGGATGCCGTTGAGGACGGCGTTGCCGGAGACGGCGTCGACGACGGACTCGTCGGTGAGGACGTTGCTGTTGACCCCGGCGTGGCGGGAGGCGACGCCGAGCCGGACACCCTCGCCGTCGTGGCCCCAGCCGTGCGGGAGGCTGACCACGCCGGGGCGGATGGCCTCGGTGACCTCGACCGGGGCGGTCACGGCGCCCACCCGGCTGGTGACGCTGGCGGCGGCGCCGTCGGCCAGCCCGAGACGGGCGGCGTCATCGGGGTGGACGTGGAGGGTGCAGCGGGGCTTGCCCTTCACCAGGACCTCGACGTTGTGCATCCACGAGTTGTTGGAGCGGACGTCGCGCCGGCCGACCAGGTGGAGAGCACCCTCGACCACCGGGCGGTCGAGGGCGGCGGCCAGCCGGGGGAGGTCGGCCAGGATCGGCTCGGGCGCCAGCTCGACGGCGCCGCTCGGCGTGCGCAGCACCTCGGGCAGGCGGGGCGCCAGCGGTCCGAGGTCGACGCCGTGGGGCGCGGCCCGCAGCGCGTCGAGCGTCAGGCCGTCGGGGCGGGCGCCGAAGGCGTCGCCGTAGGGGCCGACCCGGAGCATCAGGTCGAGCACCCGGTGCGGGCCGGGCTCGTCGCCGAGGGCGGCCTTGATCTCCTCGGGGTCGCGTCCGTGGATCGGCCCGTGCTCGTCGCCCACGGCGGCGGCGACCAGGCTGTCGAGCACGAGACCCTCGACCAGCGCCGGGTCGGCGGTGGCCCCCATCCCCTGGAGCACGAGGGCCAGCCGGGCCAGGACCTCCCACTCGTCGGGCTGGCCCGGGTCCCGGCGCAGCACCGGCTCGCTCCAGTTGGCGACGTTGCGGATGGCCAGCTGGAGCAGGGCCAGGTCGTAGTGGGCCTTCTCCAGGGCGCTCGGC
The DNA here is from genome assembly GCA_035765045.1 of Iamia sp. Lineage (GTDB taxonomy): Bacteria > Actinomycetota > Acidimicrobiia > Acidimicrobiales > Iamiaceae > Iamia. The sequence continues at coordinate 29,026 of DASTYI010000031.1, read as the reverse complement.
ACCGGGAGGATCACGTCGGCGTGGCGGGTGGTCTCGTTGACGTAGATGTCGACGCTGACCATGGCGTCGAGCCCGGCCAGGGCGGCGTCGAGGCGGGCGCTGTTGGGCGTCGAGAGGACGGGGTTGCCGGCGATGGTGACCATGGCCCGGATCCGACCCTCGCCCGGGGTGTCGATCTCCTCGGCGAGGGCCGACGCCGGCAGCTCGCCCAGCGACTCGGCCAGCCCCCGCACCCGGCTGCGGCGCTTGCCGATCCGCACGCCCCGACCGACGCCGGGCTCGCCCCGGGTCGTGGCCGAGCCGGCGGCGGGCCGGGTGAACATGGCCCCGCCGGGCCGATCGAGGTTGCCGGTCAGGGCGTTGAGCACGTCGACCAGCCAGGAGGCGAGGGTGCCGAACTCGGCCGTCGTCGTGCCCATCCGGCCGTAGACCGCGGCGGTCGGCGCCGCCGCCAGGTCGCGGGCCAGCCGGCGGATCGTCCCGGCCTCGACCCCGGTGGCGGGGGCGACGGCCTCGGGGGTGAAGGGGGCGACGGCGGCGGCGACCTCGGCCACGCCAGCCAGGTGCGGGCCGGCCGCCCCCGGGTCGACCAGGTCCTCCTCGACCAGGGTGGCGACCATCGCCGCCAGCAGCAGGGCGTCGGTGCCGGGCCGGACGGCGACCCACTCGTCGGCCCGCGCCGCCGTCTTCGTGCGTCGGGGGTCGACCACCACCAGGCGGCCACCCCGGGCCCGGATGGCCTCGAGCCGACCGGGCCAGTCGGGGGCGGTGGCCAGGCTGCCGTTGGACTCGAGCGGGTTGGCGCCGAGCAGGAGCAGGTGGTCGGTGCGGTCGAGGTCGGGCACCGGGACGCTGAGGGGCGTGCCGAACATCAGCCCGGCCGAGATCTCCTTGGGGCGCTGGTCGACCGTGCTGGCCGAGAAGACGTTGGGCGTGCCGAGGGCCCGCAGCACCGGCTTGAGGAAGAGCAGGGCGCCGAGGTTGTGGGCGTTGGGGTTGCCCACGTAGGCGCCGAGCGCCTCCCGGCCGTGGGCCTCGATCACCCCGCCGAGCACCCGCTCGACCTCGGCGAAGGCCTCGTCCCAGCCGACCTCGACGAAGGCGCCGTCGCGCTTCACGACCGGCATCCGCAGCCGGTCCGGGTCCTCGTGGAGCTGGCGCAGCGTCGAGCCCTTGGGGCAGATGAAGCCGTGGCTGAAGACGTCGTCGCGGTCGCCCCGGATGCGGGTGACCCGCTCGGAGCCGTCCTCGTCGCGGGCGACGGTGACCTCCAGCCCGCAACCGGCCTCGCAGAGCGGGCAGGTGCGGAACGCGGTGCGGGTGGCCGGGCCGAGCCCCGTGGCCGGCTCGCTCCGGACGTCGGGATCCACGACCTCCGACCCCGCCCGCCCTCGCTCCGCTCGGACCGTCCCTTCGAGTGCCATGCGGGCCATGCTGCCAGCCCCCGCCGCCCCCTGCCGATGACCTCCGGGGTCGGCGGTCGGACGGGCGTAGGGTCGGCGGGGATGCGGATGCTGCTGCCCCACCCCGGCGACGAGGTCGACGTGGCCGCCGTCCACGCCGTCGACCGGCCGGTCCTGTCCGACCGGCCCTGGGTCGTGGCCCTGATGGCCGCCACCGCCGACGGGGCGGCCGCCGTCGAGGGCGCCTCCGGCGTCATCGGCGGGCCCGGCGACGGCGAGGTGTTCCGGGCCGTGCGGGCGGTGGCCGACGCCGTGGTCGTCGGCTCCGGCACCGTCACCGCCGAGCGCTACGGCCCGATCCGCACCTCGGCCCCGCACGCTGCCGCCCGGGCGGCCCGGGGCCAGGCGGCCCACCCGCAGGCGGTGGTGGTGTCGGCCCGTCTGAGCCTCCGGCCCGACCAGCGCCTCTTCGCCGAGGCCGACGGCACCACCCCCCGCCCGCTCGTCGTCCACCCCCCGACCGCCGCGGGCGAGGCCCGCACCGCCCTGGCCCCCGTCGCCGAGCTGGTCGAGGTCCCGGCCGGCGCCGGCGGCGGAGTGGACCCCGAGGCCCTGCTGGCCGAGCTCCGCCGCCGGGGCCACCGGGTGGTCGTCCTCGAGGGCGGGCCCACGCTGAACGGCGCCCTCGTGGCCGCCGACCTGGTCGACGAGCTGTGCCTCACCCTCGACCCGATGGTGGCGGGCGGGAGCGCCCCCCGGATCGTCGCCGGGACGGGGCCGTCGGTGGCCCGGGCCTGGCGCCCCGCCCACCTGCTCGAGCACGAGGGGGCGCTGTTCTGGCGCCTGCTCCGCGACCGCTCGGGCTGAGGCGCCCCGGTCAGGTCGACTCGGCCGGACGGGGCTCCTCGAGCAGGGCCCGCATCTCGGCCACGAAGTCGTCGACCCCGGCGAAGTCCTTGTAGACGCTGGCGAAGCGGAGGTAGGCGACTTCGTCGAGCTCGCGGAGCCGTTCGAGCACGGCCAGGCCGATCCGGGTCGACTCGACGTCGCCGCCCCGGCGCCGGAGGCTGTCCTCGACCCCGGTGGCCAGGGCGTCGATCTGCTCGATGGTGACCGGCCGGTTCTTGGCCGCGGCCCGGACCCCGGCGACCACCTTGTCCCGGTCGAAGGGCTGGCGCTCGCCGGACACCTTGACCACGATCAGCGGCGCCTCGTCGATCCGCTCGAAGGTGGTGAACCGGTGGCCGCAGCCCAGGCACTCCCGTCGGCGGCGGATGGCGGTGCCGTCGTCGGACGCCCGCGAGTCGACGACCTTGTCGTCGAGGGCCGAGCAGTCCGGGCAGCGCACCCCGGGGAAGTTACCGAACGCGCCCCGGTGCGATCAGGCCGGAACCGGACCTCAACCGTCGACGGGGACCCGGACCTCCTCCCCCACCTCGACCGCCGCGCCACCCCGATCGGCCACCATGGCCTCGACCACGGGGCGGACGTCGCCGGTGGGGTGGACCTGCCGAGCCAGGCTCCACAGCGTGTCGCCGGCGGTGGCCTCGACCACCACGGTGGGGCCCTCGATCGGCGCCGGGCTCGGGGCGGCCCACCCGGCGGCCACCCCGGACAGGACCTGCGCCAGCTGGACGGCCAGGACCAGGACCGTGACCAGCACGAGGGCGGCGACGACCCGGCGCCGCCGGTAGGTGGCGGCCAGTGCCTCGGGTGAGCGACCCCCCGGGATCAGCCGCAGCTCGGGGCGGCCAGCGGCCCCCGCCGGGCGGGCGACGGGAGCGGGGCGGTGGGTCGGGGTGGGGGCGAGGACAGCGGCCATGGGGGGATCATCCTCTTGGGGTGTGACAGTGAAGCCGGAGGCTTCGCCGATAGGGCGGTGGGTGAGGTCGGAGGACGTGTGACAGTGAAGCGAGGGAGGTGGGCGGGAACGCCCGTTCCCCCAGGATGGATCGAACAGGCGTTCCGCGTCAACCCTCGAGGCGAACGTCCGTCCCCGGAACAGATGTCCGCCCACGGCGCCGTCATCGTGCTAGGGTGCGCACATCCGTTCGCCCCTCGGGGCGGCCCCCCGCAGCCCGACCCGGCAGCCCGACCCAAGGAGTGCCCGTGGCCACCCCACCGCTCACCGCCCGGCAGCGCCAGATCCTCGACTGCATCGAGAGCTCGATGCGCGACCGTGGCTACCCGCCGTCGGTGCGCGAGATCGGCGAGGCCGTCGGGCTGACCTCCCCCTCGACGGTCCACAACCACCTCAACACGCTCCAGAAGCGCGGCTACCTGCGGCGCGACCCGAGCAAGCCCCGGGCCATCGAGGTGCGCTACGACGCCATGACCGGCGGCGTGGTCGAGCGGGGCCACGTCCGCCACGTCCCCATCGTGGGCGACGTCGCCGCCGGCACCGACGTGCTGGCCGCCGAGAACATCACCGAGTCGATGCCGGTCCCCGAGGACCTCACCGGCGACGGCGACCTGTTCATGCTGCGGGTGCGGGGCGAGTCGATGATCGACGCCGGCATCCTCGACGGCGACTACGTCGTGGCCCGCTCCCAGCCCACCGCCGAGCGGGGCGACATCGTCGTGGCCGGCATCCCCGGCGAGGAGGCGACGGTCAAGACCTTCCTCCGCAAGGGCCCCAAGATCGTCCTCCGCCCGGCCAACGAGCGGTTCGAGGACATGGTCTTCGACCCCGAGGACGTCGCCATCTTCGGCAAGGTCGTCACCGTGATGCGCCGGGTCTGACCCCGGGCCCCGGCCGGGCCACACTGGCCCGGTGGCACGGGCATCGTCGGGGACGCAGCGCCTCGTCCTCGCCATCGTGGCCGGCGCCTTCGTGGCCCTCGCCGTCCTCGGCACGATCGGGCTGCTCGGGCGGGACGACGAGGGCCCTGACCCGGCCCGTCAGCCCGACGAGCAGTGGAACCTCGCCCTGATCGGGGCGCCCGAGGCCTGGCCCACCACCACCGGGGAGGGCGTGGTCATCGCCGTGGTCGACAGCGGGGTCGACTCCCGCCACCCCGACCTGCGCGACCAGCTGGCCGGGTCGATCGACTGCGTGGGCGCCGACGGCGACCCGGCCCGCTGCCGGGCGGGGGGCGACACCGACGCCGACGGCCACGGCACCCACGTGGCCGGGATCGCCCTGGCCCGGGCCGACAACGGGCGGGGCATCGCCGGGGTCGCCCCGGCCGCCCGGCTCCTGAGCGTCCGGGCCCTGGTGCCCGACCGCTGCGACCGGCGCCCGTGCGGCGCCACCGGTCGAGCCGGCGACGTGGCCGCCGGGGTCCGCTGGGCGGTGGCCGAGGGCGCGGATGTGGTCAACCTCTCGCTGGGGGCGGCGGCCGACGGCTCCGACGACCTGGTGGCGGCGATCGACGAGGCCGATCGGGCCGGGGTCGCCGTCGTGGTGGCGGGCCCGAGCGGGGCCGCCGGCGACGACGTGGTCACCGGCGCCGCCGTCGTCGTCACCGCCGTCGACGACCAGCGCCGGGCCGCGCCCTACACGGGCGGCACCGGCGAGGGCGCCGTCGGGCTGGCCGCCCCCGGGGGCGCCGAACGGGCCCCGACCGGCGACGGGTGCGACGGCGACCACGCCATCCGCTCCGACCTCCCCGTGCCCGGGGGCGAGACCGACGCCACCGGCTGCCTGGTCGGGACGTCGATGGCCGCGCCCCACGTCAGCGGGGCCATCGCCCTGCTGGTGGCCACCGGGCTGTCGCCGGCGGAGGCCGTCGAGCGGTTGGTGGCCACCGCCGCCGACCTGGGGGCGCGGGGCCCCGACGGGCGCTACGGCGCCGGCCTGATCGACATCCCGGCGGCCCTCGCCGCCGGGTGAGCGCCGATCCGCCGGCGCCGCGCTCAGCCGAGGGTGGCGAGGGCCTGGTCGTAGCGGGCCCGCTCCCGCGGCGTGCCCAGGCTGTCGGTCGAGAAGGTGTCGACCACGACGCCGTCGCGGTCGATCAGGAAGGTGGCCCGGATGGCGCAGCCGGGACCCTCGTCGAACACGCCGTAGGCCCGGGCCGTCTCGCCGTGGGGCCAGAAGTCCGACAGCACCGGGAAGGTCCAGCCCTTCTCGTCGGCCCACTTCTTCTGGGCGAAGCGGCTGTCGCACGACACGGCCAGGACCTGGACGCCCTTGGCCTCGAAGGCGGCCACGTCGTCGCGCAGCGCGCAGAGCTCGCCCTCGCAGACGCCGGTGAAGGTGAAGGGGTAGAAGACGAGCGCCACGGCCTTGTCGCCCCGGAACGACGACAGGGTGACCTCGTCGCCGTTCGTGTCCTTGAGGGTGAAGTCGGGTGCCTCGGTGCCGGTGGTCACGGTCATGGCGTCACCCTATGAGGTCGCGGAGGGCGGCGTGGGTGGCCTCGAGCGGGGCCCGCTCGACCCGCTCGTCGACGGTGTGGGCCAGGCTCGGGTCGCCGGGGCCGATGTTGACGGCGGGGATCCCGAGGGCGGCGAAGCGGGCGACGTCGGTCCACCCCAGCTTGGAGCGGACCTCCAGGGCGTGGTCGGCGATGACCCGGGCCAGGCGGGGGTGGTCGACGGCGGGGGCGGCGGCGGGGGCCGAGTCGACCACCACGACCTCGTCGCCGTCCTCGACGAAGGGCGCCACCACCGAGCGGACGAAGGCGGCCGCCTCCTCCTCGGTGCGGTCGGGGGCGAAGCGGTGGTTGAGGGTGAGGACGGCGAGGTCGGGCACGACGTTGCCGGCCACGCCCCCCTCGACCCGCACCGCCTGGAGCGCCTCGCGGTACTCGCAGCCGGCGAGGACGGGCCGGCGCTCGGGCACGGCGGCCACGGCGTCGAGCAGCGGCCCGAGCCGGTGGACGGCGTTGCGGCCCATCCACGGCCGGGCCGTGTGCGAGCGGGCACCGGCCAGCCGGACCTCCACCCGGAGGGTGCCCTGGCAGCCGGCCTCGACCCCACCCCGGGAGCCCTCGCCGAGCACGGCCAGGTCGCCGGCGAGGAGGTCGGGGCGCTCGCGGGCCAGCTCGCCCAACCCGCTGTGCTCGGCCGCCACCTCCTCGCGGGCGTAGAAGACGTAGGTGACGTCGACCGCCGGGTCGGGCACGGTGCGGGCCAGCTCGAGCATCACGGCCAGGCCGCTCTTCATGTCGGCGGCGCCGAGCCCCCACAGCGTGTCCCCCTCGATCCGCGCCCGGCCGTTGCCGGCGTTCTCGGGGACGGTGTCGGTGTGGCCGGCGAGGACGATCCGCTCGGGCCGGCCGAGCGTCGTCCGGGCCACCAGGTTGTCGCCGACCCGGGTGACCTCGAGCCCGTCGACGGCCCGGAGCTCCCGCTCCAGCCAGGCGACGATCGCCGCCTCGTGGAAGCTCTCGGACGGCATCGCCACCAGCTCGGCGGTCAGCTCCAACAGGTCGGTCACCCCCCGGAGGCTACGACCCCCTCCCCCTCGTACTGGCGATCAGATCCGACGGGTTCCCGTCGGATCTGATCGCCAGTTCGGTGGGGCCGTAGCCTCCGGGCCGTGACGACCTCGAAGGCTCCCCGCACGGCCCGTGGCATCGGCATCGCCACCCTCTCGACCAAGGGCGACGGCACCAAGGTGCTCGACACCTGGTACCCGGTGCTGTCGGTCGACCGCGAGGCCGACCCGACGCCGTCGGTGCTCGCCGCCGCCGGGGCCAAGGGCGCCACCGGCACCACCACGGTCGACGCCGACGCGCTGCGCAAGGGCGCCGCCAAGCTCCGCAAGCCCGAGGTGAAGGCGCTCGTCCAGGGCCTGGCCGACGCCCTCGACGCCCCCGGCAACGGCCTGCCCGTGCAGCGCATCGCCGTCGTCACCGTGCTCCCCGACCTGAGCGCGGCGCCGACCGACGCCCACGACGTCTACCTCCGGCTCCACCTGCTCTCGTCGCGCCGGGCCCAGCCCCGCCAGCTCAACCTCGACGGCCAGTTCGGCCTCCTCGCCAACGTGGTGTGGACCGACCGCGGCCCCGCCGACCCCGACGACTTCGAGGCCGACCGGACCGCCCTGCGGGCCCGGGGCGAGCGCATCGAGGTCTTCGGTGTCGACAAGTTCCCCCGCATGACCGACTACGTGATCCCCGGCGGCGTCCGCATCGCCGACACCAGCCGGGTCCGCCTCGGCGCCCACCTGGCCGAGGGCACCACGGTCATGCACGAGGGCTTCGTCAACTTCAACGCCGGCACCCTCGGCCCGGTGATGGTCGAGGGCCGGATCTCGGCCGGGGTGGTGGTCGACGCCGGTGCCGACATCGGCGGGGGGGCCTCGATCCAGGGCACCCTCTCGGGCGGCGGCACCGAGGTCCTCAGCGTCGGCAAGGGCGCCCTGCTCGGGGCCAACGCCGGCATCGGCATCTCGCTCGGCGAGGAGAGCGTGGTCGAGGCCGGGCTCTACGTCATGGGCGGCACCAAGGTCACCCTGCCCGACGGCCGGGTCGTGAAGGGCCGGGAGCTCTCCGGCCAGGCCGGCGTGATGTTCATCCGCAACAGCGAGACCGGCGTGGTCGAGATGCGGGACCGCAAGGGCAGGTGGGGCGCCCTCAACGCCGACCTCCACGCCAACTGACCCTCGACCGGCGCCTCAGCGGGGCGGCCACCCGGGCGGGGCGCCGCCCCAGCCGCCGGGGCCCGGGCCGCGCCAGCCGCCGGGCGGTGGGGCGCCGTGCGGGACGGGCGCGGGCCACGGGGCCGGCGGGGGCAGCAGGGCCCGGATGGCGGCCTTCGACCGCCCCCGGACCCGGGCCAGGATCACCGTGACCAGCAGGGCCAGGGCCAGCCCGACGACGGTGACGACCACGCCCCGCTCGGCGCCGCTGCGGAGCTTGCGGTACGGGCTCTGCGACACGGCCACGCCGGCCCGCTCGGGATCGACCCCCGAGGTGCGCGACGAGCGGAGGACGTAGTCGCCGGCCTCGAAGCGGACCGTCAGCAGGGGAACGTACTGCTCCCCCGCCGCGGTCAGGTCGTTGAGCCCCTCGTAGGGCCGCAGCGGGAGCTCCGGGCCCCCGTCGGCCGGGGTGATCGTGATCCGCAGGTCCTCGATCAGCTGGTCACGGTCGCCGGTGGAGCGGACGATCGTCGGTCCGAAGTAGGCGACGGTGTAGCCGGCGGGCTCGGGGATGGTGAGCACCTGCTCGGTGCCGGGGGCGGCGGTGCTGGCGTCGAGGGCGGTCTGCTCGGCGTCGTCGAAGCCCCGGACGACGGCGGCCACCCCGAGCACGCAGGCCAGGACGGCCATCGCCGCCGGGACGAGGTACCACCAGCCGACCGGCCGGACCCGGGGGGCGCCGGGAGGGGCCACCTACCAGGAGGAGCCGGGCGGCGGCGGGTACTGACCCGGCGGCGGGTAGCCACCGGGGCTGCCGTAGCCCCCGCCGTAGCCGCCCGGGAACGAGGCCTGGGTGATGCGGCGCTTCGACCGGCCCCGCTTGACCAGCATGACGATCAGCACGATCAGGGCGATCACGAAGCCGATGCTGCCGATCAGGAACATCAGCAGGATGCCCGTGCCCGCCTCGGAGAACGGGTTGCCCTTGCCGATGGCGAACTCGGTGCCGGCCGTGCCGCTCTCGAAGCCGGTCTCGGTGACGGTGATCTGGTACTCGCCGGCCTCGGGGGCATCGAAGGTCAGCACCGCCTCGAGGTCGTTGTAGGAGAGGCTGCCGCTGTAGAGCCGGGTGGGGACGTCCTGGCCGTCGGGGCCGGTGATCGTGGCGCTGGCGCTCGGGCTGAACCGGTCGCCGCTGGTCGACTCGTCGATCCAGATGCGGTAGCCACCCGACGAGCTGAGCTCGACCGTGCTGGTCTCGCCGTCGGACACCCGGGCGAAGTCGTCGGCCACCTCCTCGGCCCGCTGGATGCCCATCACGAGGAAGACCACGGCGATCACCGAGGCCACCAGCCAGATCACGAACGGGATCAGCAGGGCGGCGGCCAGGCCGGGCTTCGGCTTCTGGAGGGTGGCGCTCATGGTCGCTCCGGGGGATCGGGGGCGGCGCGGCGCCCGGGTCGGACCATCATGCCCGGTGCCGGTGCGCCGGGCGCGGGACCCGGGGCGGGGGACCCGGCCCCGCTCAGCCCAACGCCTCGAGCCGGGCGACCAGCTCGGCGATGCGATCGTCGGGGACGACGAGGGCGAGGCGGACGTGCCCGGCGCCCTCGGGCCCGTAGGTCTCCCCCGGTGTCGCCAGCACCCCGGCCGCCTCGGCCAGGTGGCGGGCCAGGGCGGCGCCGTCACCGTCGGGCGCCGGCACCCACAGGTAGAACGCCCCGTCGGGGAACGGCGTCGGCAGCCCGGCGACGGCCAGGGCGGCGACCACGGCCTCCAGCCGACGCCGGTAGGTCTCGCGCTGGGCGGCGGCGTGGGCGTCGTCGGCGAAGGCGGCGGTGGCGACCTCCTGCACCGGCCCCGGCACCATGAACCCGGCGTGCTTGCGGAGCTGGCCGAGGTAGGCGACGAGGTCCGGGTCGCCGGCGTAGAACCCGACCCGCAGCCCGGCCAGGTTCGACCGCTTCGACAGCGAGTGGACGGCCAGCACCCCCTCGCTCCCCTCCTGGAGGATCGTGCGGGGCGCACCCGACCAGGTGAGCTCGGCGTAGCACTCGTCGGACACGACCGGGACGCCCCGGGCCCGGCCCCAGGCCGCCGCCGCGGCCAGGTCGTCGAGGGAGCCGGTGGGGTTGCCCGGGCTGTTCGACCACAGGCAGAGGGCCCGGGCGGCGTCGGCCGGGTCGATGGCGTCGAGGTCGAGGGCGCCCGAGGGCGTGGGCGGCACGGCCACGGCCCGGCAGCCGGCCAGCCGGGCCCCCATGGCGTAGGTCGGGTAGGCGACGGCCGGGTGGAGGACCGTGTCGCGGGCGGGGTCGTCGCCCCGGAGCCGCAGCCACTGGGGCAGCCCGGCGACCAGCTCCTTGGACCCGATGGTGGCGCCGACGTGGGCCGGGTCGAGGTCGACGCCGAAGCGCCGCCGCACCCAGCCGGCGGCGGCGGCCCGGAAGGCGGGCGAGCCGATCGACGGCGGGTAGCCCCGGGCCGCGCCCGTGGCGCCGAGGATCTCGCCGACGAAGGCGGGCGGCTCGTCGATCGGGGTGCCGATGGTGAGGTCGATGGCGCCCCCGGGGAAGGCCGCCGCCTTCGCCTGGACGTCGCCCAACGTCTCCCACACCAACGGCGGCGGCTCGAAGCTCATCGGGTCGGGCTCATCTGGGTCGGGCTCATCCGGGTCGGACTCATCGGGTCGGGCTCATCGGGTCGTGTCTCCCGGGGTGCTGAAGGTGGCGTCGATGCCGTCGGGGGCGACCCGGCGGATCTCGGAGATGCGCCCGCCGATGCGGCCCAGGCCGAGCAGTCCCTCGCGGTCGAGGGTGGCCGAGCCGGACCGGCGGATCGGGCCGGCGACCACCTCGTGGCGCTGGCGGGCCCGGCGCCCGGCGGCGAAGGTGGCGTCGACCACCTCGGCGTCGGCGGCGTCGAGCGCCTCGGCCAGGGCGACCAGGTGGCGGGCGGCGTCACGCAGGATCGGGGCCAGGGCGACGGCGTTGCCCGTGGCCATCTCGGCCCCGAGGGTCGGGTGCCCGCCGGCCACCCGGGTCAGGTCGCGGAACGACCCGGCGGCCAGGGCCCGGGCCAGGTCGGGCTCGTCGTGCTCGTCGACCAGCCCGGCGGCGACGGCGGCCACGGCGTAGGGCAGGTGGCTGACCAGGGCGACGGCCCGGTCGTGCTCGGCGGCGGCGACGGGGACGACGGTGGCCCCCACGGCCAGGGCGACCCGGGCGACGGCGGCCCAGCGGGCGAGGTCGACGGGCCGGTCGACGGCGAGGGCCCAGGTCCGCCCGGCGAACAGCTCGGCGTCGCCGGCGTCCCAGCCCGACTCCTCGGTGCCGGCCATCGGGTGCCCGGGGACGAGGACCGATGGGTCGGCCAGCCCGGCCCCGACGGCGGCGACGGGGGCCTTGACCGAGCCGACATCGGTGACGGTGGGCCCGTCGGGCCCGCGCCCGGCCACCGCCGCCGCCAGCTCGGCCACGGTGGCGGGCACCTGGGCCAGGGCGGTGGCCGCCACCAGCACCTCGGCCCCGCTGGCGGCCAGGGCGGCGACGTCGTCGACCAGCTCGACCCCGAGGGCGGCGGCGCCGGCCCGGGCGTCGGGGTTCCGCGTGGTGGCGACGACCCGGACGTCCCGGGCGACCAGGGCCCGGGCCAGCGAACCCCCGATCAGCCCGAGCCCGACGATGCCGACCGACGGGACGTCGGCCCCGCTCATGCCTCGCGCCACGCCGGGTACGAGCCGAGGCTCTTGACCTCGCAGCCGAAGCCCCGCAGGTCGGCCAGGGCGGCGGCCACCGCCGGGTCGGAGGCGTGGCGGTCGAGGGTCAGCACGAAGCAGTAGACGCCGAGGCCCTTGCGCAGCGGCCGGCTGACGATGTTCGACAGGTTGATGTCGCGCCGCGAGATCGGCTCGAGGATCCGCAGGAGGACCCGGGGCACCTCGGACTCGGGCGGGGTGACGACGACGGTGGTGCGATCGTCGCCGGTGGACGCCACCTCCTTCCGGGCGACCAGGGCGAAGCGGGTCTGGGCGCCGGGGTGGTCCTCGACCCCCTCGGCCACGACGTCGAGCCCGGCCACCTCGCCCGCCTTGGCCGAGGCGATGGCCACCAGGCCGGGCTCCTCGGAGGCGGCGACCAGCCGGCAGGCCTCGCTGGTCGACGACGTCGACCGGGCCACCAGGTTCCGGCTCCCCCACCACTTGGTGGTCTGGGCCAGCCCGACCGGGTGGCTGAGGGCGGTGGCGGCCGGGGTGTCGTCGCCGGGGCGGCGGAAGGCGGTGAAGGTGACGGGGACGGCGACCTCCTCGCGGATCACCACCCGGGTGGTCTCGAAGACGATCACGTCGATCGTGCCGGTGACGCCGCCCTCGACCGAGTTCTCGATCGGGACGAGGCCCATCGGGACCCGCCCGGCCTCGACGTCGTGGACGATCTCCTGGACCGTCGGCCGGGGCACCATCTCGGCGTCGGCCGGGGTGGTGCGCAGCAGGTCGGTGGCGGCGTGGGCGAAGGTGCCCTCGGGGCCCAGGTAGGCGACGACCGCCACGTCAGGTCGGGGCGGGGGTGGCGTCGCCGAGGAGGGCCGCCCGCTCGGCCGGGCTCGACTGGCGGCCGACCGAGGCCGGGGGCTCGCCGAAGGGGGCCACCACCTGGTCGCCGGTCCACTGCGGGTAGGAGCCCACGACCTTGATCTGGGCGCCGGCGCTCCACAGCTCGGCGATGGCGGCGGCCATGGCGTCCTCGTGGATGTGGGCCTCGGCGGTGACGATGAAGCAGAACTCGGCGGCCGAGGCCAGCGGCCGGCTGTGCAGGCTGACCAGGTTGACGCCGTTGTCGGTGAAGGCGGCGAGGAAGCGCTGGAGGTTGCCCGAGCGGTCGTCGGGCTGGGTGAGGACCAACGTCGTCTTGTCGTGGCCGGTGGGCGGGGCGACCGACCGGCTGACCAGGAAGAAGCGGGTGCGGGCCTCGGGCACGTCGTCGACCGAGGCCGCCACCGGGACCAGCCCGTAGACGTCGGCCACCTCGCGGGGGGCCAGGGCCACGAGGGTCGGGTCGCCGCTGTCGGCCACCACCCGGCACGCCTCGTGGGTCGACCCGACGAACCGGGTGACCAGGCCGTTCTCCTGGATGAAGCGGTGGCAGTGCTCGATGGCCCGGGGCTCGGAGACGACGATGCGCCCCTCGGCGGCGTCCTCGGTGCGGACCCGGAAGGCGTCCAGGCTCTCGCCGACGACGACCTCCTCGCTGACGTAGACCTGCGAGGTGCCGAAGATCAGCCGGTCGAGCACGGCGGTGTCCTCGCCGCCGTAGCTGTCCTCGACCGGGAGCAGCCCGGCGCAGCCCGGCGTGTGCTCGACGGTCTCCAGCACCTCGGCCACCGTGGCCATGGCGAGGACCTCGCCCCGCTCGACGGTGGTCAGGGCGTCGATGGCCCGCAGCGAGAGGGGCCGGTGCGAGGTCAGGTGGAGGAGGACGGCGGCTTCCATGGCCGCACCAACCTACTGGTCGCCGGGGGGCGGCCCCGGGGTCGCTCCGCCGGCCGACCCGACCAGGTAGGCGGCCAGCTTGGCCCGGCCGGCGGCGTCGAGGCGGGCCTGGAGCCGCATGCCGTCATCGGTGGCCTCCTCGGAGAGGACCTCGCCCTCGCGGTGCACCTCGGCCAGGACGTCGCCCCGGGCGTAGGGCACCAGCAGCTCGACGCTGGTGGTGAGGGCCCGGAGGCGGTCGGAGATGGCCTGGAGCAGGTCGGGCACGCCCTCGCCGGTGCGCCCCGACACGGCCACCGAGCCGGGGTGCCGGTCGACCAGCCGCTTCCACTCCTCGGTGGCGTCGCGCTTGTTGAAGGCGACCAGCTCGGGCACCTCGCCGGCCCCGATCTCGCCGAGGACCTCGCGCACCGCCGCCATCTGGGCCTCGGGGTCGGCGGCCGAGGCGTCGACGACGTGGACGAGCAGGTCGGCCTCGGCGGCGACGTCGAGCGTCGAGCGGAAGGCCTCGACCAGCTGGTGGGGCAGCTTGGCGATGAAGCCGACGGTGTCGGTGGCGAGCACGCCCTCGCCGCCGGGGAGCTCCAGGCGCCGGGTGGTGGCGTCGAGGGTGGCGAAGAGGCGGTCCTCGACGTGGACGTCGGCCTCGGTGAGCTGGTTGAGCAGCGTCGACTTGCCGGCGTTGGTGTAGCCGACGAGGGCGACGTGGGTGACCCGGCTCCGGCCCCGGGCCTTGCGCTGGGTCACCCGGTGCTGGGCGATGTCGCGCAGGTCGGCCTCGAGCTTGTGGACCCGGCGCAGCACCCGCCGGCGGTCGACCTCGAGCTGCGTCTCGCCCGGGCCACGCCGGGCGCCGAGCCCACCGCCACCACCACCGGCCTGCTGGCTGAGGTACCCGCCCTTGCCCCGCAGCCGGGGCAGCCGGTAGCGGTGCATGGCCAGCTCGACCTGGGCCTTGCCCTCCTGGCTGGAGGCGTTCTGGGCGAAGATGTCGAGGATCACCGCGGTGCGGTCGATCGCCGTGCGGCCGAGCGCCTTCTCCAGGTTGTTCTGCTGGGCCGGGCTGAGCTCGTCGTCGAACACGACGGTGTCGCAGTCGACCGCCTCGGCGAGGGCCCGCAGCTCCTCGACCTTGCCCTTGCCGATGTAGGTGGCCGGCTCGGGGCGGGTGCGGCGCTGGACGACCCGGCCGACCACGTCGGCGCCGGCCGTGTCGACCAGCAGCTCCAGCTCGTCGAGGCCGGCCTCGGTGTCGTCGTCGAGGTGCGGCGGCAGGGTCACGCCGACCAGGAGGATCTTCTCCCGGAAGGTGCGCTCGATGAAGGCGCCGGTGGTGCCGCCGTAGTCGCCGAAGGCCCCGCGGTGGCTCTCGGCCTCCTCGGGCCGCTCGTGGTCGGTCATGCCTCGACCTCCACGGTGGCGATCCGGACCGACGGCCCGTGGAGGGTCATCCGCTCCCCCACCGCGACCTCGACGTCGCCGCCGGGCATGTGGACGGTGACCCGGGTGCCGACCAGGCCCCAGGCGTGGGCGGCGTGGGCGGCGGCGGTGGCCCCGGTGCCGCAGGCGAGGGTGGCGCCCGCGCCCCGCTCCCAGATGGCCATGGTCAGCTCGTCGTCGGCGCCGGGCGTCGGGGCCACGGCGTGGACGTTGATGCCGGCGTCGTAGCCCGCCTCCCAGAAGGGGCCGGCCCGGTGGATGTCGACCGCCGACGGGTCCTCGACCAACAGCACCAGGTGCGGGTTGCCCATGTCGACCGCCAGGCTCTGCTTGGGCTCGGCGGCCAGGGCGACGGGGTCGTCGACCGGCTGGGCCGGCGGGCGGTCGGCGGTGGGTCCGGGGCCGGCCGGGCCCATGTCGACGGCGGCGACGACCGAGGCAGCGTCGGGGCCCGGGTGGACCGTGACCGTGCGGGGGCCGCCGTCGGTGGCGATGTGCAGCTCGACGGCGCCGTCGTGCGGGGTCCCGGCCGCGACCCGCCGGTCGATCTCGGCCTGGGCCAGGCAGCGGATCCCGTTCCCGCTCATCTCGGCCCGGCTGCCGTCGGCGTTGAACAGGGTCATCACCAGGTCGACCCCGGGGGCGTCGGTGACGCCGAGGAGGAGGCCATCGGCGCCGACGCCGGTGTGGCGGGCGCACCAGCGGACGGCGTGGGCGGGGGTGACGGCGGCCAGGTCCGCCTCGGTGCCGAGCAGCACGAGGAAGTCGTTGCCGAGCCCGTGGTGCTTGGTGAGGCGGAACGTCATGGAGGTGCAGTCTCGCAGCCCCGCCGGCCGATGCCGACGCCGTTACAGGTCGAGGACGAAGCAGCGGGACAGGTGCTCGCCGCAGTACTGGCCATAGGGCGCCAGCGGCACCCACCCCTCGGCCTCGTAGAGGGCCATCGCCTCGGGCTGGCGGGTCCCCGTCTCCAGCACCACCTGGCGGTAGCCGAGCTCGGCGGCCACGGCGACGAGGTGCCGCAGCAGGGCCCGGGCCACGCCCCTCCCCCGGGCCTCCGGGGCGGTGAACATCCGCTTGACCTCGGCGATGCCGGGATCGCCACCGGGGAGCGGTCGGACGGCGCCGCAGCCCGCCGCCCGGCCGTCGAGGTGGGCCACGACGAAGGCGCCCCGGGGCCGGGCGACGTCGGCGGCGTGGACCTCCCAGGCCGGGTCGCTGGGCGCCGCCGCCCGGGGCGCGGGACGGGCGCCGGGCACGTGCTGGGCCTCGGGCGGCGGGTCGTCGGGCCGGTCGACGAGGTCGTAGCGGACGTCGAGGTCGGCCAGGAGGGCGACGATCAGGGCCGCCCCCGGCTCCTCACCCCAGGCCTGCTCGACCAGGGTGACCGTGCTGCTCGGCTCCGTCGTCGTCACCCCGACAGTCTGCCGAGCGGCCGGCGCCGCGGCGGCCCGGGTTCCGGCGTTCGCCGCGGCGTCGGCCTCGCCGTCAGGCCTGGGCGTCGAGGGCGGCGACGACCCGGTCGACGAACGCCTCGGTGACGTCGTCGGGGTCCTCGGCGTCGACCCAGGTGATCCGGGGGTCGCGGCGGAACCAGACCCGCTGGCGGCGGGCGAAGCGCCGGGTGCGGCGGATCGCCTCGTCGAGCGCCTCGTCGAGCGCCAGCTCGCCGCGCCGGTGGGCGATCAGCTCGCGGTAGCCGAGGGCCTGCGCCGCCGTCCGGCTGAGGGGGCGGTCGAGGGCGAGGAGGGCGTCGACCTCGGCGAGGAAGCCGGCCTCCACCTGGGCGTGGTAGCGGGCCTCGATCCGGGCGGCCACCGTCGGGGCCGGGAGCCGGATGCCGACCTGCGGCACCGTGTCGGGGTGGGTCTCCAACCCGGGCCCGTAGGACGAGAAGGGCCGGCCGCTGCCGACGGTGACCTCGAGGGCCCGCACCACCCGACGCCGGTTGCCCGGCTCCATCCGCGAGGCGGCCCGCGGGTCGAGGTCGGCCAGCCGCCGGTGCAGCGCCCGGGTGTCGGCCTCGGCCTCCAGCTCGGCCCGCACCTCCGGGTACTGGCCGGGGATCTCCAGCCCGTCGATCACCGCCCGCAGGTAGAGCCCCGTCCCCCCGACGAGCACGGCCCGCCGGCCCCGGGCGGCGATGTCGGCCAGCGCCTCGGTGGCGGCGGCCTGGAAGCGGGCCAGCGACCACTCCTCCCACGGGTCGGCCACGTCGACCAGGTGGTGGGGCACGGCGGCCCGCTCAGCCGGGGTGGGCGAGGCGGTCCCGATGTCCATGCCCCGGTACACCTGCATCGAGTCGATGCTCACCAGCTCGACGTCGGGGCGGGCCCGGGCCACGGCGAGCGCCAGCGCCGACTTCCCCGACGCCGTCGTCCCGACCACCGCCACCGCGGCAGGGCGCACCGGCTCGTCCCTCACCCGCCCATGATGCGCCCCACCCCCCTCCCACCCCGAACTGGCGATCAGATCCGACGGCTTCCCGTCGGATCTGATCGCCAGTTCGGAGCGAGGCGGGCGGCCGGGGAGCGGGCGGGCGGCGTGGGTTCCCGAGCGGGGGCGGGCGGGGGGAGGTAGGTTCCCGGGCCGACCGGGCGCACTGCGTGGCGGTCGGCTCGGGCGAGCCGACCGGCTGCCCGGCCACTCCGACCCCATCACCGGAGGTGGACGTGCAACCAGAGCTGTCCCGTCGTCTCGGTGCCGAGCTCCTCGGCACCTTCTGGCTCGTGCTCGGAGGGTGCGGCACCGCCGTGCTGGCCGGGCGCTCCGTCGGCTTCCTCGGCGTGTCGCTGGCCTTCGGCCTCACCGTCGTCACCGGCGCCTACGCCCTGGGCCACATCTCGGGCGGGCACTTCAACCCGGCCGTCACCCTCGGCCAGGTCGTGGCCCGGCGCTTCGCGCCCCGGGACGCCCTGCCGTACATGGCGGCCCAGGTGCTCGGGGCGATCATCGCCGCCGCCGTGCTGCTCGTGATCGCCGAGGGCGGACCCGACTTCGCCTCCGACGGGAACTTCCTCGCCGCCAACGGCTTCGGCGCCGACGGGTCGCCCGAGGGCTACAGCCTGCTCGCCGCCCTCGTCACCGAGGTCGTGCTGACCTTCGTCTTCCTGATGGTCATCCTCGGCGCCACCGACCGCCGGGCCCACCCGGCGCTGGCCGGCATCGCCATCGGCCTGGCCCTGACCCTGATCCACCTGATCTCGATCCCGGTGACCAACACCTCGGTCAACCCGGCCCGGTCGATCGGCCCGGCGCTGTTCGTCGGGGGCACCTGGCTCGAGCAGCTGTGGCTGTTCGTCGTCGCCCCGCTGGCCGGGGGCGCGCTGGCCGGCGTCGTCTACCCGCTGGTCTTCGGCGAGGCCGCCGGCGACACCAGCGCCGCCTGACCGGTTCGGCCCGGCCGGCCGCTCACTGGGCCGAGGCGACGGGGATGCGGGTGCGGTGGGTGGCCGGCGCCACCAGGTCGACCAGCTCGCCGAACATGAAGTGCGACGCCGCGTCGGTGACCCGGACGGTGGCGTAGGTGCCGACCCGCAGCGGCGTCGGCGAGGCGAAGTGGACCAGCTTGTTCTGGCCGGTCCGACCGGTGAGGACCGAGGGGTCCTTGCGCGACGGGCCCTCGACGGCGACCTCCTCGACCCGGCCGATCCGGGCCCGGTGGCGGGCCACGGCAGTCCGCTCGACCACGACCCGCAGCCGCTCGAAGCGCTCGGCCACGACCTCGGCGGGGACCTCCTGGTCGGTCAGGGCGGCCGCCTCGGTGCCGGGGCGGGAGGAGTAGATGAAGGTGTAGGCCGAGTCGTATTCGGCCTCGGCCGCCACCTCGAGGGTGCGGGCGAAGTCGTCCTCGGTCTCGCCCGGGAAGCCGACGATGATGTCGGTCGTGACGGCCAGGTCGTCGATGGCGGCCCGGGCCGCGGCCAGCTTCTCGAGGTACCGCTCGACGGTGTAGCCGCGGTGCATGGCGGCCAGGACCCGGTCGCTGCCCGACTGGAGCGGCAGGTGGAGGTGCGGCGCCACCGTCGGGACCTCGGCCATCGCCGCGATCGTCTCGGGGCGGAGGTCCTTGGGGTGCGGGCTGGTGAAGCGCACCCGGCGGATGCCGTCGACCGCCCCGGCGGCGCGGAGCAGGTCGGCGAAGAGGGGCCGGACCCGGGTCGTGCCGTCCTCCCGGCGGGCGGCCAGGGTGAGGTCGCGGCCGTAGGAGTTGACGTTCTGGCCCAGCAGCGTGATCTCGGTGACGCCCTCCCCGGCGAGCCGGCGGACCTCGTCGACCAGGGCGTCGAAGGGGCGGCTCATCTCGGCGCCCCGGACGGCGGGGACGATGCAGAAGGCGCAGCTGTTGTCGCAGCCGACCTGGATCGTGACCCAGGCCCGGTGGCCGTGGTCGCGCCGCACGGGCAGGGCCGAGGGGAACATGGTGGCGTCGTCGGCCACGGCGGCGTCGAGGATCTCGGTGATGGGCCCCTCGGTGCGGGCCCGGGCCACCAGCTCGGACGCCCGGTGCACGTTGTGGGTGCCGAGCACGACGTCGACGTAGGGGGCCCGCTCCCGCACCAGGTCCCGGTCCTTCTGGGCCAGGCAGCCGCCCACCACGATCTGGAGGTCGGGGCGGGCGTCCTTCCGAGACTTGAGGTGGCCGAGCGTGCCGTAGAGCTTGTTGTCGGCGTTCTCCCGGATGCAGCAGGTGTTGAGGACGATGACGTCGGCGTCGTCCTCGCCCTCGGCCGGCGTGTAGCCCTCGGCCTCCATCTGGCCGGCGATCCGCTCCGAGTCGTGCTCGTTCATCTGACACCCGAAGGTGCGGACGAGGTAGGTCCTCGGGCGGTCGGCGGGCTCGGTCATGGCCCGACGAGTCTACGGAGGCACGGTTCGGCCGAACCCATCCGTCGTGGCGTCGAGGGAGGCGCGAGCATCGCCGGGTGACCGAGGTGGAGATCGCGGCGGAGAACGGACGAACCTTGCGGGTCTCGCATGTCAGGGCAGGCGACGACGAGGGATGGACGTACTCCGTCCACCTCGACACCGAGACGGCCAGGGGAGGGATCGGCGTCTTCGACTACGGAGACCCCGGCCTGCCGAGCTTCTTCTCGGACCTCGCCGCACGTTGGCGCGGCTTCGAGGGCACGCGGGAGCTCGAGTCGCTCGAAGGCCAGCTGCACATCAGCGCGGAGCACGACGGCCGGGGCACGGTCAGGTGCCTCGTCACCATCGGTCAGGCTTGGCCGCCGGCGTGGTCGCTCCAAGCCGAGCTCGACCTCGGGGCCGGCGCACACCTCGAAGCGATCGCCTCAGACCTCGCCTCCGCCTTCGCCGAGGCCGGGGCACGCCGATCCCGCTAGCGGTTCCCCACGAGACCGGCCGCTCGGTGCTACCAGTCGTCGGGGCGGGGCGGTCGGCCCGGGTCCTCGGGGCCGACCTGGCGACGTTCTCGGTCCTCCAGTCGGAGGCGGAGCGCCGTGCGTTGCTCGCCGTCGATCTCGATGTCGGCGAACGACGGGGTGACCACGATGTCGAGACCCCCCGCGGAGAGGATCCCGCGGGCGATCACCGACGCCTTGGTGGCCTGGTTGAGAGCACCAGCTCCGACCACCTGCATCACCACCGCACCGGAGCTGCGGATGGCACCAGCGATGGCTCCGGCGACGGAGTTGGGGTTCGACTTGGTGGAGACCTTGAGGATCTCCACCTCAGCTGCGGCGGGCACGGGAGCGTCTTTCGACACGCATGGCACCGATCCTCCCCCGCTCTGTGGTCGCCCACCCCTCGGATCGTCCCTGGTCCGACGGTTGCAGACGGCAGAGCCCGCCCGGGAGGGTGCTCCGGGCGGGCCCCGACGGGGGCCGGTGGGCGGGCGACGGACATGTGGGGCAGGTTCGCCGCCCACCCGCCGGTGGGACGCCCGCGCCCGGAGAAGACCGGGCGCCGGCGCGATCCGGGGGATCAGAGGGGGATCAGTGGTGATGGGGCGAGCGCCGGGTCGGCCGGCGAGCGCCCCGGGGCGACGTCAGTCGTCCAGGTCGAGGCTGATCGGCTCGTCGTCGAGCTCGGTCATGGTGTCGTCGCCGTCCTCGGCGCCGATGCCCATCTCCCGCCGGATGCGCTCGGACACCTCGACCATGATCTCGGGGTTGGCCGAGAGGAAGCCCTTGGCGTTCTCCCGCCCCTGGCCGAGCTGCTCGCCCTCGTAGGTGTACCAGGCACCCGACTTCTTGATGATGCCGAGGTCGACCCCGATGTCGAGCACCGAGCCCTCACGGCTGATGCCCTTGCCGTACATGATGTCGAACTCGCACTGCTTGAAGGGCGGGGCGACCTTGTTCTTCACCACCTTGACCCGGGTGCGGTTGCCCACCACCTCGACGCCGTCCTTGATCGACTCGATGCGCCGGATGTCGATGCGGACCGACGAGTAGAACTTGAGCGCCCGGCCACCGGGGGTGGTCTCGGGCGAGCCGAACATCACGCCGATCTTCTCGCGCAGCTGGTTGATGAAGATGCAGATGGTCTGGGTCTTGTTGAGGCTGCCGGTCAGCTTGCGCAGGGCCTGCGACATGAGCCGGGCCTGGAGGCCGACGTGGCTGTCGCCCATCTCGCCCTCGATCTCGGCCCGGGGGGTGAGCGCCGCCACCGAGTCGATCACCACCACGTCGAGCGCCCCCGAGCGGACGAGCATGTCGCAGATCTCGAGCGCCTGCTCCCCCGTGTCGGGCTGCGAGATCAGCATCTCGTCGATGTCGACGCCGATGGCGGCGGCGTAGACCGGGTCCATGGCGTGCTCGGCGTCGATGTAGGCGCAGATGCCGCCGTTGCGCTGGGCCTCGGCGACCACGTGCATGGCCAGGGTCGACTTGCCCGAGGACTCCGGGCCGTAGATCTCGACGACACGGCCCCGGGGGAGACCGCCGATGCCGAGGGCGAGGTCGAGGGCCATGGCACCGGTCGGGATCGACTCGATGGCCATCGTCCCCTTCTCGCCCATCTTCATGACGGCGCCCTTGCCGAAGGCCTTCTCGATGCCACCCATGGCGATGTCGAGCGACTTGTGACGATCCGTGGGGGAGGGAGGCATGGCGGGTCCTTTCGGGGGTGGCCCGGGGGTGCGGGGCCGGTCGGTGGGCGGCTGCGGAGCGCCGCAGCGAGCGATGAGGGGACCTTACGGAGGGGGTGTGACAGCGAAGCCCGGTGGGAACGACAGGAGCGTAGTTTCGAACAGCCGTTCGCCGCAAGGACCCTCCCGGGTCCGGCTCTAGCCCCAGGTCAGGAGGACCGTGGCCAGCACCACCAGCATCGCCCCGAAGACGACCTCCAGCCGCTCGGGGTGCACCCGCAGGGCGGTGCGGGCGCCCACCGCGGCCAGCGGCACCGAGGCCGCCGCGAAGGCCAGGACCAGCCCCCAGTCGATGTGCCCGAGGGCGGCGTGGGCCACCGTCCCCGGCACGGCCAGGGCGGCCGACACCGCCAGCGACGTCCCCAGCGCCGGCCGCACCGGCAGCCGCAGGGCCACCAGGTACAGCGGGGCCAGCAGGAACCCACCGCTGTTGGCCAGCAGCCCGGCCACCAACCCCACCGCCAGCGCCACCGCCACCACCGACCGCACCGGGGGCGCGGCGGCCGCCCCGAGCGCCTCCCGGGCGGGCGCCGCTCCCCCGCTCCTCCCGGTGGCGAGAGCTCCCCCGCCCCCCGCTCCGTCGTCGGTCAGGCCCACGGCGGTGCCCTGCGCCGCGGTGGCATCCTGCTCCACGGTGGCGTGGCGCCTCACGCCACCCGGCCCGCCCGGGGTCGCGCCGGCCGGATCGCTCGGTCCGGCGGTGCGAACCTCGACCGGGGGGCCGCCGTCGGCGAGCTCGGCGCGGGTGCCGGCGCTCCGGGCCCGGCGGGCCCCGACCAGGATGCTCACGCCCAGACCGGCCACCAGGACGTCGGTGGCCACCACCAGGGCCTCGGCCTCGATCCAGCGGGTGAGGGCGGCGCCGACCAGCGTGGCGGGCAGGCCGACGGCCACCGACCACCAGAGCACCCGGCGGTCGATGTGGCCGCGGCGCCCGTACTGCCGGGCGGCCAGCAGCGTCCCGGGGATCGTCGCCGGCAGCGGGCTGGCCACGGCGACGATGGCGGGGATGCCGAGGGCGGCCAGGACGGGCGTGGCCAGGGCCGAGCCCCCCTTCCCGAAGAGGCCGCCGAGGAAGCCGGTGGCCGCACCGACGACCAGCACGACGAGGAGGGTGGTGAGGGGCACCGGGCCATCCTGAGGCGACCGCCTGCATTCGATCAAAGTGCTTGGACTGATGGTTGCCATAAACTCTGCGTATGGAGATCCGCCAGCTGCAGCACGCGGTCGCCGTCGTCGACGAGGGCGGCTTCACCGCGGCCGCCGACGCCGTGGGGATCACCCAGCCGGCGCTGTCGCAGTCGATCGCCGCCCTCGAACGAGAGCTGGGGCTCCAGCTGTTCGCGCGCGGCCGCCAGGTCGCCCTCACCCCCGCCGGCGAGGCCTTCCTCGGCCCCGCCCGCCAGGTGCTGCGCGCCACCGACGCCGTCCGCCACGTCGCCGCCGAGGTCGCCGAGCTGCGTGCCGGCCGCCTCGACCTCGTCGCCCTGCCCACCCTCGCCGTCGATCCGCTGGCCGACCTCCTCGGCCGCTTCCGCGCCGCCCACCCCGGGGTCAGCATCCGGGTGACCGCCCCCGACGTCCGGTTGGCGGTCATCGACCAGGTCCGGCGGGGCGACGCCGAGCTGGGGCTGGCCGAGGTGGTCCACGACCTCCCGGGGCTCGACGTCCACCCCGTCGCCAGCCAGGAGGTGGTCCTGGTGGCGCCGCCCGGCACCCGGCTGGCGCAGAGCCGGCGGGTCCCCCGCCGCCGCCTCGGCGACCTCGACCTGATCAGCACCCCGGTCGGCACCTCGACCCGGGCGCTGCTCGACGAGGCCTGCGCCGACGCCGGCGTCGAGCCCCACGTCGTGGTCGAGACCGCCCACCGGGAGGCCCTCGCCCCCCTGGTCGTGGCCGGGGCCGGATCGGCCCTGCTGGCCGCCCCCCAGGCCCGTCAGGCCGCCGCCGGGGGCGCCGTCGTGGCCCGCCTCGACCCTCCGCTCACCCGCCAGGTGGGGTTCCTCCGCCGCCGCGAGCCCCTCTCCCCCGCGGCCCGGGCCTTCCTCGCCCTGGCGCCGACCGCCCCCGCCCCCTGAGCCCCTAGGGGTGGGTCACCGCCGTCGGCGGGCGGAGGTCGCCGACGGGCAGGTCGGGGGCGGGGATCGGGTCGTCGGCCACCACCCGGAGAGGCACGACACCGGCCCAGACGGGGAGGTCGACGTCCCGGGGGTCGTCGATCGGCGGACCGGACCGGACCTTGACCGAGGCATCGGCCAGCGGGACCTCGAGCAGCAGGGTCTGGCGGGTCTCGGAGCGATCCGGCGCCCGCACGACGGCCGATCGGCCCGGCGTGGCGTGATCGACGAGGAGGGCGAAGCCGGCCGCCAGCTCGTCCGGGTCGGTCACCCGGGTGGCGACGCCCCGGATCACCACGCTGCGGTAGTTGACCGAGTGGTGGAAGGCGGAGCGGGCCAGGACCAGGCCGTCGACGTGGGTGACGGCCACGCAGACGGGGAACCCGACGGCACCGTGGCGCATCAGCCGGGAGGCCACCGAGCCGTGGAGCAGCAGCCGATCGCCCTGGCGGCCGTACACCATGGGGATGACGGTGGGCTCGTCGGCGTCGGCGATGCCGACGTGGGCCACGAAGCCGGCGTCGAGGACGGCGTGGACGGCGGCGACGTCGTAGCGGGCCCGATCGGCGGCCCGCCGCACGGTGCTGGCGGCCGACGGCGGAGGGGCCGGCGGGTCGGGGGGCGGCGGCAGCGGCGTCGTGGTCACGCCCGAGATGCTGGCAGGCCCGCCGCTCCCCCGGCGCCGAGTTCGCGGTTCGGACCGGCCGGGCGGTCGGAGGGCCCCGGGGTCAGAGGGGGATGACGAGGTCGGGCTTGAGGCTGGTGGCGCGGTGGGCGGCGTAGACGGCGCGGAGCCGGCCCTCGTCGTCGAGGACGGCCCAGGGGCCCTCGCCCTCGGCCCCGAGGTCGCTGCGGTCGAGGACCTTGCCGTGGCCGACGGCGGTCGCGACGTCGCCGGAGACCACCAGCGTCGGCAGGTGGCCGACGGCGGCGGCGACGGGGTGGAGGTCGTCGGGGCCGAGGGCCTCCAGGGCCACGGCGTCGGCCAGGGTGAAGCCGCCGACCGCCGTGCGGCGCAGCGCCCGCAGGTGGGCGCCGCCGCCGAGGGCGTGGCCCAGGTCGGCGGCCAGCGAGCGGACGTAGGTGCCCGACGAGCACTCGACCTCGGCCCGCAGCACCAGCGGGTCGTCGGTGGCAGCCAGGTCGAAGCGGTGGACGGTGACGGGCCGGGCCTCCCGCTCGACCTCGACCCCCTCGCGGGCCAGCTCGTGGAGCCGGCGGCCGTCGACCTTGAGCGCCGACACCATCGGGGGCACCTGGAGGATCGGGCCGGTCAGCGAGGCGGCCACGACGGCCCGGGCGTCGTCGAGCGAGACCCCCGCCATGTCGTGGGTGGCGGTCACCTCGCCGGCGGCGTCGAGCGTGGTCGTCTCCACCCCGAGCACGATCTCGGCCTCGTAGGCCTTGCCCAGGGCGGTCAGGTAGCGCAGCAGCCGGGTGGCCTTGCCCACGCCCAGGACGAGCACGCCGGTGGCGTCGGGGTCGAGGGTGCCGGAGTGGCCGACCTTGCGGGTGCCGAGGAGCCCCCGGCTCTTGGCCACGACGTCGTGGCTGGTCCACCCGGCGGGCTTGTCGACGACGGCGACGCCGTCGGGCCCACCGGGCCGGGAGCCTCGGGCCACGGCCTCAGGCCGAGGGGTCGGACGAGCCGGCCGCCGGGCTCGGCGAGGACGTGGCGTTGAGGCCACGGAGGACGTCGTCGATGCGGGCGGCGGAGCGGACGACGGGGTCGGGGGCGAAGGTCAGGCGGGGGGTGCCCTTGAGCCGGGTCTCGCGGTTGATGATCGTCTGGAGGCGGGGGCGGAGCTCCTCGAGCGCCTCGATCACCTCGTCGTCGGCCTCGGCCCCGGCCAGCACGTCGTAGTGGACGACGGCGTGGGCCAGGTCGGCCTCGCACTGGACGTTGGTGACGGCCACGTCGACCAGGCGGTCGTCGTCGATGTCCTGGAGCGCCTCGGCCACGACCTCGCGGAGGAGCTCGTTGACCCGGGCCATGCGCGGGTACTGGCGCTTGGGGTTCGATCGCTTCGGCATCAGGTGTCCTCCTCCATCCAGGCCCGGCGGGCGTCGACCACGTCGACCCCCGGTCGGGACCACACGAACCTCTCGACCTCGTCCAGGAGCTGCTCGACCTGGGCGGCGCTGGCGCTCACGGCGGCGAAGCCGAGGGCGCTGCGCTGCCAGGTGTCCTGGTGGTCGACCTCGGCGGCGCTGATCCGGAACCGGTGCCGGACGCCGTCGAGGATGGGCCGCAGCTCGGCCCGCTTGGCCTTGAGCGACCCGCTGGCCGGCAGGTGCAGCTCCATCAGCAACGACCCGACCACCATGCGTGCACCCTAGGCCCTGGCGCCGCCGACCCACCCGTGCGTTCTCCGCCCGCGCCATCGGCGCCCGGGCGGGCGGGGCGACGGGCTCAGATCCCACCGGGCGGCCAGGTCCGGCCCACCACGGACCCGACCACGGCCGAGGTGGGGACGGGACCGAAGCAGCGGCTGTCGGTCGACTCGCCCCGGGCGTCGCCCAGCACGTAGAGCGACCCGATGGGCACCTCGACGACGCCCCGAGGGCCGCAGATCTCGGTGGTCTCGGCGCCAGCCGGGAGGTAGTCCTCGGACAGCGCCTCGCCGTCGACCCGCACCCTGCCGTCCCGAACCTCCACGGTCTGGCCCCCCTCGGCGACCACCCGCTTCACCAGGAGGAGGTCGTCGCCCGGCGCGTCCGGGGGGCGCTCGAACGCCACGACGTCACCGGCTCGGGGGGTGGCGCCGGCCTTGGCCACGACGACCCGGTCGCCGGGCTGCAGCGTCGGCTCCATCGAGCCGGACGGCACCGTGGCCACCTGGCCGACGTAGGTGAGGGCGACGAGCACCGCCGCGACCAGCACGGACGCGGTGGCGACGGCCGACGGCGGGCGGGACCACAGAGGCTCGTCGGGGACGACGACCGGCAGCCGCGCCTCCATGCGGGCTGCGACCCAGGGGTCGTCGGCCAGCTCGTCGGGCGGCAGCCGCCGGGGCGTCCCGACGGTGCCGTCGGCCCGCACCGCCACCCCCTCCCCCGTGCCGACGACCACGCCGCCCCGGCCGCGACCGTCGGCGACGAGGACGACCGATCCCTCGACGACGACCACCGCGCTGCCGCCAGGACCGACGACGACGCCGAAGCGCCCCTTCTCCGACCGGAGGCGGCCCTGCGGCAGCGCCACCTCCATGGGCTGCCCGCCGGCGGTCGGCGCCTCGCACCACAGCCGGCCCGAGCTCACCTCCACCGTCGCCGCCTGGCGGCTGGCTGCCCGGCGCCGCGGCAGGGCGACCAGGCCGACGCCCAGCAGGACGAGGCCGGCCGGCAGGCCGAGCTCGTCGGCCAGCGGGAGCGGGGCGGGCCAGGCGACGACGTCGCCGAGGACCCGCAGCCTCCGGGCCGCCACCTCGGGGACCGGGTCCCCCGACGCGTCGACGGTGCCGTGGCCGGCCGTGCGGCGGGCATCGGCGGTGGCCGGGACCACGCCGCCGTTGACGGCCCGCACGCCGACCCCCGCTGCGGCCCCGAGGGCCAGGAGGGCGGCCGCCACCGCCAACCGCCGGCGGGGGAACCGGGCGTCGTGGCGCAGGAGGCGCACGACGCCGCCCCCGACGACGAGGGCGAGGGCGGCGGCCAGCGTCATGGCGAGGGGCAGTCTGCCCCAGCCCGGCCTCGGCCTGGTCCACCCCGCCTCACAGGGCGAGGGTGGACCGGCCGACCCGCCTCAGAGGCTCCCGGGCTCGGTGGTCGTGGTGGTGGTCGTGGTGGTGGTGGTCGTGGTCGTGGTGCCGCCGCCGTCGCAGCCGTCGACCCAGAAGACCTTGTGCTTGGTGGCGATCTTGCCACCCCGGCCCGGAGCCTCGACGGTGACCTTCACGTGGTGGCCCTGCTGCGGGTGGGGCTCCAGGCCGGCCAGCGCGCCGGACAGGTCGTAGGAGCGCTCGGCATCGAGGTCGGTGGCACCGCCGGCGGCGTCCTCGCCGACGAAGACCTCGTCGGTGAGGATCGACGTGCGGGGCCCGGACGGGGGCTGGACGGCGAAGTCCACCACGGCCACGTGCTCGCCCTCGTCGAAGCCGGAGAAGTCGACCTCGAAGAGGCAGTCGACGTGGGGCTCGTTGCCGGGGTGCGAGTCGAACGGGGCGCCGTCGACCTTGACGGTGCCGTTGGCCCCGGCCGGATCGCGAGGCGCGGCCGACAGGTCCGGCCCGACGAGGGCGAGGCCGGCGAGGGTGACCACGCCGGCCGCGCTGGCCAGTATCGCCCGGGTGCGACGACGAGGGGTGGGCTGGTGGGACATGGGCGCTCTGCTACTCCTAGTGGTGAACCCGCAACGGAGAGTGAACCTGAGGTCCACCCTCCGTGCAATGGGCCGCACGACTCAGATGTCGCGGAGCGTGGTGTTGCCACCACTCCAGCTCAGGTGCGCGGGATCTCCCGATCCTCGTAGGTCTCGATGATGTCGCCCTGCTTGAGGTCCTGGAAGTCCGAGAGGCCGATGCCGCACTCGTAGCCGGCCTGCACCTCGCGGGCATCGTCCTTGAACCGCTTGAGCGAGTTGATGGCGCCCTTCCAGATGATGGTGCCCTCGCGCAGGAAGCGGACCTTCGAGCCCCGGGTGATGGTGCCGTTGGTGACGTAGCAGCCGGCGATGGCGCCGATGCGGGGGACCCGGAAGATCTCCCGGACCTCGGCCTCACCGGTGACGACCTCTTCGAACTCGGGCGCCAGCATGCCGACCATCGCGCTCTCGATGTCCTCGATGAGCTTGTAGATGATCTCGTAGCTGCGGATCTCGACGCCCTCCTGGGCGGCGAGCTCCCGGGCCAGGCGGTCGGGCCGGACGTTGAAGCCGATGATGGTGGCGTTGGTGGCCACCGCCAGCTGGATGTCGTCCTTGGTGACGCC
>DASTYI010000030.1:0-51498 GCA_035765045.1 Iamia sp. | reverse complement strand
CGGCGGAGCCCCGATCAGGGCGACGGCCGGGTCGGCGCCGCAGACGATCTCCAGGCCCTGGTAGCGGGGCGACAGGTCGAGGGTCTCGTAGCCGTCGGCGCTGTCGTCGGGGAGCTTGGCGTGGACCCGCAGCTCGTCGTGACGGCCCGGCGTCAGCGGGGTCGACAGCTCGATCCCGGCGGCGGTGCTCCCCTGCCGGTCGACCCAGGCGGCGTCGGGCGCCCGGCCGTCGGGCACGTCGGTGCCGCTGACCAGCTTGGGGTCGGACCCGAAGCGCAGGTAGGCCTCGTCGGGGTCGACGGCCTGGAGCCGCAGGTCGGGGGCGGCCATCACCAGGGCGTAGAGGACCTCGGCGTCGCAGTCGTAGCGGAGCGACAGGCGCCCGCGCTCCTGGAAGGGCGGGTCGTTGCCGACCACCGCGGCCACGTCGTCGGCCGGCGTCCACTCGGCGGGCGAGCCGTCGACGGTCGCCGCCCCCGGTGCGGGGTCGAGGGCGGCGGCGGGAGCGCCGAGCAGCACCAGGACGATGCCGAGCAGCGCCGCGCCCCGGCCTCGTCCTCGGTGGGGTCCCCGGCGGCGCGTCGACACCCCCGGAGTGTCTGCGGATGACGGCGTCGGAGGCACCGCGGGTGGGGTGAGGTCGCATCCCCTCTTCGGGCCATCCGGCGGGTGGCGGGCCGCCCGTAGGTTGGCCCGGTGAGCGTGCACGATGCCGCGGTGGTCGTCGTCGCCCTCGCCGCGGTGGTCGCGGCCGCCGTCTGGTCGGTGCGCGACGAGCGGGCGTGGGCCAACCGGCGGACGGCGCAGCTCGTGGTCGGCGTGACGTGCGGGGTGGCGGCGGCGGTGGCGGTGGCGGTGCCGTTCGTCGACGTCGTGCCCGATGCCGAGGAGGGCCTGGTGGCGGTGGTCGGCGTGGTGGCCCTGGCGGTCGCCGGCGCGGTGCCGCTGCTCAGGTCCCGAGGAGCCGCCGGAGCCCCGGGGCGTGGCGGGCGGCGAGGAGCCGGGCGCACAGCGGCCCGTAGTGCCCCGGCGCGCCGGGTCCGAGGCGCGCCGCCTCCTTGACCGCCCGGTGGGCCCAGCCGGTGTGGAAGAGGGCCTCGCCGAGCACCGGGTCGATCCCCACGCGCGCCCGGTAGGTGGCGAACCAGGCGGCGAGGACGTCGGTCAGCGGCGACCCGTCGACGAGGTGCCGGGTGATGGCCCGGTCCCGGGTGAGGCCCCGGCGGCGGCCGGCCCGCACGGCCCAGGAGCGGGCCAGGTGGGCGAGGTCCCACAGCGGCGGGCCGGCGGCGGCGGCCGACTCCCAGTCGAGGATGCGGACCCGCCCGTCGACGACGAGCAGGTTCCACGTGCCGAGGTCGCCGTGGACGACGACGGCCGGGACGGTCGGGCGGGCGGCGATCACCGCGACCTGCTCGGCCAGCTGCACCGCCACCCCCGTCGACGGGTGGTGGGCGGCGACGAAGCGGTCGACGACGGCGTCGAGCTGGGCGGCCAGCCGGGCGCCGGGGACGGCGACGGGGCGGACGGCGGCCAGCGCGGTCGCCGCCGCGGCGGCATCGGCGGCCAGCGGGCAGTCGGGGCGGAGCGTGCTGGCCGCGAGGAACGGACGCCCCCACAGGCCCTCCTCGACCACGGCGGCGGCCCCCCCGACCACGACCTCGCCGAGCACCGCCGGCACCCGGTCGGCGGCGAAGCGGGGGTCGGCGGCGGCCAGCGCCCGGAGGGCGACGGCCTCGTTGCGGACCCGGTCGTCGAACCGCGGGTCCTGCGCCAGCTTGACCACCGCCCCCGGGCCGCCGGCGGTCGCCGGCCGGAGGAGGCCCACCGCCTTCTGCGACGGGTAGGCCCCCGGCAGCGCCAAGCTCCACGGCCCCCTCGGGTCCCACCCGACCCCGGCCCCCACGTCCGCCAACCACCCCGGCGGCGGCGAGCTCGTCCCCTGGCGGGGGGCGGCCGGGGGTCCAGGGCGGAGACGGGAGGGGCGGCCGGTCTGCGGAGGCCGCTGACGGGTGACGACGACGCCGGTCGGGGCACGGCGGCGGGCGCCCGGGTCGAGGGCGAGGCCGGGTCCGAAGCCAGCGGCGGCGAGGGCGTGGGCCTGGCGGCGGGAGAGGGGGCCGGGGAGCCAGGCGGCGCCGTGCTCACCGCAGGTGCGGGCCAGCCAGACGAGGGCCCGGGCGTCGAGGGCGACGTCGGGGCCGAGGACGACGAGGTCGGCGGGGCCGGTGAGGCCGTGCGGCTCGCCGATCCACCGGGTCCGGGCGCCGACGGCGTCGAGCCAGCGCTCCACCCCGGGGTCGACGGTGCCGACGACGACCACCCGCTCGGGGGTCGGGTCGTCGAGCAGCAGCCGCCAGCGGGGCCAGCGGACGAGCGTCGGCTGGTTGTCGCCCGGCGGGTCCGGCGTCCAGCGCCGCAGCTCCGACGTCACCGTCACGCCGGCTCGCGGTCGTCGGTGACGAGGCCCATCGCCGCCGCCAGCCCGAGGAACAGCCACAGGTAGCGGATGTAGGACAGGTGCAGGAAGAGGCCGGTCGTCAGGTACACGACGATCGCCATGGCGAAGCCGGTGGCGAGGGCGGCCTGGTCGGGGCGGTCCGCGGCGGTTCGCCGGCGCACGGCGACCAGCGGTCCGATCGTGGTGGCGACGACCCCGCCGAAGGCGACGAGGCCGAGCAGCCCGGAGTCGGCGGCCAGCCCGAGGTAGAGGTTGTGGGCCTGGCGGTCGACGCCGACGATGCGCTCGGCGCCGAGCCGGCGGGCCTCGTCCTGGAAGTAGGTCGGGAACAGCCCCGGCCCCACGCCGACCAGCGGGTGGTGGAGGAAGACGGCCGTGGCCGCCGAGGCCTCGACCGAGCGGTTGGCGAACGAGCCGTCGGTGCCGGCGCCCTCGCCGTCGATGTCCGGGGCGGCCTCGGTCCCCGCCACCGAGGCCCGGGCGGTGACGACGGTCGACGCCCGCGACACGAACACCGGCGCCCCGACGGCGAGCACGACCGCGACCACGGCGAGGGCCCCGAGGGTGGCGGCGCGCGGCACCCAGCGGAGGGCCACGGCCACCAGGGCGGCCAGCAGCAGCCCCACCGCCGCCCCCCGGGAGTAGGTGAGGACGATCCCGGCGCCGATGGCCGGCACGCTGGCCAGCCCGACCAGGCGGACGGCCCGGGACCGGTCGCGGGCGGCGAGGGCGACGGCCAGCGGGACGGCGAGGGCGAGGCACTGGGCCCACCGGTTCTGCTCGCCGATCGGGCCCGAGTGGCGGCGCTCGCCCTGGCCGGTGTTGGCGTCCTTGGCCACCACGGCGTCGCTGAGCTGGCTGAAGCCGTAGGCGTCCCCGCTCCCGACGGCGCCGGTCTCCTGCGCCACCGACAGGATCGACAGCAGGGCGGCCACCACGACGACGGCGACCGCCGCGGCCCGGATCACGTCGGCCGAGCGGGCGGCGTTGGCGAGCAGCAGCCACAGCGCCAGCCCCTCGACGAGGAAGGTGCTGACCTCGGCCAGGGCGGTGGCGGGGTCGCGGCTGGTGCCGGCGCTGATCAGCTGGACGACGAGCAGGCCGACGACCCACGGCGTGGCCGGGGGCAGGACGACGGACCGGCGCTCGATGCACGTGCGGTGCCCGATCGTCACCAGCAGCAGGAGGGGCACGAGGGCGGCGACCACCTGGGGGACGCCGTGGAGCGTGGTGGCGACGACGACGGCGTTGGAGAAGACCAGCGCCACGCAGACGACGGTGGCGGCCGGCGGGCGGTCCCCGATGACGAGGGCGGCGACGACGGCGGCCCCGGCGGCCACGGCGAGGGGCTGGGCCAGGGCGACGGTGGCCAGGGCGGCCCCGGCGGCGACGGCGAGCACCGCCGGCCCCCAGCGGTGGGCCCGGGCCCGGGCCCGCAGCCCCGGCCGCACCCCACCCCCGACGACCGTGATGGTCACGCCCCCACCTCCCCGTACTGGCGATCGGATGCGACGGCTTCCCGTCGGATCTGATCGCCAGCTGCCGAGGGAGCCGGGGCGCGGTCGGGGTGCCACTGCTCGATCCGGCGGCCCCGCACCACGTTGGCGGCGGCGACGAGGCCGGCGGCGTTGACCATGGCGAAGTAGGCGGCCAGGCCGCACGGGCGCGACCGGCCGAGCCGGCTGGTCGGGCGGGCCAACCCGACGGCGGCCAGCCCGTACAGCCCGGCCTGCGCCACCGTCGCCACCCGGTAGGTCCGGCCCCGCCGCCACGAGAGCGCCCCGGCCACGGCGGTGACCGCCAGCGGCACCCCCATCAGCCGGCGGAGGACCTTGTGGTGCAGCAGCTGGACGGCGTAGAAGCCGTGGCGGCGGGGGTCGAGCAGGGCCCGCCGGTGGGCGACGCCCTGGAGGCCGCGGGTCATCACCCGGACCTTGCGGGCCATCTCGGCCGCCGGCCGCGCCGCCACCGGCTCCCAGACGACGGCGTCGGGGGCGAAGACGAGGCGCGCGCCCCGGGCGATCACGCCGGTCGACGTGACGAAGTCGTCCGTGACGCCGGCCGGGACCTCGTCGACCAGCTCCCGCCGCACGGCGTAGAGCGCCCCGGTGGCGCTGATCACGTTCCCCGCCGCGCTCTCCCCCACCTTGAGCAGCCGGTCGAGGTCCCAGTAGCGGCGTTCGCCGGTGGTGGTGCCGGCGGCGTCGCCGGCGGCGTCGGGGGGCAGGTAGCGCTGGTCGCCGGCCACGCCGCCGACCTCGGGGTCGGCCAGGGGGCGCACCAGCTCGGCCACCGTCGTCGGCGTGAACCGGCTGTTGGCGTCGGTGAAGACGACGACCTCCCCGGTGACGAGGGCGAGGGCGGCGTTGAGGGCGGCGGCCTTGCCGACGGGCGGCAGCTCGACCACCCGCACGCGCGCCCCGAGCCCCCGGGCGACGGCGGCGGTGCCGTCGGTCGAGCCGTCCGAGGCCACGACGACCTCGAGCCGCTCGGCCGGGTAGTCCGAGGCCAGGACGCTGGCCAGCTTCTCCCCCAGCACCGGCGCCTCGTCGCGGGCGGCCACCACGACGCTCACCGTCGGGGTCACCGGGCCGCTGCGGTGCGGCCGGGGCCGGACGACGGCCCGCACCGCCACCAGGGCGGGGAAGCCGACGTAGGTCTGGGCGATGACGGCCACGCCCAGCCAGAAGGCGGCGATCACGGCCGGGCCCCGGCGAACAGGGCGACGAGCCGACGGGCCGACACCTCGATGGCGAACTCGGCGTCGATCCGGGCCGCGGCCCGCTCGACCCGGGCGGCGGCGGCCTCGGGCTCGTCGAGCACCCGGGCGATGGCGGCGGCCAGCCCGGCGGCGTCGCCCGGCTCGACCAGCAGGCCGGTGACGCCGTCCTCGACGGCCTCGGGGATGCCCGAGAGCCGGCTGGCCACCACCGGCACCCCGACGGCCATGGCCTCGAGGACGACGACGGGCAGGCCCTCGCGGCGCCCGTCGGCCGAGGGCACGCTCGGCGCCACCAGGACGTCGGCGCCGGCCAGCACGGCGGCCACCGCCGGCCGGGCGACGCGCCCGGTGATGCGGACCCGCTCCCCCAGCCCGGTGGCGTCGGCCCGGCGGCGGAGGGCGTCGTGGTCGGGCCCGTCGCCGACCAGCGTGCAGCGCACGTCGCGGCCCTCGGCGACGAGCCGGCGGACCGCCTCGACCAGGACGGCCTGGCCCTTCACCTCGTGGAGCGTGCCGACGCAGCACACCTCCCGGGGGCCGGAGCCGGTGGCGACCGGGGCCGGCCGGCGGGGCAGCTGCGCCCGGTCGATCCCGCACCGGACCACCTGGACCTTGGCCGCGCGGGCCGGGCCGCACTCGGCCACGATCACGGCCCGGTTGGACTCCGACACGGTGACGACGAAGGCGGCGTCGGCCACCTTGGTGGCGAGCATGGCCCGGTCGCGGTGGAGGTCGGAGCCGTGGGCGGTGAAGCTGAACGGGATGCCGGTGAGGCGGTGCACGACCCAGCCGACGGCGGCCGGGTGGGTGGCGAAGTGGCAGTGGACGTGGTCGACGCCGTCGGCCGCCAGCCGGCGGGCGAGGTCGACGGCGTAGGGGAAGGCGGCCAGGGCCCCGACCAGGAGCCGCCGGCTGCGGCGGGTGTCGCGCACGATCGTGGCCAGGGCCCGGGCGACCGGGCCGGGCTGGCGGGCGGCGCCGGCGACGAAGCCGGCGAGCACGCCCGGCGAGCCCAGCCGGCGGTACCGGACCCGGTCGGCCAGGGCGGCGACCGTCGGCTGCACGACGTCGGCCCGCTCGCGGTGGAGCGGGTGGAGCCGGACGTCGGCCCCCGCCGCCACGACCGCCCGCGCCTCGTCGACCACGAAGGTCTCGGTCAGCCGCGGGAACCGCGACACCACGTAGGCCACCCGCGGCCCGCCCGTCGCCGGCGCCCGGGACGCGACCTCCACCATCTGCGCCGTCATCCGGTGGCCGCCTTGGCCGGGGCCTTGCGCCGGGGCACGGGCGCGGGGCGCGCCGGGCTGGCCTCGGCCCTCGGTTCGGGGCGTCGGGGGGCCGGCAGGTCGGCGTCGGTGGGCAGGTGGCCGTCGTGGAGGAGGACGAAGGGGATCTCGGCCCCGGTGGCCCGGAGGTTCCCGGCGGCGTCGCGGACGTGGGCCAGCCGGGTGGTCGAGCGGCGGACGCCGAGCAGGGTCACGTCGGCCACGTGGGCCCACACCAGGGCGGCGGTGCTGGTCAGGGCCGAGCCGGTGACGACGATGAGCAGTCCCCCGTCGGCGGTGTGCTCGGCGACGAGGGCCCGGGCCGCCTCCTCGGTGATCGCCGCCGTGGCCAGCCCGTCGCCGTCGTCGGCCCCCCAGGTCACGAGCGCCGTCCCGGTGGCGTCGAGCACGGTGACCGGCCGGCGCTCGCCCCAGATGCGGGCGAGGGCCAGGGCGAGCCCGGCCGAGCCGTCCCGGTCGACCGCCCCGCCCACCACGACGCAGCGCATCGCCGGGCCGGACAGCTCGACCTGGGTGGCCGCCACCCGCAGCGGGTCGGGGTGACGGCGCCACGACCACCCCCGGCGGCGGGCGACGACCAGCGCCGGGACCCCGGTGGCCTCCTCGACCCGGGCGCCGGTCTCGGCCGCATCGCTGACCAGCTCGTAGAGCAGGACGATGGCGGCCGAGCCGAGCAGGCCGGCCAGGGCGGCGAGGGGGATGACGAGGTCGCCCCGGGGCGTCACCGGGCGCTCGGGGGCCGACGCCGGGTCGATCAGCCGGAGCTGGCCCTCGGGGCGGACGGCGCCCTCGCGGCTCTGGCCGATCAGGTCGGCGACGACCGCCTCGGCGACGGCCCGGGCCGTCTCGGCGGCGTCGGCGCGCGCCGTGACGGTGAGGAAGCGGGTCGTGCCGTTGGCCGTGGCCCGCACCCCGTCCTCCAGGTCGGCGGCGGGCACGCCGGTCGCCTCGGCCACGCGGGCCAGCAGCGACTCGCTGGTGGCCAGCTCGGCGTAGGTCTGGGCCAGCGCCGAGCTGGCCCGCATGGTGTCGCTGTCGGTGTTCAGCGGCCCGACCAGGGCCACCGCCGACGACTCGTAGCCCTCGTCGGCCGACGCCGAGAAGCGCCAGCCGATGAGGGCCGCCACCGCGGTGGCGACGACGATCACCAGCACCCAGCGCCGCAGCACCGGCAGCAGTCCGTTCAGCTCCACGTCCGACCTCCTCGCGCCGGGAGGGACGCACGCACGCGGTCGCGGGCGGCGAGGGCGCCGGCGCGCGCCCTGTGCGGTGTGGGGTGCAGCTGGAGCCGCACCAGGTCCCCGGTGGCCCGGGGCCCGACGTTGATCCGGCGGAGGGCGTCCCAGCGGGGCGCCACCCCGTCGTTGACCCCCCGCTCGGTCGTCATGCCGATCACCAGGCCGGCCCGGCGGGCGGCGGCCCGGACCCGGTCGTCCTCGGCACCCCCGGGCGCCGCGAACAGCGGGCGGGCGGCGGGGCCGACCCGGTCGACCAGGTCGTGCCAGCTCCCCCCGACCTCGGCGTCGAGCACCTCGGTCGGCAGGCCGGGCAGGCGGGGGTGCGTGCGCGAGTGCGGGGCGAGGGCCAGGCCCTCCCCCGCCATCCGGCCCAGGGCGGCCCAACCGACGACGTCGGGTGCGGGCCGGTCGACCCCGGCGGTCCGCTCGACCTCGGCGACCAGCGCCATGCCCTCGTCGTGGGGGCGGCGGGCGACCTCGGCCCGCAGCCGGGCGAACGA
The DNA here is from genome assembly GCA_035765045.1 of Iamia sp. Taxonomy (GTDB): domain Bacteria; phylum Actinomycetota; class Acidimicrobiia; order Acidimicrobiales; family Iamiaceae; genus Iamia. The sequence goes on along the minus strand of DASTYI010000030.1, from coordinate 43,291 downwards.
GGCGGCGACGTCCGGCGCCCCGGTGGCGCACAGGGCGTGGTGGAGGCGGTCCCACCAGAAGGTGCGACCGGTGTCGGGGTAGGCGGTGGGGACGAAGAGGGTGGCCGGCACGCTCGCGGCCCGCAGCGCCGGCCAGGCGTGGCGCTCGGTGCAGCCGTAGGCGTCGTCGAGCGTGACGTGGACGGCCCGGGCCGGCAGGTGGGCACCCCCCGCCCGGGCCGCCAGCAGGTCGTCGGCCGACACCGGCTGGGCGTGGCGGGCGAGGACGGCCAGCTGGGCGGCGAAGTCCCCCGGATCGACCCGCAGGCCGGGGTGGAGATCCGGTCGCTCGGCCGCCGGGGCGACCCGGTGGTAGGTCAGCACGGCCAGGGTCGGGCGCCGGCGGGGCAGGCGGTCGAGCAGGGCGGCGAGGGCGCCCGCCCCCCGGTCGGCGGTGGTCCGGGCGGTCACCGCTGCACCACCTTCCGGGCGGCGTGGCCGAGGGCGTGGCGGACGCCGACGGCCAGCGGGCGGCGGTCGTCCCCGGCCAGCAGGTCCTCGCCCTGGCCGGGGCGGAGCAGGTCGACGGCGGCGGCCACCCCGTCGCGCCGGCTGACCTCGACCAGCGACGACGAGCGCCGCCCCCGGGCCAGGACCGACCCGATCCACACCAGCTCGAGGTCGAGGTTGCGGGCCCGGACACCGATCTCGTAGCCGGTGTCGGGCGCGACCGGGAGGCCGGTGCCGCGGTGGACGGCGAGCAGGTGGCCGGGGATGTCGCACCCGGCCCGGACGGCGAGCGGCAACGACCCCCACAGGCGGCCGTTGAGCTCCATCAGCGCCGGGCCGTCGGGGCCGACCTTGAACTCGGCCATCGCCGCCCCCGTCCACCCCAGGGCGGCGAAGAGGGCGAGGGCGGGGCCGACGAGGTCGTCGTCCAGGGCGACGGTCTCGCGCCGGGAGCTGGCGCCGCCCGAGACGGGCACCTCGTGGATCCGCCGGTGCTGGACCAGGGCGACGGGCCGGCCGTGGTCGAGCACCAGCCCGAGGCCGACGCCGACGCCCGGGTGGTGGCGTTGGAGCAGCACCCGCTGGCCGGCGGCGGCGACCGCCCGGGCCGCCTCGTCGTCGCTCCAGGCGTAGGACACCGAGCCCCGCCGCAGCCGGCCGGCGGCGTCGACCACCCGCGAGCGGTCGGGCTTGACGACGACCGGCGTGCCCAGCCGGGCGGTGCAGCCCCGGGCGCCGGCCGGGTCGTCGACCACCTCGTGGTCGGGCACGGGCACGTCGAGCGAGCGGGCCAGGTGGACGGTCTCGACCTTGCTCCCCGCCCGGTCGACGGCGATCGGATCGGCGGTGGCCAGCACGCACCCGTCGGGCAGCACCGCCCCCGTCGCCAGCAGGGGCACGATCGTGTCGTCGGTGACGGGCACGACGACGTCGACGGCGTGCTCGGCGGCCAGGGCGACGATGCCCTCGGCGGTGGCGGCCACCCCGTCGACCTCGGGGGCCGGGTAGGTCCCGTGGGCCCGGGCGTAGCGCGAGGCACCACCGACCGTGCGGGCCGTGGTGTCGGCGGTGACGACCGTGTGGCCGGCCCGGCCGAGGGCCCGCACGACGGCGAGGGCGCTGCCCCGACCGGCGTCGGTGACGAGGACGCGCGCCGGGGTCACGCCCGGGCCTCCTCGATGGCGGCCGCGGCGGCGGCGAGGACGGCGTCGAGCGGCTGGGTGGCGTCGATCCGCCGCCCGGCGGGGACGCCGGCCAGGTAGTCGTCGTACTCGGCCCGGCGCCGGGCCAGCTCGGCCAGCGTGCCCTCGCCCTTGCGGGCGTGGAGGACCTCGGCCGGGGCGTCGAGCAGCAGGACGAGGTCGGGCGGCCCGAAGGCGCGGCGCAGGAAGGCGGCCCGCACCCGGCGGGACCGGCTGAGGCGGGCGCCCGGGGCCAGCTCGTGGGCGTGGTGGTCGGCCCCGTACCAGCGGTCGACGACGACCACCCGGCCCCGGCGCCGGTGCCAGGCGATCACCGACCACTGGTAGCTGCCCTCGGCGATCTGGTGGGCGGTGCGGGCCGCGGCCCGGGCGCCGCGCCCGGCCCGGGTCCGGATCGGGAGGCTGCGCGCCGGGGTCGGCCCGAGCTCCCGGTCGAGGGCGGGCGGCCCGCCGGCGGCGGCCGTGCCCCGGCGCACGCGGTGGCGGTGGACCAGACGGGTCGTCGGGAGGGCGTGGGTCGCCGCCGCCGGGTTGGCCCCCAGGTACACGTACCGCGCCGGCACCGCCAGCCGCTCCGGCAGCCGCCGCGCCACCGTCGTCTTCCCCGCCCCGTCCGCCCCGATCAGCGCCACCGTCGCCACCCGCCCGCTCATCGGGCACCGGCCGCCGTGGCGGCGAGGGCGTCGGCGAGGAGGGCGCCGCTGGTGGCCCAGTCGAAGCGCTCGCCGACCCAGCGGCGGGCGGCGGCGTCGGGGGCGGTGGCCCCGGCGGCGACGGCGGCCAGCCGGGCGGTCACGGCGTCGGCCGCGGCCCGGGCGTCGGCGGCGACGACCACCGGCGCCCCGGGACCGAGCCCGGCGGCGGCGACCGGCGTGGTGACGACGGGGACCTCCATCGCCATCGCCTCGAGCAGCTTGTTCTGGATCCCCGTGGCGATGCGGAGGGGGGCGACGACGACCGCGGCCCGCTCGAGGTGGGGGCGCACGTCGGGCACCGCCCCGACCACGGTGACGCCGGGCCGGTCGAGCCGGCGCACCAGGGCCTCGGAGGCCCCGACGCCGACGAGCGAGACCCGGGCGTCGGGCCGGGCCCCCCACACGAGGGGCATGACGTCCTCGACCAGGTGGGTGGCGGCGTCGGCGTTGGGCCGGTAGCCGAGGTTGCCGACGAGGACGACCTCGTCCCCGAGCCGGTCGGTCGTGCGCCGCCAGTGGCCGAGGTCGATCCCGTTGGGCAGCACCAGGGCGTCACCGGCCCGGCTCGGAGCGCCCTCCTCCACGAGCAGCTCGCGGTCGCGGGCGGAGGCGGTCAGCAGCAGGTCGGCCTCGTCCACCAGGCGCCGCTCGGCCCGGCGGAGCACCCGGCGGCGGGCGGCCAGGCCGGCGGCCCGGAGCGGCGGGGCCAGCGCCATCTCCTGGGTGACCCGGGCCGAGGTGGCGTCGCAGAGGTCGACGACCACCGGCACCCGGCCGGCCACGGCGTCGAGCACCGAGGCGGTCTCCTTCCCGGAGAGGACGACGGCGTCGACCCCGGCGGCGACGTCGGCGGCCACCGTGGCCCGGAGGGCGACGACGTCGGCCCGCGCCTCGGGCCGCAGCCGACGCCGGGCGACGGCGGCCCGGCTGCCACCCGGCTCGCGGAAGACCTGGACGTCGTCGACCAGGCCGGCGACGCCGTCGACGGCGCTCTCGTCGAAGCGGGCCCCGACCAGCGAGCGGAGCCGCACGGCGTGGTCCGGCGCCAGGGCCCGGATCAGGTGGTGGTGGCGCAGGTAGCCGCTCGACAGCGGGAACGGGAACCCGGCGGTGACGTACGTGACGGGCCGGCGGGTCACGACGCCCCCACGGCGGCGGCCACCGCCGCCCTCCAGAGCGCCTCCTCGCGGGGCGCGGTGGCGTCGGCCGGGCGGGCGGCGAGGCACCGGGTCCAGCAGGCGACCTGGAGCCCGGGGATGGCCCGCCGGTCGAGGGCGAGCCGCTCGACGTGGACGTCGAGCTCGGCCCGGGCCCAGCCGTGGGGCCGCAGCGCCCGCACCACCGCCGGTCCCAGGGCGGCCGGCCGCTCGGCGCTCTCGGTCAGGTAGGCGACGAGGAAGACGAGGTCGTGGAGCGGGAGGCCGTCGGGGCGGGCCCGCTCCCAGTCGACGGCCCGGAGGGTGCCCCGGTCGACCAGCAGGTTCGGGTGTCCGAGGTCGCCGTGCTCGAACACGACCGGGAGCGGGATGGCGGCCAGGGTCCCGAGGACGCCCGCCGCCGCCTCGACGGTCGCCGGGTCGATCCCGGGTCGGGCGGCCACCGCCGCCAGCGGCGCGCGCAGGAGGGTCTCGGCCCGCCCGTCCTCGGCGGGGGGCGTCGGCGCCGACCGGGGCAGGGCGTCGACCCAGCGGCGCCCGGCCACCAGGGCGGCGACCGGGTCGCGGCGCACGGCCCGGCGGTCGAGCGGGCGACCGGCGACGGCGCCCTCGACCAGGACGAGCCGGCCGCCCCGGTGGAGGGCCCGGGCCCCCTGCGGCGCCGCCCCGAAGCCGCCCGTCCGGCGGGCCAGCTCGCCCAGGGCGGCGGCCTCGACGGCGACCCCGGCGTCGTCCTCGGGCCGCCGGGCGACCTTGGCCACGCCGTGGAGCCGGCGCCCGGTGCCGTCGGTCGTCACCCCGATGACGGCGCGGGAGCGGCGGTACCCGGGGGTGACGAGGCCGTCGATGCGGCGTCCGTCGGCCGGTTCGGCCAGCGCCGGCTCGGGGCGACCGCCGGCGGCGACGGCGAGGATCGTCACCGGGCCGGCGAGGACGTCGGCCACCCCGATCCGGGCCAGCAGGGCCTCGACGGCGGTGCGACGCCGCCGGTCGGCGACGGTCCGCACCACGGTGGCGGCGGCGACCCGGTCGTCGAGGCGAACGAGGCAGCGGGGGGCGTCGAGGGCGGGCCGGGCCCACCAGGTGGCGACGTCGGCCATCGGGTGCTGGCGCAGGAGCCAACGGGTGCGGGCCCGGCGGCGGCGCCGGCTGCGCTCGATGCGGACGACGCCGGCCGGCCCGACCAGGGCGAGGGCGGCCCGCACGTTGGCGGCCCGGTCGTCGGTGACCACGACGGTGTCGGCGGGACCGCCCACCGGTGCCGGTCGCCCGGCCCGCACGGCCTGCTCGGCCGCCGGCGTCCGGGGCCCGACGACGGCCACGGCGCCCAGCCGCCCCCCGGGCAGCAGCGCCACCCAGTCCGGCGGGACGCAGCCCGCCGGGGCGTCGACCCGGGCCTCGACGGCGGTCATGTCACGGCCTCGGTGACGACGGTGCCGAGGTGGGCGAGGTCGACCGGGTACGGGTGGAGGACCTCGACCGTCGGGCGGCCGTCGAGGCGGGCGTGGAGGAGGGCACGCTCGCGGGCGCCGGCGGCGTCGAGGTGCGGGAGGGGGACGGCGGGGAAGGCGAAGCGGTGGGCGTCGGCCAGCTCCCGCAGCGGCGCCCGCTCGTAGGCCAGCGAGGCCACCATCCGCTCGGCGACCTCGGCCCCCGTCGCCGGCACGGCCCGGACGTCGTCACCCGTCGCCGAGGTGACCAGCACCAGCGGGCCCAGCGGGACGGGGTCGGTCGCCGGGCGTCGGGGCGAGAGCCGGGTGCCGTCGACGTCGACCCCCCGCTGGCGGTCGAGCAGGGTGGCCAGGCGGGGCGAGCGACGATCGACCACGTGGCGGGCGGCGCCCACGGTGGCCAGCCGGGCCCGGGTGCGACGCCCGACGGCGGCCCGCACCGGGTCGAGCTGGCCGACCTGCCAGTCCCACACCCGCACCGGCTCGCGGATGCCCGTGACCGTGTCGTCGGGCCGGAGGTGGAGCCACTCGTCGCCGATCAGGCGGGCGCCCCGGGCCAGCAGGGCCAGGACCACCTCGGTCTTGCCGCCCTTGCTCCACCCGGTGGCGACGACGGCCCGCCCGTCGACCTCGACGGCCGAGGCGTGGAGGGCGACCACGTCGTGGCGGAGCAGGGCCAGGTTGACGGCGGCGATCAGGTGCGGGACGCGGCCGACGCCGTGCTCGCAGGTGATCGTGCACTCCCCGCCGAGCCGGCCCACCGGGACGGCGACCCGCACCGGGCGCCGGTGCCGGCCCCGCAGCACGACGAGGGCGTCGGCCTCCCCCACGCCCAGCTCGCCGGGGCCGACGAACCGCATCGGCTCGGGCACCGGCAGGCGGTCGACGTAGCGGAGGGTGATGTCGGCCGGGGTGGCGTCGGCCGGGCGCAGCGGCCCGAGCTGGGCGACGACGGCCGCCTCGTCGCCGGGCGTGGCGTCGAGCAGCCGGACCCGCACCACCCCGGCGACGAGTGCGTCCCGGGCCGTCATCGGTCGGCCTGCCGGGGGGCGACGACGCGGCCGAGGAGGGGGACGCGGAGGAGCTCGGGGAACATGGCGTCGACGGCGAGCTCGCGGCGGCCGACCCAGAGCACGGCGGCGGCGGCGACGGCGGCCACCCCGGCGGCGGGGACGAGGGGCAGGTCGAGCACGGCCCCGGCCAGGATCGCCAGCGAGGCGGCGGCGATGGTGCCGTAGACCGAGCGGTACCGGGCCGGCAGCAGCTCGACCCCGGTGGCCCGCCGCAGCGCCAGGTGCTTGAGGAGGTTGTAGCCCACGACGGTGGCCGCCGTGCCCCAGGCCGCGCCGAGGGGGCCGTGGGCCGGGATCAGCCAGGCGTTGAGCAGCAGGTTGCCGACGAGGGCGGCGCCCGCCGTCCCGGCGACCAGCCACACCCGGCCCACCATCTTCACCGTGACCCCGTTGAAGCCGAGGGCGGCGTTGGCGTAGAAGGCGGCGGCCAGGATGGCCAGGTAGGTGCCCGAGCCCTCGTAGCGGGACCCGAAGAGGGCGGCGACCACCGGGTCGGCCAACCCGACGGTGACCGCGGCGATCGGGAAGGTCAGCACCGCCACCCAGGTGGCCGTCCGCCAGTAGGCCGTGGCCAGCCCGGACCGGTCGTCGCGGGCCCACATCCGGGCCATCAGCGGCCCGGCGAGGAGGGCGAAGCTGTTCATCACCACCTGGTTGAGGTGGGCGAGCGGCAGCACGGCCCGGTAGCCGGCCACCGCCTCCGAGCCGTGGGTCCGGGCCAGGATGGCGACGTCGGAGGTGTTGAGCACGACGAACATGGCGTCGCTCAGCAGCAGCGGGACGGTGAAGGCGCCGATCTCCCGCAGCGGCAGCCGGATCCCCGCCCGCGAGCGGGCCGACCGGTCGGCCAGCAGGCCCCGCTGGCGCAGCGTCCGGGTCAGCATCGAGCCGTAGACGGCCACGCCGATGGCGCCGACGACGACGTAGCCGGCGCCCAGGGCCATGACGCCCCCGCCGGTCCAGAGGACGAGGCCGGCCACGACCAGCCGGAGCACCGGGGTCAGCACGTAGCGACGGAGGAAGATGGCCTTCGACCGGCCGAAGGCGGCGAACAGCGAGGCCGCCGCGCTGTCGAGGGCCTGGAGCGGCGCCAGCAGCACCATCACGGCGAGCAGCTGGGCCAGGCGGGGGTCGTGGACGACGCTCCCGCCGACCCAGCCCTGGAACCCGATCGCCACCACGGCGGCGGCGGCCCCCAGCCCGAGGATCGTGCCCGCCTGCATCACGATCGTCCCCCACAGCCGGGGCAGGTCGCCCTCCTCCTCGAAGACGACGACGAAGCGGGCCAGCCCCCGGTCGAGCCCGAAGGTCACGATCGTGGCCAGCACCGTGACCACCGACGTGGCGTAGGCGAAGAGGCCGTAGTCGGCGCGGGCGAGGGCCCGGACGACCAGCACCTGGATCGCCAGGTTGCTGGCCATCGACGCCAGCCGCCCGGCCAGCAGCAGGCTCGACCCCCGGATCTGGCCCTCGACGGCGTCCCGGCGGGGCGCGGCGACGGTGGCGCTCATCGGGCGGGGACGGCGTGACGCCAGATCAGGTCGACGGCCCGGGCCCGGACCGCCTCGGGCGGGGCGGTGGCGTCGAGGACGTGGGTCGGCGCCGCCATCCGCAGGGCGAGGGTGCGGGCCCGGTCGCGGTCGAGCCGGTCGACGTCGTGCTCGGGCCGGCGGGCGTGGAGCACGGCGGCCGGGGCGTCGAGCACGAGGAGGAGGTCGGGCGGCGGGAGCGTGGCCGCCAGCGCCGTCCGGCGGAGCCGGGTGCGCCACCCGACGGTGTCGGTGGCGAGCGGCCGGGCCTGCTCGGGGTGCCGGTCGAGGACGACCAGCCGGCCCATCCGCCGGTGCCACGCCAGGGCGGCCCGGGTGGCGAGCAGCCGGCCGAGGACCCGGGCGGTGGCCAACCCGGGGGCGGACGACGCCGTCCCGCTGCGGTAGGTCCCCCCGTACAGCCCGGTGGCCGGGACGCCGACGGCGGTGACGAGCCCGGCGACCAGGGTCGACTTGCCGGTGCCGTCGGGGCCGACGACGGCGACGACCCGGCCCGGACCGGCGAGCGGGCGGAGCAGCCGGCCCCCGCGGCGCAGGAGGCGGTGGGTCGCCCGGCGGCGGGCCCCGGCGACGGGGTGCCGGCCGGCGACCTGCCGGCGGAGGCAGGGGGTGGCGGCGGCGACGTCGTCCCACCGGCCGGCCCGGGCGGCGGCGACCAGGCCCGGGAACGACGCCGGGCCGTCGCCCCCCGGGGTCAGGGCCCGGCCCAGGCGGCCGGGCCCGCGGACCTCCTCGGCCAGGGCGGCCAGGGCGGTGCGGTCGCCGGGGCGGAGCGTGCCCCGGTCGAGGAGGGCGTGGAGCAGGTGGGCGACCAGCTCGTCGGCGGGGTCGAGGCGGGGCGGGAGGGTCCGGCCCCGGTCCTGGAGGCAGGCGGCCCCCAGCCCCGTCGGCCACTCGTGCCGGGGCCCGAAGCACAGGTCGGTGACGACGTCGAGCTTGAGCCAGTCGACGTCCCCGTCGCCGACCAGCGGGCGGAGGAAGAACCGGTGCGGGGCCCGCCCCCACGCCGGCCGGCGGCGGAACCCCTCGGCGCCCAGCACGGCCTCGACCCGGGGTCGCTGGGCGGGGTCGACGAGGAGGTCGGCCTCCAGGACACCCCGCCCGTCGCGGGCCGGCGGGCGGAGGACGGCGACGGCCAGGCCCTCGGCCTCCAGGTGGGCCAGGACGTGCACGAGCACGTCCTCGGCGGTCCCGGTCCCCGGCTCGTCGACGGCCACGGCCCGTCGTGCTCCCACGCTGCTCATCTCGGCGGCCACCGTGGCGCGGCCCTCACCCGGTGTGGACCGCGAGGAGGGTGACCGGCCCTACCGCGAACGCGCGCCGGGCGGTGTGGGCACCGGTCCGACCAGGCGCCGACCGGGGATCGGGGGACCCGGGATCACCCCGGCGACGGTCGTCGGACCCGGCGGGCTGCACGAGGGTGCGGACGACCGGACGTGGATGGAGGTCCCTCGGTGATCGTGATGGTGACGGGAGCAGCTGGCTTCATCGGATCGACGCTCAGTCGTCGCCTCCTCGACGACGGCCACGAGGTCATCGGCGTGGACTGCCTGACCGAGTCCTACGACCCGCAGATCAAGACGCGGAACCTGGAGGGCCTGGTCGCCCACCCCCGCTTCCAGCTGGTCGCCGCCGACCTCTCCCGCACCGTGCCCCGCTCGATGCTCCACGACGTCGAGGTCGTCTTCCACCTCGCCGGCCAGGCCTCGGTGACCCGCTCGTGGGGACCGCACTTCGCCGACTACACCCGCCACAACGTGGCCGCCACGCAGGACCTGCTGGCCGCCTGCGTCGGCTCGAACATCCGCCGCCTCGTCTACGCGTCGAGCTCGTCGATCTACGGCGACGCCCGGGAGCAGCCGACCGACGAGGGCGTCCTCCCCCGCCCCATCTCGCCCTACGGCGTGTCGAAGCTGGCCGCCGAGCACCTCTGCCTCGCCTACCACCGGGAGATGGGCCTGCCGGTGACGTGCCTGCGCTACTTCACGGTCTACGGCCCCCGGCAACGCCCCGACATGGGCTTCCACAAGCTGTTCCGCGCCGCCTTCGAGGGCGGGACGTTCGGCATCCGGGGCGACGGGTCGGCCTCTCGGGACTTCACCTACGTCGACGACGCCGTCGAGGCCACCTACCGGGCCGGCGTGGCCGACTGGGACGGCGTCCTCAACATCGGCGGGGGCAACCCGGTCACCCTGGCCGACGCCGTCGCCCTGGTCCAGGACATCGCCGGTCCGATCGACCTCGAGCACACCCCGACCGTCGCCGGCGACGCCCACGCCACAGCGGCCGACATCAGCCGGGCCGCCGCCGTCCTCGGCTACCAGCCCTCGACGTCGCTGCGCGACGGGCTGGCGGCGATGGCCGCCTGGGCCGCCGGCGTCTACGGCCGGGAGCTGACGGCGACATGAGCCGGTCTCCGCGGCCCGGGCGGTGGGCGGGCGACACCGTGCTGTGCGCCGTCCCCCGCGTCCGCCCCGGCACCGTCCTCGGCGCCAGCGTCACGCTCCTCGTCGCCGGGGTGCTGCTGGCCCGCGGCTTCGTCGGGCTGCTCCCCAGCCGGCCGATCTACCTGCTGCTCGGCGGCGTGCTCGTCGCCACCGCCCTGCTCGGCCTGACCGTCGACCACGTGTCGGTCGTGGTCCGGCCCGAGCGCCCCGACCACGTCCTGGTCGCCGAGCTCGACCGCAGCCGGCGCCACGGCCACGCCCTCTCGCTGGTGGCGGTGCGCTGCGACGCCGAGGTCGCCCTCGACGTCGTCTCCCGGCTGCGCACGACCGACCGGGCCTGGCGCACCGGCGACGTGCTGTTCGTCCTCCTGGTCGAGACCGACCGGGCCGGGGCCGCCACCTTCGCCGCCCGCATGGCCCACCTGGTGCCGGCCGACGCCGTGCGCTGGGCGTCGTTCCCCGACGACGCCGTCACCTCCGACGGCCTCTTCGCCCGGCTCGGCCGGCCGGCCACCGACCGGGCGGCCTGACGTGCGGGCCCGCCGCCCCGGCTACCGCGCCCTCAAGCGGGTGGTCGACGTGGCCGTCTGCCTCCTCGTGCTGCCCGTCGCCCTGCCGCTGCTGGGGCTGATCGCCGTGGCCGTCGCCGTCGACAGCCGGGGCCCGGTCCTGTTCGTCCAGCACCGCACGGGGCGCGACGGCACCCGCTTCCCGATGCTCAAGTTCCGGACGATGGTGCGCGACGCCGAGGAGCTCAAGGCCTCGCTCCAGCACCTGAGCATCGTCCCGTACCCGGACTTCAAGGTGATCGACGACCCCCGGATCACCCGGGTCGGGCGCTTCCTCCGGGCCACCAGCCTCGACGAGCTGCCCCAGCTGCTCAACGTGCTGGTCGGGCACATGTCGCTGGTGGGGCCGCGGCCGACGTCGTTCGCCCCGGCGACCTACTCGCTGTGGCACACCCGGCGGCTCGAGGTCCGCCCCGGGCTGACCGGGCTCTGGCAGGTCCAGGGCCGCACCGGGTTGAGCTTCGACGAGCGGCTCCGCCTCGACCTGCGCTACATCGACCACTGCTGCCTCCCGGTCGACCTCTGGATCATGGCGGCGACCGTGCGATCGGTGGTGCAGCGCGGCGGTGCGTGACGGCCACCGCGGACGGGTCGTCCGCTCCCGCCTGAGGCGGCTCGGCACCGCCGCCGCCCTGGTCGTCGTGGCCCTGGCCACCGGCCGGGCCGCGGTCGACGACGCCACCGCCGACCCCATCCCGGGGGCCGCCCGGTCGGTGGCGACGACCGGCGCCGGGCCCGACGCCACCGTTCCCCCCCCGCTGGTCGACGGCCCCGACCGGCCGGTCGACCGGGACCTCCCGACCGAGGAGGGCGGCACCCACCGCACCTGGTTCGCGGTCGGGACGTGGTGGGCGGTGCTCCCCGACCCCGCCACCGGCGTCCAGCGCATCTGGGGCCTGTCGGGCCCCGACGGGCCGTGGGTCGACACCGGGACGCTGGTCGACGAGCGCCCCGACGTCCTGCTCGACACCGCCTGGGACGGCGAGGACCTGGTGGTCGTGGCCACCGGCCGGCGGGCCTACCGGGGCCACGCCCTGCGGGTGCACCGCTTCGGCTGGTCGGCGGAGGCCGGCGAGTGGGTGCCGGCCGCCGACCACCCGATCGAGCTGACCACCGAGGGCGAGCCGCTGGCCCGCTCGGCCGTCACCGCCGACGGCACCGCCTGGGTGGTCCGGCCCCGGGGCCCGCTGCTCGAGATCGCCCGCACCGCCGGCCGGGCCGCCCGCTGGTCGGGGTGGGCGCCGGTGCCGACCGAGGCCGGCGAGGGCGGCGTCGGGGGCTTCGACGTCCTGGCCGACGGGGACGACCTGCTGGTCGTGTGGCGCCGCCGGGCGGCCGACACGATCGTCGTCGAGCGGCGCCGGGGCGACACCTGGACCAGCACCGAGGTGGCGATGCCGGGCGTGGCCGGGATCGGGCCGGTCGACGCCGCCATGGCCCCGGGCGACGGCCCCCTCGCCCTGCTGGTGCCCACCACCGCGGCCCAGGGCGCGGCCGGCGACCAGGCCCCGGCGCTGCTCCTGGCGGTCGTCCCCGCCACCGGCGCGCCCACCGTGGCCGTGGTCGCCCGGGCCACCGACGCCCTGGCCCGCCCGGCCCTCCTCGTCGCCGGGGCCACGGCCCACGTCGTCGCCATCGCCCCGCCGACCGACGACGAGGTCGTCACCTGGTACGGCCGGGGCCGGGCCGCCCCGACCGCCCTGGTGGTGAAGTCGGCGCCGCTGGCCGACCCCCTCTTCGGGCCCGGGACCGGTCGCCGCGTCATGAGCGGGGTCGACGGCACCGCCCTGGCCCGCCCCCTCCTGCCCGCCGTGGTGCCCGTCGACGGCGGCGTCCTGGCCGTCGCCACCGGGCGCGACGCCACTCGCTGGGCGACCTGGGTCGAGGGCGTGGCCCCCAGCGCCCAGGCCCTCGGCCCCCGGGGCCCCGACGCCGTGACCGTCCTCGTCGACGACACCTTCGACAGCCTGCCGGTCGGCGGTCCGGGCCCGACGGCCTGGGCCCCCGAGGACGCCGACCCCCCGGTCGGCCTGGTCGTGGAGGACCCGGCCTACCCGACCCGGGCGCTGCGGGTCGCCGGCGGGTCCGACCCGGTGGCGGCCTGCCGCCCGATCCCCGACCTGCCCGCCACCGTGGTCACCGTCGAGGCCGCCCTCCGGGCCTCGCGGGCCACCGGCAGCGCCGACGCCCGCCTGCTCACCGTCCGGGGCGCCGGCGGGTCGATCGCCTCGGTCCGGCTCAGCCGGCTGGGCCTGGCCGGCTGGTCGACCTCGCACGGGCGGGTCACCGGGCTGGCCGTCCCCCCGGGGGCGCCGCTGGTGGCCACCGTCCGCCTCGACGTCGCCGCCCGCACCGCCGATGTCGAGGTCCGGCTGACCGACGGGACCGTCCTGGCCGCCACCACCGGCCTCCCCTGGCTGACCTCGGGCGACGGGACGATCGACGAGCTGTGCGTGCGCGCCGCCCCCGGCGAGGGCACCGCCGTGGTGGTCGACGCCGTCCGCGTCACCCTGCGGTGAGGGGGGGCGCCCCGGGAGGGTTCATCTGAGGGATGGGTACATTTGTCAGGCCGTCTCCCGATGGATCCCCCGGAGACGAGGACGGTACGGGCACATGACCTCAGGAGAACCACGGGACGAGGGCCGGCGCTCGGCGCACGACCTCCTGCAATCGGTGGCCATCATGCAGGCCCTGATCGGCACCCTCCGGGCGACGATCCCGTCCGACGCCCGGGTCGACGAGCTGGTCGCCCAGCTCCAGCGCGAGGTCCGGCTGATCGCCGAGGTGTGCGAGCGCCAGCTCGACACCGCCTCGGTCACCGGCCTGGTCGACCTGGCCCGGGTCACCGAGGAGGTCGTCGAGCGCTCGCAGCTGACCTACCGGGGCCGGATCACCGTCGAGACCGTGCCGGCCACGATCGACGGCGACCCGGTCGAGTGGCACCGCTGCCTCTACAACCTGGTCGAGAACGCCTGCCGGGCCGCCTCCGACGACGGCAAGGTCGCCGTCCGCCTCGCCGTCGACGACAGCACCATCCGCATCTCGGTGGGCGACTCGGGCCCGGGCTTCGGCGAGGCCGTCGCCGGTCGGGCCTCGCTCGGCCTCGCCACCGTCACCCGGGTGGTCGAGCGCCACTCCGGGCACGTGGAGCTGCGGGAGAGCCCGCTCGGAGGGGCGCAGGTGACCGTCGTGGTCCCCCTCCGGGCCTGATCCCGGCCCGCAGCGCCAGGCTGACCGCCTCCAGGCTGGCGTGGACGCCCAGCTTGGCCAGGATGCTCTTGACGTGGGTGCGGACCGTGTTGAGCGAGATCGCCAGCTCGGCGCTGATCTCGCTGCGGTTGAGCCCGTCGACCATCAGCCCCAGCACCTGCCGCTCACGCTCGGACAGGGTGTCGACCAGGAGCTCCCAGTCCGACGGGGGCGGGGGCTCCTTCATCCGCTCGACCACCGGGCCGATCAGCTCGACCGGGAGGTAGGTGTGGCCCTCGGAGGCGGCGTGGACGGCGGCGAGCAGGTCCTCGGAGGCGGCGGTCTTGGGGACGAAGCCGGCGGCCCCGGCCCGCAGGGCGGCGACGATGACCTCGGGGGCCGAGGTGGCGCTGAGGACCAGCAGCGGCAGCCGCGGGTGCTCCTCGCCCAGCACGGCCAGGAGGTCGAGCCCGTCCTCGGCCCCGAGGTCGAGGTCGATGGTGGCCAGGTCGAGCCGCTCGCGCCGGGCCACGGCGAGCGCCGCCCCGATCGAGTCGGCCAGGTGGACCGGGTCGCAACCGGCGGCGCGCAGGAGCTCACCCAGGGCGTTGGCCACGCCTTCGTGGTCGTCCACCACCAGCAGCGAGAGGCTCATCGCAGCAGAACCTGCCCTCGTTCGGCCCCCCGTGCCCCCGGTCGGGGGGTGAGGGAGAGTACCCCACCCGCGTGGTGGGTGATGACGGCCCGATTGCAGCCACTGACGAAAGGGTTTCCTTTTGGGTCACTTTGAGCGACGATCAGGTGAACACCAGCACTCATCGTGCTGGACGGGCGAACAGGTCGATCGTCAGCCGGGGGGGCTCCCGGGGGCGTCGACGAGGAGGACCACCATGCACCTCGTGCTCTGCGACGACCATCCGATCGTCATGCACTCGATGGCGGTGATGTTCCGGGCGCACGGTCACGAGGTCGCGGCCACCGCGACTCGGCCGGAGCAGCTCCGGGACCTCGTCCTCCAGCACCGGCCCCACGTCTGCGTCACCGACCTGCTCTTCGACGGCGAGGGCCCCGACACGGCCTTCGCCGCCATCGGCGAGGTCTCGCCCTTCGTCGACGTGGTCGTGCTCTCCGGCGCCCCCGGGCTGGCCGCCCGGGCCCTCGCCGCCGGGGCCACCGCCGTCGGCTCCAAGGCCCTGCCCGCCACCGACATCGTGGCCCTGGTCGAGGGGCGCACCGCCGAGGGGGCCGTCACCCGCCCCGTCGACCGGGCCCGCACCCCGTACCTGCTCACCGATCGTGAGGTCCAGGTGCTCCAGAGCCTGAGCGACGGCGACTCGACCGCCCGCATGGCCGAGCGCCTCGGGGTCCGCCACGCCACCGCCCGCTCGCACGTCCAGAGCGTGCTGCTCAAGCTGGGCGTCCACAGCCGGGTCGCCGCCGTCGCCGTGGCCGTCGAGGCCGGGGTCGTCCAGGTCCCCGCCTGATCGTGGACGCCGGCGCCGACGACGTGGCCCGCCGCAGCGTCCTCCGGGTGCTGGGCCAGGCCGACGGCCCCCTCGGCGCGCTCGAGGTGTCCCGCCGCAGCCACCTCAGCACGCTGGTCGTGATCCCGATCCTGACCACGCTGGCCGAGGAGGCCCTCGTGCGCCGTGAGCGCGTCACCACCGGGTCCGGGCGGCGCGACGTCACCTGGGCCTACGCCCTCACAGGGCGGGGCAACCGGGCCGTGGCCGAGGCCGCCCGCCGCACCGGCTGACCGCCCGAGCCATGCGGGTGAGGGCGGCTCACCCCGCCGGGGGTCAACGGACCGCCCCGGCTCTGGGACCCTGACGGCGACGTTCCCCGTCCCGCAGGAGGACGCGCATGCGCACCCCACCGGCCCGCCGGACCGCACGGCACCGCCGGAGGATCATCGCCACCCTGGCCCTCGCCGTCGGGCTGTGGGGCCTGGGCCTGGCCGCACCCACCGGGGCGCCGGTGGCGGCCGATCCCGGGGACATCGGCTGGGAGGGACCGTCGTTCCAGGGGGCGTCGGGCTCCCCCAGCGGGTCGAAGCCGCAGAGCAAGGTGTGGTTCAACGACGGGCTCTGGTGGGCGACCCTGTTCGACACGGCCAGCGGCGACTTCCACATCTGGCGGCTCGACCTCGGCACGCAGGCCTGGATCGACACCGGGACCCTGGTCGACACGCGGCCGAACAGCCGCAGCGACGCCCTGTGGAGCGGCGAGCACCTCTACATCGCCAACCACGTCTTCGCCGAGAGCGGGAACGCCACCGGCGCCCCGGCCCAGCTCCGCCGGTACAGCTACGACAGCGCCCTCAAGCGCTACACCCCCGATGCCGGCTTCCCGGTGGCGATCAACGACGTCCGCTCCGAGACCCTGGTGATCGACCGCGAGCCCACCGGCCGGCTGTGGGCGACGTGGGTCCAGGGCGGCCAGGTGATGGTGGCCCACTCGACGACGTCGGACGCCGCCTGGTCGGCGCCGTTCGCCCTGCCCGTCGCCGGCACGTCGGTCAGCTCCGACGACATCTCGGCCATCGTCGCCTACCGCAGCGACCGCATCGGGGTGCTGTGGAGCAACCAGGACGACGAGACCATGTCGTTCGCCTACCACCTCAACGCCGACCCGCCCGGCACCTGGTCGGCCCGCGAGATCGCCTACTCGGGGGCGGGCGCCGCCGACGACCACATCGACTTCGCCAGCGTCCAGGACGTCGGCGGGCGGGTGCTGGCCGCGGTCAAGACGTCGCGCTCGGGCTCGGCCGTCCTCACCCACCTGCTCGACCGCAACCCGGCGACCGGGGCCTGGACCAGCCACCCCTACGGGCTCGGCACCGACGGCCACACCCGGCCGATCGCCGTCGTCGACTCCGAGCACCAGCGGGTCCACATGTTCGCCACCAAGGGCCAGTCGGGCGGCACGATCAACGAGAAGACGGCGCCGCTGGCCGACATCGACTTCGCCCCCGGCGCCGGCACGCCGATCCTGGCCGACGCCAGCAGCACCGACATGAACAACGCCACGTCGACCAAGCAGACGGTCTCGTCGGCCACCGGCCTCGTCGTGCTCGCCACCAACGACGCCACTCGGCGCTACTGGACCCACTACGACCCGCTCGGCGGACCCGGGCCCGGGCCGGTCACGCCGACGGCGTCGTTCACCCGCACCCCCAGCGGCGGCACCAGCCCGGTCGAGGTCACCTTCACCGACACCTCCACCGGCACGCCCACCTCCTGGGCCTGGTCCTTCGGCGACGGAGCCACCTCCACCACCCGCAACCCCACCCACACCTACACGACCCCCGGCACCTACACCGTCACCCTCACCGCCACCAACGCCGCCGGCAGCGACACCACGACGCGCACCGTCACCGTCACCGCCCCCGAGGTCGACCCGGCGCCGACCGCCTCGTTCACCCGCACCCCCAGCGGCGGCACCAGCCCGGTCGAGGTCGCCTTCACGGACACCTCCACCGGCTCGCCCACCTCGTGGGCCTGGTCCTTCGGCGACGGAGCCACCTCCACCACCCGCAACCCCACCCACACCTACACGACCCCCGGCACCTACACCGTCACCCTCACCGCCACCAACGCCGCCGGCAGCGACACGGCCACCCAGGTCGACACCGTCACCGTCACCGCCCCCGGCGACCCCCCGGCCGCCCCGGTCACCTTCACGGCCACTGCCGACGGCCTGGTGAAGTCGACCTCGCCGACCAAGAGCTACGGCACCGACGCCGCCCTCCAGCTCCGCGCCGCCCCCGACCCCGAGTACCAGAGCTACGTCCGCTTCGACGTCACCGGCCTGACCGGCCCGGTCACCGACGCCCGGCTGCGGCTGTACGTCACCGACGCCAGCCCCGTCGGCGGCACCGCCACCCGGGTCGGGACGGGCTGGACCGAGGCCACGCTCACCTGGAACGGACGCCCGGCGACGATCGGCGGGCCGCTCGGCACCGGGGGTCCAGGCGTGGCCGGCCAGTGGGTCGAGTACGACGTCACCGCCGGGGTCACCGGCGACGGCCCGGTCGCCTTCGGCCTGACCACCACCAGCACCAACAGCCTGATCGCGTCCAGCCGCCAGGGCACCCACCCGCCCCAGCTGGTCGTCACCACCGGCGGCGGGGGCGGGACGCCGACCGCGCCGACCGCCTCGTTCACCCACACGCCGGCCTCGGGCCCCGGCCCGCTCGCCGTCGCCTTCACCGACACCTCGACGGGCGCCCCCACGGCGTGGACGTGGTCCTTCGGCGACGGGGCCACCTCGACCGAGCGGAACCCGACCCACACCTACGTCGACCCCGGCACCTACACCGTCACCCTCACCGCCACCAACGCCACCGGCAGCGACACCACCACCCACGTCGGGGCGGTCACCGTGGCCGCCGCCCCGACGGGCACGCCGGTGACGTTCACCGCCACCGCCGACGGGCAGGTCCAGACGGGCAGCCCGGCCAAGAGCTACGGGACGACGACCGAGCTCAAGGTCCGGGCGCCGACCCCGGCCTACGAGTCGTACCTGCGCTTCGACGTGGCCGGGCTCACCGGCGCCCCCTCGTCGGCCCGGCTCCGGCTCTGGGTCACCGACGCCGCCCCGGCCGGGGGGCTCGTCAGCCCGGTCGCCACCGGGTGGACCGAGGCCGGCCTGACCTGGAACACCCGCCCCGCCGCCACCGGCGGACCCGACATGACCGTCGGGGCGACCACGGCGGGGACGTGGGTCGAGGTCGACGTGACCGCCCTCGTCACCGGGAACGGGGCCCTCGCCCTCGGGCTCACCACCCCGAGCACCAACAGCGCCGTCTACTCGAGCCGCGAGGGCGTCCACCCGCCCCAGCTCGTGGTGGTCCCGTGAGACGACGGCCCCGCCGCTCGCCGCCGCCCCCGGTCCCGTCCCCCGCCGCCGTGCCTCCCGCCCCGGGGCCCGAGATCCACGGCGACGGGCTGACCGTCGGGATCCACCTCGACGCCGGGACGATCGTGGTCCGCCTCACCGGCACCCTCGACCGAGCGGGCCGGGCCACCCTCCTGCGCGTCGTCGGGCGGGCCGTCCGCTCCGGCGACGGCGAGGTCGTCGTCGACTGCGCCGGGCTGACCGGCCACGACGACGCCGGCATCGACGCCCTGGCCGCCCTCGTCCACCTCCCCGGCGTCCGCTCGGTCCACCTCCGCCACGTCGCCCCCGCCCTCGGCCACCGCCTCGACGAGGCCGGCCTGGCCCCCCGCCTCCACCTCCCCGCCCCCGCCGCCGCCCTCACCCGCTGACCCCACCCCGCCCCACCCCCTTCTGAGGCGCACCGGCGTCACCCACGACCCCGCCACGCCTCAGAACGGCCCCACCCCCTTCTGACGCGCACCGGCATCACCCAGGACCCCGCCACGCCACAGAACGGCCCCACCCCCTTCTGACGCGCACCGGCATCACCCACGACCCCGCCACGCCTCAGAACCAGGTGGGCCACTCGGCCGTCCCCCCGATGGGCGAGGAAGCCGGCCGCGCGTCGGTAGCCTGCCGCGGTGCCCGATCTGACCGGCCTGCCCACGCCCGAGCTGATCGCCCGGGCCGGGGCCGTGCGCGACGCCGCCCACGGCACCCGGGTCACCTTCTCGCCCAAGGTCTTCATCCCGCTGACCAAGCTCTGTCGGGACCGCTGCGGCTACTGCACCTTCGCCCAGCCGCCGGCCCGCCTGGAGTCGCCCTACATGGAGCTGGAGGACGTCCTCGTCCTCGCCCGCCGGGGGGCGGCGGCCGGCTGCCACGAGGCCCTCTTCACCCTGGGCGAGGCGCCCGAGGAGCGCTACCCGGCGGCCCGGACGTGGCTCGACGCCCACGGCTACGCCTCCACCACCGACTACCTGGTGGCGGCGGCCGCCGCCGTGCTGGAGGAGACCGGCCTCCTCCCCCACGCCAACCCCGGCGCCCTCCCGGCCGACGAGCTGGCCCGGCTCCGCGCCGTCAGCCCCAGCCAAGGGATGATGGTCGAGACCCTGCGGGCAGACCTGGCCGCCCACCGGGGCGCCCCCGACAAGCTGCCCGAGCGCCGCCTGGCCACCCTGGAGGCGGCCGGCGAGCTCCGCATCCCGTACACCACCGGCATCCTCTGCGGCATCGGCGAGACCGAGGCCGACCGGGTCGAGGCCCTGGAGGCCATCGCCGCCTCGCACCGCCGCCACGGCCACGTGCAGGAGGTGATCGTCCAGAACTTCCTGCCCAAGCCGGGCACGGCGATGCGCGACCACCCGCCCTGCCCGCCCGAGGACCACCAGCGGGCCATCGCCCTGGCCCGGCTGATCCTCCCGCCCGAGGTCCACGTCCAGGCCCCGCCCAACCTGGCCGACGAGGTGGCGCCGCTGCTCGCCGCCGGCGTGTCCGACTTCGGCGGCGTCTCCCCCGTCACCATCGACCACGTCAACCCCGAGCGCCCCTGGCCCCACCTCGACGCCCTGCGCGCCGCCACCGAGGCCACCGGTCGCCAGCTCGCCCCCCGGCTCACCGTCCACGCCCGCTACGTCACCGACGGGGCGGCCGAGACCTGGATCGACGAGGGCCTGCGCTTCGCGGTGATGGACCGGTCCGACGCCGAGGGCCTGGCCCGCGACGACGCCGGCTCGGTCTACCCGAACAAGGTCGGCGAGGTCCGCAACGTGGGCGACGGGGCCGAGGTGGTCCTCGTCGGCCGGCGCTCGACCCAGTGGTACTCGGGGGCCGACGTCAGCCCGCCGACCCTGATCCCGGCGCCGGCGAGCCCGATCGGCGGGGCCGTGGCCGAGGTCCTCGCCGGGGTCGAGCGGGGCGAGCAGGTCGGCTTCGACGAGATCGTCACCCTGTTCGGCGCCCGCGGGCGCGAGGTCGCCGCCGTGGCCGAGGTGGCCGACGAGATCCGCCGCCGGACCGTGGGGGACGAGGTCTCCTTCGTCCGCAACCGCAACATCAACTACACGAACGTCTGCACCTTCAAGTGCCGGTTCTGCGGGTTCTCCAAGGGCCCGCGCTCGCTCAACCTCCGGGGCACGCCCTACCTCCTCACCCTCGACGACATCGCCGGCCGGGTCACCGAGGCCTGGGACCTCGGCGCCACCGAGGTCTGCCTCCAGGGCGGCATCCACCCCAGCTTCGACGGCGACTACTACGTCGACGTCACCCGGGCGGTGAAGGAGGCGGCGCCGGACATCCACGTCCACGGGTTCACCGCCCTCGAGGTCACCGAGGGGGCCAAGCGGCTGGGCGAGCCGCTCGCCGACTACCTCCGCCGGCTGATGGACGCCGGGCTCCGCACCCTCCCGGGCACGGCCGCCGAGATCCTCGACGACCCCGTCCGCGAGATCCTCTGCCCCGACAAGATCGACACCGACGAGTGGCTCGAGGCGCACCGCACCGCCCACTCGGTCGGCCTCCGGTCGAACATCACCATCATGTTCGGCTCGGTCGAGGAGCCCGCCTCGTGGGCCCGCCACATCCTCCGCACCCGCGACCTCCAGGCCGAGACGGGGGGCTTCACCGAGTTCGTGCCCCTGCCCTTCGTCCACATGGCCGCCCCGCTCTACCTCCAGAAGCGGAGCCGGCGGGGGCCGACGTTCCGGGAGTCCGTGCTGATGCACGCGGTGGCCCGCATCGCCTACGCCGGCCTGGTCGACAACATCCAGGCCTCGTGGGTGAAGCTCGGCGCGGACGGCGTCCGCCAGCTCCTCCAGGCCGGGGTCAACGACCTCGGCGGCACCCTGATGGACGAGACGATCTCCCGCTCGGCGGGGGCCTCGCACGGCCAGGGGATGGAGGAGGACGGCTTCCGCCAGATCGTCGAGCCGATCGGCCGCACCCTCGTCCAGCGGACCACCCTCTACGAGAGGGTCACCCCCACCCCCGTCTGACGTGCACCGCCGAGCGGCATCGCCCGGGTACGGTCGTCGGGCGAAGGAGGCGATCGGTGGCAGACGACAGGGATCAGGACGACCGGCGCTCGGCGGGCGACGAGGCGACGGTGCAGATCCCGGCCGAGCTGCTGTCGATCCTGCCCCCGCCCCCCGAGGCGGCGGCGCCCCCACCGCCCGGCCCGGCGGCGTCGGGCCCCCCGCCCCCGCCACCCCCGGCCGGGGTGGCCGACCCCGCCCCGCCACCCCCGGGGCGGGTCCCCGTGGGTGAGGAGCCCCGGGGCGGCAGTGCCTTCTGGCTGCTCGCCGCCCTCGGTGTCGTCGCCCTGTTCGTCGTCGTCTGCTACCTGGTCGTGATCCGGGCCGAGGACGGCCGGCCCACCACCTCGCCCGGGGTCACCCCGACCAGCGAGGACGGCACCGCCACCACGGCCTCGACCACCACCGCCCCCACGCCGACCACCCAGGACCCGGCCAGCCTCGGCGTCGTCGTCCTCAACGGCACCGGCCAGCCCGGGTGGGCCGGCGAGAACGTGGCCAAGCTGGCCGAGGCCGGCTACCAGGCCGACGCCACCGATGCCCGCAGCGAGGACATCCCCACCACCACGGTGTACATCGCCCGCGAGGAGCTGGCCGCCGACGGCGCCGCCGTGGCCACCGCCGTCGGCCTGCCCGACGCCCCCGTCGAGCTCCGCCCCGAGGAGCCGCTGGGGGTCACCCCGGCCGCCGACGGCGCCGACGTCGTCGTCCTCCTCGGCGCCGACAGCATCGGCTGACGTGGGCCCGCCGGCCGTCCCCGGCTACGTGCTCCACGACGTGCTGGGGCGGAGCGGGTCGGCCACCACCTACCGGGCCACGCAGACCTCGGTCGACCGCCCGGCGGCGGTCAAGGTCTTCGCCGGCGCCCTCCCGGCGGCCGACGAGGCGCGGTTCCGCACCGAGGTCCGCGCCCTCGCCGCCCTGGCCGACCACCCGCACGTCGTCGGGGTGATCGACGCCGGCACGACCACGACGGGGGCACCCTTCGTCGCCATGGAGCTGGTGCCGGCGGGCTCGCTCGGCGACCGGCTGCGGGCCTTCGGGCCGCTGCCGCCGACCGAGGTCGCCCGGGTCGGCAGCGAGGTGGCCGACGCCCTCGAGGCGGCCCACGCCGCCGGCATCGTCCACGGCGACATCACGCCCGACGACGTCCTCGTCGGCCGGCGGGGCCGAGCACTGCTCACCGACTTCGCCATCACCGCCCTCCGCCCCGCCGGGGCCGCACCGCCGACCCCGGCCGACGACGTCCTCACCCTCGGCGCCACCCTCCACACCCTCCTCGCCGGCGAGCCGCCCACCGACGACGTCTCCCCGCTGCCGCCCGAGGTCCCCTTCCCCCTGGTCGACCTGGTCGGCGCCTGCCTCGCCCCCGACCCCACCGACCGCCCCTCGCTCCGCCAGGTCGCCACCCGCCTCGAAGCCGTCGCCGCCACCGCCCCCATCCCCCCTCCGACCCCCACCGCCACCCTCGACGACCCCTCCGAGGACGGCGCCGGCACCGCCGCCCACGCCGAGGCGGCGGCGCCGGCGGGACCGGCTCCCGCCGCCCCGGTCCGGCGGGCGCCGGCGGGGGCGGTGTTCCCGGCGACGCGGCACATCGTGGTGGCGGTGCTGATCGCCGTGTCGCTGGTCGCCGCCGTGGTCGTCGCCCTCGTCTTCGGCGACTGAGGCCGGCCTGACCCCCGCCTCGCCGCCGTGCGAGGCTGGCCCGGCCATGACGACCGACCTCCCCCGCTCCACCCCCCTCGGCACGGCCGGCGCCGCCCGCGCCCTCGGGGCCGACCTCGACGAGGGGGTCGAGGCCGCCATCGCCGCCCTGGTCGACGAGATCGCGCCCCCCGCCGACGCCGACCTGATCCGCGACATCGTCCGCTCCGCCGCCCGCCTCGGGCGTGACGACACCGCCCGCCTCGACCTCAAGATCGTGCGGGCCGCCATCGCCGAGATGCGCGACGCCTTCGCCCTCTTCGCCCGCTACCGCGACGTCCCCAAGGTGACGATCTTCGGCTCGGCCCGCACCAAGGAGGGCAGCCCGCTCTACGAGCAGACCCGCCAGGTGGCCAAGGCCCTGGCCGACGCCGGCTGGATGGTGATCACCGGCGCCGGGCCCGGGATCATGCTGGCCGGGATGGAGGGCGCCGGCGTCGCCCGCTCGATCGGGGTCAACATCCGGCTGCCGTTCGAGCAGAGCGCCAACGAGGTCATCACCGGCGACCCCAAGCTGGTGACGATGAAGTACTTCTTCACCCGCAAGCTGATGCTGATGAAGGAGTCGGCCGGCTTCGTCGCCCTCCCCGGCGGGTTCGGCACCCTCGACGAGACCCTCGAGCTGCTCACCCTCCAGCAGACCGGCAAGGCCGTCCCCGCCCCGGTCGTCCTGCTCGACCAGCCCGGCGGCACCTACTGGGAGGCGTGGACCCGCTTCGTGGTCGACGAGCTGTCCGGCGGCGGCTACATCAACCCGCAGGACGTCGACCTGGCCGACCGCACCGACGACGTCGCCACCGCCACCGAGCTGATCACCGGCTTCTACCGCCGCTACCACTCGATCCGCTGGGTCGGCGACCGGCTGGTGATCCGCACGCTCACCCCCGTGTCCGACGCCGAGCTGGCCGACCTCAACGAGCGCTTCGCCCACCTGTGCACGAGCGGACGGATCGAGCGGGCCGAGCCCTTCGCCCCCGAGCGCTCCGACGAAGACGTCGTCGAGCTCCCCCGCCTCGCCCTCCACTTCGACGTCTACCAGATGGCCGGCCTCCACCACCTCGTCCGGGCGGTCAACACCCCCACCTGATGCGAGCTCGGTGGGATGTCTGCCACGTGGGTGGCACATGTCCCACCGAGCTCGTCAGAGGTCGGCGCGGGAGTCGGGCTCCTCCAGGAGGTGGATGGCCTTCTCGACGGCCCGGCGGGCCCGGGTCAGGCGCTTCTCGTCGACGGGGAGCTCGTGGCCCCCGGCGTCGATCGACTCCCGCAGGCGGACGATGGCGAGGTCGGCCAGCTCCTCGGCGATGACCTCCAGCCGCCCCCGGATCTCGTCGAACTCGCCGGCCACGGGGGGCAGCATGCCATGCTCGTGGCGTGCAGTCCGTCGCCCTCACCGCGCTCAAGGGAGGCGTCGGCAAGACCAGCACGACGGTCAACCTCGCCGCCCTCGCCGCGGCCGCCGGTCACCGCACGCTGGTCTGGGACATCGACCCCCAGGCCGGCGCCACCGCCTGCCTCGGGGTGAAGCCCAAGCTCCGGGGCGGGGCCCAGCGGCTGCTCGGCGGCGACCGGGACCTGGCCCAGGCCATCCGCCCCAGCGGCATCGAGCGGCTCGACGTGCTGCCCGGCGACGTGACCCTACGTGAGGCCGACGTCATCGTCAGCGGCAACCGCAAGCCCCGGCGCACGCTCAAGCGCATCCTGGCCTCGGTGGCGAAGGACTACGACGTCGTCGTGGTCGACTGCCCGCCCGGGGTCGGGCCCGCCACCGAGGTGCTGGTGCGCTCGGTCGACCTGCTGCTGATCCCGGTCGTGCCCGCCCCGCTCGACCTCCGGGCCCTCGACCGCTTCACCGACGTCGTCGCCGACCTCGGGGCCCCGACCGAGCTGGTGGCGCCGTTCCTGTCGCTGGTCGACCGGCGCAAGCCGCTCCACCGCAAGCTGGTCGACGAGGTCCGCACCGAGCGCCGCTTCCTCGCCGCGGCCGTGCCCGTCTCCTCCGCCGTCGAGCGCATGCCGATGGAGCAGGTCCCGACCGTCGTGGCCGCCCCCCGCAGCCTGGCGTCGCTCGCCCTGCGGGACCTCTGGTCCGAGGTCTCGGACCGGTTGGACCTGCACTAGCGCGAGCGATCGGTAGCCTCGCTCGGTGGCCCGCCGCCGTCCCCCCGAGGACCTCCACGAGTACGTCTCCTTCGACGATCCCGACGAGGACCGCACGTGGGTCTTCGACGTCTCCTTCCTCACCAGCCCGTGGCACTGCATCTTCGGGGCCGGCTGCCCCGGGATCCTCGACGGCCCGGCCCCCGAGATGGTCCAGGGCTGCTGCTCCTACGGCGCCCACTTCACCGGCCCCGAGGACCGCGCCCACGTCGAGGTCATGGCCGAGCGCATGACCCACGAGCAATGGCAGTTCAAGGCGGTGGCCGAGAGGAAGGGCGGGCCGATCAAGGTCAACAAGGAGGGTGAGATCGTCTCCAAGCTGGTCGACGACGCCTGCATCTTCCTCAACCGCCCCGGCTTCCCCGCCGGCCCCGGCTGCGCCCTCCACCAGGCCGCGGTGGCCGCCGGCGAGCGGTTCATGGACTGGAAGCCCGAGGTGTGCTGGCAGGTGCCGCTGCGCCGGGTCGACGAGACCGACCCCTACGGCCACATCACCTCGACCCTGCGGGAGTGGAAGCGCCGGGACTGGGGCGAGGGCGGCTTCGAGTTCCACTGGTGGTGCACGGCCGACGACGGCGCCTTCGACGGCGCCACCCCGGTCTACGTCGAGATGCGTGACGAGATCATCGAGATGACCAGCCGCAAGGCGTTCCGGATGTTCGTCGAGTACGTCGAGGCCCGCGGGACGGACACCTTCCTCCCCCACCCCGTGGTGCGCGCCCGCCGCTGAGGCCCGGCCGTACGAACGGTGCCAGGCACCGTTCGTACGATCAGCCGCCGTAGCTGTTGAGGAAGGTGGCGGCGATCGGGCCGGCGACGCTGCCGCCGCCCGAGCCGCCCTCGACGAAGACGCAGAAGGCGATGTCGTCACGCCAGCCGATGATCCAGGCGTTGGTCTGGAGGTCCTCGCCCCCGCCGAACTCGGCGGTGCCGGTCTTGGCGAAGATCTCGCCCGGCAGCCCGCCCAGGGCGTCGGTGGCGGTACCCCCGGTGACGACGGCCCGCATCATGTCGCGCAGGTAGCCGGCCTCGGTGGGGTCGAGCGGGACGTCGGCGGGCTGGCCCTCGGGGGCCGGCTCGGCCACGATCCGCGGCGCCTTCCACCGCCCGGCCGCCACCGTGGCCGCCACCATGGCCATCGCCAGGGGGCTGGCCTGCACCCGGCCCTGGCCGATCGAGGCGGCGGCGGCGTCGGCGGCGCTGTCGTTCGACGGCACCGAGCCGTTGAACGACCCGAGCCCGGCGTCCCACTCGACACCGATGCCGAACGACGTGGCCGCCTGGGTCAGGTCGTCGGGCTGGAGGTCGGCGGCCAGGTTGACGAAGGCGGTGTTGCACGACCGGGCGAAGTCCTGGCGGAAGGGCACGTCGCCCAGCGCGAAGCCGCCGGCGTTGCGGAAGGGCTGGCCGCCGGCGGTGGCCGTCTCCGGGCAGCCGACCGTCGTGTCGGGGGTGAGGCCCTTGCGGATGTGGGCCAGCGACGACACCACCTTGAACGTCGACCCGGGGGCGACCTGGCCGAGGAAGGCGATGTTCTGGGCGCTGCCGGTCGGGCCGGTGGCGGCGGCCAGGACCTCGCTGGTGCTGACCCGGACGGCGACCAGGGCGGTCAGCCGGTCGTCGCCGGCCAGGGCGGCCTCGGCGGCCTCCTGGGCGGCCCGGTCGAGCGTGAGCCGCACCGGCGTGCCCTCCCCCGGCGGGATGGTCTGGAGGGTCTCGACCGCCGGGGGCACCGGGGCGGCGTCCGGGTCGGTCGTGGTGGTCGAGCCCGGGGTCTCCTGCGAGGCGGCCCGGGTGACCCGGACCTCCAGCCCCGGCGTCCCCTTGAGCACGTCGTCGTAGCGGGCCTGGACACCGGACTGGCCGATCAGGTCGCCCAGCTCGACGGTGCCCTCGGACTCGGCCACGTCCTCCTCGTCGGCGGGGCCGACGGCGCCGAGGATCGGGCGGGCGAAGTCACGGCTCGGCGCCAGCGCCATCGTGTCCTCGCGGAAGCGGGTGCCGGGGAGGGCCTGGAGCTGGTCGCGGATGGGGTCGTAGGCGGTGCGGCGGAGCGTGATGACCTCGACGAACTGGTCGTCGGGGGCGGCGTCGATCCGGGCGGCCAGGGCGGCGCCGTCGATCGAGAGCAGACGGGCCAGCTCACCCGCCACCGCCTGGGTGTCGGGCACGGCCCCGGGCTCGACGCCCACGATCACCACCGGCGTGGGGGCGACGAGGGCCTCGCCCGCGCCGTCGAGGATCGGGGCCCGGGCCGGGTCGGTGGCGACGGCCGAGAGCACGTCGCCGGCCCGCAGTCGGTTGTCGAGGGCGGCGATGTCCCAGACGACCCGCCACTCGGCGGGCTGGCCCTCGGCCCCGGCCAGGTTGGCGGTGACCTCGCCCGAGGTCTCCCACGTGGCCCCGCTGATCGACCACTCCACCGAGAGCGGGGCGGTGGCGGTGGCCCCGTCCTCGGACACGGTGACCCCGCTGGCCTCGGCCGTGAGGGTCACGGCGCCCAGGCCCTCGGTGATCGCCGTGTAGGAGGCGGCGACCTCGTCGGCGGGCTGGACGGTGCCGCCCTCGCCCGGGGCGCCCCGGTTGACGGCGGCGACGAAGCGGTCGATGGCGGCGGTGGCGGCGGCCTTGGCGTCCCCGCCCTCGCCCTCGTCGTCGGTGGTGAGGACCACGACGGCGACCACGGCCAGGACGGCCACGACGGCCACCCCCACCAGACCCACCACCCAGGGCCGGGCCGACCCCCTGTCACGTCCTCGGCTCGCGGCCACGACACCTCCACTCCATGCCTCGTCGGCGGGCCCCAAGCCCACCACACCGATCGCCCCCGGCGGGCGATGTTCCCCCCTCACCCGCCGGTGGGGGCTCCCCCATCCTCGGGCCGGTCGATCGGCTCCCCGATGGTCCGCAGCGCCGTGGCCAGTGCGGCCCGGAGCCGGCGGGCGGTCGCCGGGGCCAGGTGGGCGGCGATCCGCTCGGTCGTGCCCGGGACCTCCAGCACCACCTGGATGCGCAGGTCGTCGATCCCCTCCAGATCACGTCCTCCGACCCCACCCACCGCCCTAGGGGCGCCGGCTTCGCCGGCCCAGTCCACCTCGATGAGGTTGACGATCCACCACGCCGGCGGGGTGTCCTCCTGGTCGTCGGGGTCGACCGGGTGGTCGTCCCAGGCGGAGTCGATCGACTGCTTCACCGCTCAGCCCTTGGCGGCCTTGCCGGCCCGCCGGCGGTCGGGCTCGGCCAGCAGCCGCTTGCGGATGCGGATGGCGTCGGGGGTGACCTCGACCAGCTCGTCGTCGGCGATCCACTCGATGGCGGTCTCGAGGGTGTGGACCTTCGGCGGCGCCAGCTTGGCGGCGTCGTCGTGGCTGTGGGTGCGGATGTTGGTCTTCTGCTTCTCCCGCACGGCGTTGACCACCATGTCGCCGCCCCGGGCGGCCTCGCCGATGACCATCCCCTCGTAGACGGTGACGCCGGGGCCGACGAACAGCTCGCCCCGGAGCTGGAGGTTGTCGAGGGCGTGGGCCGTGGTCGGGCCCGAGCGGTCGGCCAGCATGGCGCCGCCCAGGCGGTGGGGCAGGTCGCCGACCCACTCCATCCACCCGGCGTGGTGGGTGTGGAGCAGGGCGGTGCCCCGCGTGGCGGTGAGCATCTGGCCCCGGAAGCCGACCAGGCCCCGGGCCGGCGCCTCGAAGGTGATGATCGTGCGGCCGCTGTCGCCGGGGCGCAGGTCGGTGACCCGGCCCTTGCGGGGGGCGAGGGCCTGGGTGATCGTGCCCACGTGGTCGTCGGGGACGTCGACGACGCCCCGCTCGAGCGGCTCGTGGCGCTTGCCGTTGATCTCCTTGACGATGACCTCGGGCCGGCTGACCTGGAGCTCGTAGCCCTCGCGGCGCATCGACTCGATCAGCACGGCCAGCTGGAGCTCGCCCCGGCCGGCGACCTCGATCACGTCGGGCGACTCGGTGTCGGACACCCGGATCGACACGTTGCCGAGCACCTCGCGGGCCAGCCGCTCGCGCAGCTGCCGGGAGGTCACGAACTTGCCGACCTGGCCGGCCAGCGGCGAGGTGTTGACGCCGAAGGTCATCCGCAGCACCGGGTCGTCGACGCTCAGGCGGGGCAGCGGCTCGGGGTTCTTCGGGTCCGCGAAGGTGTCGCCGATCTCGACCTCGGGGAACCCGGCGATCACGAACAGGTCGCCGGCCCGCAGCGCCTCGACGTCGTCCCGGCCGATGCCGGTGTAGCCCTGGAGGGCGGCGGGCCGGCGGGTGACGGCGGGGGCGCCCTCGGCCACCTCCTCGTCGAGCAGGGCCAGCTGCTCGTCCTTGCGCAGCGTGCCCCGCACGACCCGGCCCACGGCCAGCCGGCCGAGGTAGTCCGAGGCGTCGAGGTTGGTGACGATGGCCTGGAGCGGGGCGTCGGGCTCGCCGTCGTGGGCCGGGATGGTGTCGACGATGGCCTGGAAGAGCGGGGTGAGGTCGGCGTCGTCGCCGGGCATGCCGATGCCCTCGACGGCCTTGCCCTCGCGGGCGATGGCCGACAGCACGGGGAAGTCGATGTCGTCGGCGTCGGTGGCCAGGTCGAGGAAGAGCTCCTCGACCTCGGACAGGACCTCGTCGGGGCGAGCGTCCTGGCGGTCGACCTTGTTGATCACCACGACCGTCGGCAGCCGCTGGGCCAGCGCCTTGGACAGCACGTAGCGGGTCTGGGGCAGGGGGCCCTCGGCCGCGTCGACCAGCAGGAGCACGCCGTCGACCAGGGCCAGAGCCCGCTCGACCTCGCCGCCGAAGTCGGCGTGGCCGGGGGTGTCGACCAGGTTGATCTTGACGTCGCCCCACGTCACCGAGGCGGCCTTGGCCAGGATGGTGATGCCCCGCTCCCGCTCCTGGTCGTTCGAGTCCATCACCCGGTCGACGACGTCCTGGTGGGCCCGGAACACACCGGTGCCCCGGAGGAGGGCGTCGACGAGGGTCGTCTTGCCGTGGTCGACGTGCGCCACCAGGGCGACGTTGCGGAGGGAGGCGGGCGCGGTCATCTTCGGATCTCTTCGTCGGGGGAGGCGAGCGCGCGTCGGAGGCCGGGTGCGTGGTGCGCCAGCAGGTGGCCCGGCGGCGAGCGCCGGGAGAACAGGGTTCAGGCGGTCAGGCCCAGGGCTCCTCGACCTCGGCCTCGGCGGCCAGGCACCAGCTGGCGTGGTCGTGGCCCGGGTCGGCGCCGCACTCCGCACAGGACTTCTCGCTGGCCCGCTCGACCATGTCCTCGTAGGTGGGCTCCGTGGTGCGCTTCAGCGCACGTGCCTCTTCGAAACGGCGATGCCGACCCTTCTTCACGGGGCCACTCCAGCTTGTGTGGTGTCGATCAGTCCAGGTCCGCCACCCTACAGGCCCGCGTCGCCCGATCCGCATCCGCGCTCCGTCGCCAGAATCTCACCCTGAGTGATGGGGTCGTGGCGTCCCGCCGGCCTGGATAGCGTCCGGCGGCGTGGCTGACGAGGACGCTCCCCCCGACGATCGACCGTGGTGGCAGGGGGCGGTGGTGTACCAGATCTACCCCCGGTCCTTCGCCGACGCCGACGGCGACGGGGTGGGCGACCTGGAGGGCATCCGGGCCCGGCTCGACCACCTGAGCTGGCTCGGCGTCGACGCCATCTGGCTCTCGCCCTTCTACCGCTCGCCCATGGCCGACTTCGGCTACGACGTCTCGGACCACTGCGACGTCGACCCGCTGTTCGGCACCCTGGAGGACTTCGACCGGCTGGTGGCCGACTGCCACGCCCGCGGCATCAAGGTCGTCGTCGACTGGGTGCCGAACCACACCTCGGACCAGCACCCCTGGTTCGTCGACGCCCGCTCGTCCCGCGACAGCGAGAAGCGCTCCTGGTACGTCTGGCGGGACCGGACCCCCGACGGCGCCCCGCCCAACAACTGGCGGGCCGCCTTCGCCACCGACGAGCCGGCCTGGACCGTCGACCCGACCACCGACCAGTGGTACCTCCACCTGTTCCTGCCCGAGCAGCCCGACCTCGACTGGGACGAACCCGCCGTCGAGGCGGCCATGCACGACGTCCTGCGGTTCTGGCTCGACCGGGGGGTCGACGGCTTCCGGGCCGACGTCCTCCACGCCATCGGCAAGGACCCGGCCCTCCCCGACGACCCGCCCGAGTACATCCCGATCCCCCACTCGGGGCTCAACCACGTGCCCGAGGTGACGTTCCCCCGGCTGCGGCGGATCCGCGAGCTGCTCGACTCCTACGACGGCGACCGGATGATGGTCGGCGAGGTCTACCTGCTCGACACCGCCCTGGTCGCCCAGTACTACGACGGCGGCCGGGGCATCCACCTGTCGTTCAACTTCCCCCCGCTCTACGCCCCCTGGGACGCCGGGGCCTGGCGCCAGCGGGTCGACGAGGTCGAGGCGCTGATCGCCCCGGCCGGCTGGCCCACGTGGGTCCTGTCGAACCACGACAACATCCGCCACCGCAGCCGCTACGCCAGCGAGGACCGGGCCCGCGCCGCCGTCTTCCTCACCGTCGGGCTGCGGGGCACGCCCTTCCTCTACGCCGGCGAGGAGCTGGGGCTGGAGGACGCCGTCATCCCCGACGACCGGGTGGTCGACCCCGGCGGCCGCGACGGCTGCCGGGCCCCGATCCCGTGGACGCCGACCGGGGGCCACGGCTGGGGCGACGACCCCTGGCTGCCGTTCCCGCCCGGCGCCGACGAGGGCCGCGACGCCGAGACCCTGCGGGCCGACGAGGGCTCGATCCTCCACCTGTACAAGCGGCTGCTCGCCGCCCGCCGGGCCTCCCCCGCCCTCGTCGCCGGCGACCAGGTCACCCTCGACGCCCCCGATGGCGTCCTGGCCTGGGAGCGGGTCGACCGCGGTGCCGGGGACCGCCGCCTCGTCGCCGTCTGCTTCGCCGATCGGCCCGTCGCCCTGCCGCTCGACGACGCCTGGGTGGTCGAGGTGAGCAGCACCGGCGCCGACGAGGGCCAGCCCTTCCCCGGCACCCTCGCCCCCGACACCGCCGTCGTCCTCCGCCCCGCCTGACCGCCTCAAGGTGCCAGGCACCGTTCGTACGGTCCTCAGGCGCGGGGTTCGAGGACGAGGTCCTCGCCGTCGAAGGCGAGGGCGGCGCGCCCGTCGACCAGGTCGCGGACGGGCTGGCCGACCAGCTCGTGGCGCCAGCCGTCGGCGAGGCGGCCCGAGCCGTCGATCAGCAGGTCCTCGATGTCGGACCGGGTGGCCAGCAGCGTCGTGTCGATCCGGTGGGTCCGGCCCAGCTGGGCGATCCAGGCCGACACCAGGGCCACCGCCGGGCGCAGCTTGCGGTCGAGCTCGTGGTCCGAGGAGCGCTCGGAGCGGGGCGGCGGGCCGCTCGCCAGCCCCTCGGCCACCGCCTCGAGGATCTGCTCGGCCAGCGCGCCCCGGCGGAGCCGGTCGTCGAGCCCCCGGATGCCCTTGAGGTCGCCCACCGCGGTCGGGGCCCGGTTGGCCACGCTGACCACGGCCAGGTCGGCCATCACGTGGCGGACCGGGATGTCGAGCTCGGCGGCCCGGCGCTCCCGCCAGGCGGCCACGGCCCGGACGACGCCGAGGGCCTTGCCCCGCAGCTGCCGGGCCTCCTTGATCCGCTGGTAGGACTGCTCGGGGTGGCGGAGCGGGCGCCAGTTGCGCTGGACCTCGTTCTCGAAGGCGACCCACTCGGTGCGGCCCAGCTCCTCGAGCTCCTTGGCCAGCCGGTCGTGCAGCTCCAGCAGGTGGGCGACGTCGGCGGCGGCGTAGGCCTTCTGGCGGTCGTCGAGCGGGCGCCGCAGCCAGTCGGTCAGCCGGTCGCCCTTGGGCAGGCGGATCCCCAGCTCGCCCTCGGCCAGGGCGGTGAGCGAGGGGGTGCCGTAGCCGAGGAAGCCGGCGGCGATCTGGGTGTCGAACAGGGCCGAGGGGACGGCCCCGATGCTGTGCTCGAAGACCTCGATGTCCTGGCTGGCGGCGTGCATGACGGCCAGCCCGGGACCGGCGAACAGGGCGGCGAAGGGGGCGAGGTCGACCGCCAGCGGGTCGACCAGGGCGATGGCGCCCTCCCCCGCCGGGGTGCGCCAGCCCACCTGGAGCAGCGCCACCTTGGGCCAGTACGTCTTCTCCCGGTGGAACTCGGTGTCGAGGGCGTAGCGGTCGACGTCGCGGAGCTCGTCGATCAGCGCCGCCAACCCCGCGTCGGTGTCGACCCACGTCGCCTCGATGTCGGGGACCGCCCGTGCTGCCCCGCCTCCCCTTCCCGCCCTCGCCACGGTGGCCTACTCCGGGGCGTCGCCGGCGACGGTGGGGTGGCCGGCGGCGATCCAGCCCTTGGTGCCACCGGCGACGTTGACGACGTCGCGGCCCTCGCCGGCGAGGTACTCGGCCGCCCGGCCGCTGCGCCCGCCGACGGCGCAGACCAGGTAGACGGTCCGGTCCGCGGGCACCTCGGCGACCCGGTCGGGCACCTCCCCCAGCGGGATGAGGGTGGCGCCGGGGACGTGGCCCTCGACGTACTCGTCGGGCTCTCGCACGTCGATCACCGTGACGCCGGTGGCGTGCAGGTCGGCGAAGGCATCGATGTCTACCTCGGGCACGGTCATCCGCGCGCTCCTTCCGTTCGTCGGGACACCCTACTGGCGCGACCGTCGACGACCGGCACCCTCCGTCACCGTGCCCCCGCCCGCCGCACGCAGCGCATCGGGTGAGAACGGGAGTCGCGGCCGAGGTTCGTACCCCTGGGCGTCACGGATCGACCCCGGTGCACAAACCTCGCGGGTGTCAGGGCAGGTCGGCCGGCGTGTCGGCGTCGGCCACCCGATCGGGGACGAGGACGACCACGCGGTGGTCCACGACGGGGGCGACGGCGTCGAGCCGGCGGTCCCCCCGCGCCACCAGACCGGCCACCCGGTCGGCCAGCGCCCCCGTCACCCGCCAGGCGCTCGGGAGCCACTGGACCCGCTCCCCGGCCCGCACGGCCACGGCGTCGACCCCCTCCAGCCCGGCGAGGAGGTCGGCCACCGTCGCCAGCGCCGGGTGGAGCAGGTCGCAGGGGGCGAGCACCATCCGGTCGCCCTCACCCCCCGGAGCCCCCGGAGCCTCCGGACCGGCCACGGCGGCGAGGGCGGTGGCCAGCCCGCCCAGCGGTCCCTCGCCCGGCCAGCGGTCGGGCACCGGGGTGAGGCCGAGGGCGGCCAGCGCCGGCCCGTCACCGCCGACGGCGAGGACGGTCGTGCAGCCCCCGCCGACCAGGGCGTCGGCCACCCGGCGGGCCAGGGCGACCCCGTCGACGGGCAGCAGGGCCTTGTCCCGCCCCATGCGGCGGCTGGCCCCGCCGCAGAGGACGGCACCGACGAGCGCCACCGCTACTCGGCGATGCCGCCGTAGGTCGAGACGGTCGACTCGGTCGGGGCGTCCTCGGTGACGGGCACGGCGGCCAGGGCCTGGCCCAGGTCGGCCACGAAGCGATCGGCCACCTGGGCGTGGTACGGCGACAGCATCACGTGGAGCCCGCCCTGCTGGCGGTCGAGGTTCCACCCGAGGCGGTCCATCTCGTCGCCCACGGCATCGTGCGAGCGGCCCGGGGTGGTGACCTGGAAGACCGAGATGTCCGGCGCCGGGGCGACCACGGCCCCGTCGGAGGCGGCGATCCCGGCGAGGAAGGCCTGGTGCGCCTCCAGCACCTGGCCGGTGAGCCGGAGGAAGCCCGCGCGCCCGAGGTGCATCAGGGCGGCCCACGCCCCGGCGATCGGCGGGGCCGGGCGGGTGCCGGCCGGGGTCG
This sequence comes from Iamia sp., assembly GCA_035765045.1. Classification (GTDB taxonomy): domain Bacteria; phylum Actinomycetota; class Acidimicrobiia; order Acidimicrobiales; family Iamiaceae; genus Iamia. The sequence continues at coordinate 7,893 of DASTYI010000030.1, read as the reverse complement.
AGCTGGCGTAGAGGCCGCCGGGCCACCCGTCGTACCAGAAGTGCTGGTGCTTGAGCAGGGCCCGGTCCCGGTACAGCACCAGCGAGGCGCCCTTGAAGGCGTAGCCGTACTTGTGGATGTCGGCGCTGAGGCTCGTCACGCCCGGGACGCTCAGGTCCCACGGCGGCACCGGCTGGCCCAGCTCGGCCCAGAACGGGAGGAGGAAGCCGCCGAGGCAGGCGTCGACGTGGCACAGCAGCCCCCGCTCGGCGGCCAGGGCGGCGACGTCGGCCACCGGGTCGATCACGCCGAACGGGTAGCAGGCGGCCGAGGCGACGAGCAGCGCCGTGCGATCGGTGATCCGCTCGGCCATGGCCCCGGCGTCGACCCGGCCGTCGGCCCCGACCGGCACGAGGACCAGCTCGATGTCGAGCAGGTCGCAGGCCTTGGCGAAGGCGGGGTGGGCGGTGACCGGGGCGAGGACCTGGGGCTCGGCGATGCCCATCTCGGCCCGGGCGTGGCCCCGGGCGACCTGGACGGCGCAGAAGATGCTCATGCTCCCGCCGGCCGTGACCGCCCCGGCGTCGGGGCTGCCCCCGAACAGCCCGGCGCCCATCGCCACCAGGTCGAGCTCCATCTGGAGGAGGCTCGGGTAGCGGAACGGGTTGAGGGCGTTCTCGTGCAGGTACCGGTCGGCCACGGCGTGGAGGACGGCCTCGTGGGCCTCGTCGCCCGAGTTGTAGACGAGGCTGAAGGCCCGGCCGCCCTTCCAGTCGAGGTCGCCGGCCCGGGCCGTGTCGATCCTCTCCAGCAGCTCGTCGGCCGGCGTCCCCGTGTCGGGGAGGCGGGCAGGACCGTTCTCGCTCATGGGCGGGGAAACGTAGTCCCCCGCCGCTACCGGACGAGGCCGGCGACGTAGTGGCGGCGGCAGAGCAGCTCGTAGGTCACCAGGTCGCCGAACAGCGGCGGGTCGGCGGCGCCGATGGCCTCGGTGTCGGCGATGACCACCGTCTCGCCCTCCCGCGTCATCACCCCGTTGACCAGGCGGGCGTTGTGGGTGGCCCGGCGACCGCACCAGCAGCGGGTCTCGACGCTGAGGGGCACCCGCTCGTCGGCCACCTCCATCAGCCGCCGGGTCCCGTCGAAGAGCCGCCCCCGGAAGTCGGTGAGCAGCCCGTAGGCGAAGACGTCGGCGCCCATCTCGTCGACCACCGCGGCCAGCTGGTCGATCTGGTCCTCGGCGTAGAACTGGACCTCGTCGCACACCAGGAAGTCGAGGTGCCCGTCGCCGGCGGCGGCCTCGGCCCGGGCGAAGGCCAGCAGGTCGACGTCGGGCGTGACCTCGACGGCCGGGTGCGACACGCCGAGCCGGCTCGACACCGACGTCCCCTCCCGGTCGAACAGCGTGCACAGGACGCCCCGCAGCCCGCGGCGGATCAGGTTGTGGTGCACCTGGAGGGCGACGGTCGACTTGCCCGAGCCCATGATCCCGTAGGAGAAGCGGAGGACCCCCTGGCGCACCTGGTGCTCGCGGCCGGCCGTCATCCCCCCGACCGTACGGGACGGCTCGCGGCGACGACGTACGATGCCCCGCTTGGTGCAGCCCGAGACCGAACCCGCCCCTCCCGCCCGTGTGGTCCACGGGCGCGTCCTGCCCGTGCAGGCGCTCCGCCAGGCGATCGCCGACGGCGTCATCCGCGCCCCCGACGTCCCCCGGGGCAACATCCAGCCGGCCAGCCTCGACCTGCGCTTCGGCGCCGTCGCCTACCGGCTCCGGGCCAGCTTCCTCGCCCACTCCTCGTCGGTGCAGGCGGCGATCGACCAGTACGCCATCGAGGAGATGCCGATCGACCCCCAGCGGGGCCTCGTCCTCGAGCCGCGGCGGCCGTACCTCATCCCGCTGCGCGAGTCGCTCGACCTGCCCGCCGACCTGGCCGGCTTCGTCAACCCCAAGAGCTCGGCCGGCCGGGTCGACACGCTGTGCCGGGCCCTCACCGACCGCTCCGACTCCTTCGACCAGATCCGCCGGGGCTACCGGGGACCGCTCTACGTCGAGGTCGTGTCGCGCACCTTCCCGCTCCTCATCCGGCCCGACATGACGCTCGTCCAGCTCCGGCTGTTCGACAACAACCCGGGGCTCGTCACCGACGAGGAGCTGCGGGCCGTCCACCGCGACGTCGGCCTCGTCCACGACCCCGAGACGGGCAAGAAGGTCCCGATGCCGATCACCGACGAGGGGCTCGGGCTCACCCTCGACCTGCGGGGCGACGAGCACGGGGTCGTCGGCTACCGGGCCAAGCGCAACACCGAGGTCCTCGACTTCGACGACCGGGACCAGCTCTGGCAGCGGTTCTGGGAGCCCGTCTACCGCGACGTCGACCACGAGCGGCTGGTCCTCGAACCCGAGGAGTTCTACCTGCTGCTGTCCCGCGAGGCGATCACCATCCCCCCGCTGCTGGCCGCCGAGATGGTGCCCTACGACGTGCGCAGCGGTGAGGTCCGCACCCACTACGCCGGCTTCTTCGACCCGGGCTTCGGGTTCGACACCAGCTCGGGCTGGGGCACCAAGGGCCGGGTCGGCGGGGGCAGCCAGGCCACCCTCGAGGTGCGGGCCCACGACGTCCCCTTCGTCGTCGAGCAGGGCCAGCGGGTGTGCTGGATGACGTACTCGAAGATGACCGAGGTCCCCGAGTTCCTCTACGGCGCCGAGATCGGGTCCAACTACCAGGACCAGATCAACACCCTGTCCAAGCACTTCACCCGCCCGGTCACCCGGCCCCGCACCACCCAGGGCAACCTCTTCTCGGTGGGCTAGCCCTCAGCCGCCGTAGGACATGCGGGTGTCCTCCATGCGGAGCACCTCGGTGTCCTCGGCGTGCTGGAAGGCGGCGTCGACCACCTCGCCGATGAAGAAGGTGTGGCCGCCGCAGTCGACCGCCTGGCGCACGGCGCAGTCGACGTAGGCCGGGGCCTGGTCGAGGATCGGCGCCCCGCTCGCCCCGTCGTGGAACGGGAAGCCGTTGAGCGTCATCGCCGCCGTGTCGACCTCGACCGGCTTGGTGAACTTGCGGACGATCGCCCGGTCCTCCCGGCTGATCGTGTTGACGCTGAACACGCCCCCGGCGGTGACCAGCTCGTGGGTGAGGGCCGTCTTCTCGACGCCGACGCCCACCAGCTTGGGCTCGAAGCTCACCTGGGTGACCCAGTTGATCGTCATCCCGTTGCGCCGCTCGCCGTCCCGGCTGCCCAGGACGTACAGCCCGTACGGCAGCGACCACAGCACCCGCCGCCGGAGCTTGTCGTAGTCGGCCCGGGCCGCCTCGTCCTCGCCGACCCGCTCCGGGTACGGCCCGATCGGTCCCGTTCCACCAGCTGCTGCCATGCGACCGACCGTACCCGCCCCGTTCTGTCCATCCCCGTGGACCTCAGCGGTCCATGGGGATGGACAGAACGATCAGAGGCGTTCGAAGCCGCGGAGGAGCTCCCAGTCGGTGACGGTGCGGTTGAAGGCGAGCCACTCCTGGCGGGCGGTGTTGAGGAGGTGGTGGTGGACGTCGGGGCCGAAGGCCGAGCGGGCGACCTCGGACGCCTCGAACAGCTCGATGGCCTCGACGAGGGTCGCGGGGATGCGCTCGACCTCGGTCGACTCGTAGGCGTTGCCGACGAAGGCCTCGCCCGGGTCGAGCTCGTTCTCGATCCCGTGGAGGCCGGCGGCGATGACGCCGGCGTAGGCGAGGTACGGGTTGACGTCGGCGCCGGGGATGCGGCTCTCGACCCGCCGGTGGGCCCCGTGGCCGACGATGCGCAGCCCGCAGGTGCGGTTGTCGTCGCCCCAGGCGATGGCGGTCGGCGCCCACGAGTCGGGCATGTAGCGCTTGTAGGAGTTGACGTTGGGGGCGAACAGCCAGGTCAGCTCGCGGGAGGCCGCGACCAGCCCGCCCAGCCAGTGCCGCACCGTCGGCGAGAGCGCCTTGGGGTCGTCGGAGTCGTGCACGGCGAGCGAGGTGCGGCCCCCGTCGCCCCACACCGAGGAGTGGATGTGGCACGACGAGCCGACGTCGTCCATCGTCCACTTGGCCATGAAGGTGATCGACACCTCGTTGGCGTCGGCGATCTCCTTGGCCCCGTTCTTGTAGATGGCGTGGCGGTCGGCCATCTCCAGCGCCTCGGCGTAGACGAGGTTGATCTCGTGCTGGCCGTAGCCGGCCTCGCCCTTGGAGAACTCGACGGGCACGCCCGCCGCATCCATGCCGTTGCGGATCTGGCGGATGACGGGCTCGTCCCGGGTCGTCTGGAGGATGTGGTAGTCCTCGATCCAGTCCGAGTGCGGAGTGATGTCGCGGTACCGCTTCCGGCGGGCCTCGGCGTAGGTGTCCTTGAAGAGGAAGAACTCCAGCTCGGCGCCGATCTTGACGGTGAGCCCCCTCTCGGCGGCCCGCTCGATCTGGCGCCGCAGGATCGCCCGGGGCGAGACCGCGATCGGCTCGCTGGTCCCCTCCTCCACCAGGTCGCACAGCACCAGCGCCGTCTTCGGGATCCACGGCACGAGCCGCAGGGTCGCGAGGTCCGGCACCGCCGACATGTCGCCGTAGCCGGTGTCCCAGTTGGCGAACGTGTAACCCGGCAGCGGCGTCATGTCGACGTCGACGGCGAGCAGGTAGTCGCAGGCCTCGATCGTCCCGTCGAGCACGTTGTCGACGAAGTACCGACCGGTGACCCGCTTGCCCATCAGCCGCCCCTGCATGTCGGGGAAGCAGACGAGGACGGTGTCGACGGCGTCGTCGCGGACGGCCTGGCGCAGCTCGTCGGCGGTGAGGATCCCTCCGGGAGGCATGGGCTCTCCTTATTCCGGCGTGGTGTAGGCGGCGGTGATGCCACCGTCGATCAGGAGCGACTGGCCGGTCATGTACGACGACTCGTCGGAGGCCAGGAACAGGGCGCCCTGGACCATCTCGGCGGCCTCGCCGAAGCGGCCCATCGGGATGTGGACGAGGCGGCGCTGGCGCTTGGCGTCGTCGGAGAGGAACTTGGCCAGCAGCGGGGTGAGCACCGGCCCCGGGCACAGGGCGTTGACCCGGATGCCGCTCTTGCCGTAGATGACCGCCATCTCCCGGGTCATCGAGAGCACCGCGCCCTTCGACGTGGTGTAGGCGAGCTGCGGGGTGGCGGCGCCGACGTGGGCGACGAAGCTGGCGACGTTGATGATCGACCCGCCCCCGCTGGCCTCCATCGCCGGGATGCCGGCCCGGCAGCAGCGCCACACGCCGGCCACGTTGATGTCCATGGTGGTGGCCCAGGTGTCCTCGGAGGTGGTGGTGACGCCGTCGTCGTCGCCCAGGCTCACGCCGGCGTTGTTGTAGAGGATCGTCAGCCCGCCGAAGGCCTCGACGGTGGCGGCCACGGCGGCGTCGATCGAGGCGCCGTCGGTGACGTCGGCCGTGAGGTCGAGGGCCTCGCCCCCCGCCTCGGTGACGGCGGCGACCGTGTCGGCGCAGCCCTTCAGGTCCATGGCCGCGACCTTGGCCCCCTCGGCCGCGAACATCTCGGCGGCCACCCGGCCCATGCCCCCGGCGGCCCCCGTGATCAGCGCCACCTTGCCCTCCAACCGACCCATTCCTGCTCCCTCGCTCAGCGTCTGCGCTGCAGTCCCCGCCTGCGGGTTCGCAGAACGGCCGGCCGTATGATGCCGCGTCCCCCGACGCCCACCGAACCACCACTCCTCGGAGCCCGCACCCGCATGTCCGACACCCACCTCCTCGTCGTCTCCGGAGCGCGCCGGGAGGCCGCCGACGGGGCGACCCGTGACGTGATCGCCCCGGCCACCGGGGAGCCGTTCGCCCAGGTCGCCCAGGCCGGGCCGGCCGACGTCGAGGCCGCCATCGCCGCCGCCCACGCCGCCTTCGCCGACGGCCAGGGCGCCTGGCCCCGCACCAGCGCCACCGAGCGGGGCCGGGTGCTGGCCCGGGTCGCCGCCCTGCTGCGGGAGCGGGCCGAGGACATCGCCCGGCTGGAGGCCACCGGCGCCGGCCACCCGATCGGCGACGCCCGCTGGGAGGTCGAGGCCACCGCCCGCACCTTCGAGTACTACGCCGGCTGGCCCAACAAGCACACCGGCGCCACCATCCCGGTGATGGACGGGGGCATCGCCCTCACCCTGCGCGAGCCGGTCGGCGTCTGCGCCCTGATCGTGCCGTGGAACTTCCCGCTGCTGATCGCCTCGTGGAAGGTCGCCCCCGCCCTCGCCTGCGGCAACCCGATCATCCTCAAGCCGGCGTCGCTGACCCCCCTGACCGCCCTCGCCCTCGGCGACGTCCTCGTCGAGGCGGGTGTCCCCGCCGAGGCCGTCCACGTCCTGGCCGGGCCGGGCGCCTCGCTGGGCGACCTGCTGGTGGGCGACCCCCGCGTCGCCAAGGTCGGCTTCACCGGCGAGACCGCCACCGGCGCCCACATCCTCAAGCAGTCGGCCGACACGATCACCCGGGTCAGCCTGGAGCTGGGCGGCAAGTCGGCCGCCGTCGTGTTCGCCGACGCCGACATCGAGAAGGCGGCCGCGGCCACGCCGATGTCGGTCTTCGGCAACGCCGGCCAGGACTGCTGCGCCCGCAGCCGCATCCTCGTCGAGCGCCCGGCCTACGAGGCCTTCGTGTCGGCCTTCGCGGCGGCGACCGAGAAGGTCGTGGTCGGCGAGCCGCTCGACGAGGCCACCGAGATGGGCCCGATGGTCAGCGCCGGGCAACGCCAGGTCAGCCTCGACTACCTCGGCATCGGCGCCGGCGAGGGGGCCCGGCTGGTCACCGGGGGCGAGGTCCTCGACCGGCCCGGCTTCTACCTCTCCCCCGCCGTGGTCGCCGACGTCGACAACGGGATGCGGATCGCCCGCGAGGAGATCTTCGGCCCCGTGGCCAGCGTCATCCCCTTCGACGACGAGGACGACGCCGTCCGCATCGCCAACGACTCGCCCTACGGCCTCTCCGGCTCGCTGTGGACGGGCTCCTCGACCCGGGCCATCCGGGTGGCCAAGCGCCTCCGCACCGGCACCCTCTCGGTCAACTCGCACTCCTCGGTGCGGGTCGAGACCCCCTTCGGCGGGATGAAGCAGAGCGGCCTCGGCCGCGAGCTCGGCCCCGCCGCCCTCGACCACTACAGCGAGCAGCGCACCATCTACCTCAGCGACGCCGACTGACCCCGACCTTGGACGGCATCCGCCGCATGCGGCGGGTTCCCGTCCAAGGGTCGGGGGGACGTCAGTCGAGGTCGGCGGGGGGCCAGGCGGGGTCGAGCTGGCGGAGGAAGAGGGCGCAGCGCTCGGCCTCGTCGTCCTCGCCGATGCGGGCGGCGGCCCGCTCGAGGCCGTGGAGGGCCCGCAGGAAGCCCCGGTTGGTCTCGTGCTGCCAGCGGACGTAGCCGGTGCCCCGCCAGCCGTTGGCCCGCAGCGTGTCGAGGCCGCGGTGGTAGCCGACCCGGAAGGCGGCGTAGGCCTCGACGTCGTCGCGGCCCAGCTGGCCGAGGCGGGCCCAGCCGTCGAGGAAGCGGGGGAAGCGGGCCACGACGGCGGCCACGGCGTCACGGCGTTCGGTGGCGGGGGCCTCCAGCGCCGAGGCCAGGGCGGCGAGCCGCTCCTCGGGCTCGGGGGCGAGGACGGTCTCGGGCGGACCCGACGGGCTGAGGGAGATCGGCTGGTCGCTCATCCCCGACGACGATACGGGCGAGCCCGGGGGACGACGCGAAGGGGGCGGGCCCCGGAGGGCCCGCCCCTTCTGCGGTCGTCAGACCGGCCGGATCACTTGCTGATCGACTCGCCGACCTTCGAGAACTTGTCGGCGCCCGAGTCGCCGAGGAACGTCACGGCGACGATGCAGACGACGGCGATCAGGGCCACGAGCAGCGCGTACTCGACGAGCGAGGCGCCCTTCT